>CABUUJ010000017.1 GCA_902494715.1 uncultured Collinsella sp.
GCCTCGCCCCATGTCGTACAGCTCGGCCGCGCGCAGCCTCAGACCGACGTCGTACAAAGCGTTTCCAGCCATAAAAGGGCCTCCCATTTCTCGTATCCAAGAAATGGGAGGCAGTTCACCGGCCAGGGCCTCACTAACTTTTATTCCGTTCTAAACGACGGGCTGATTGCGCGCGGGAGGGCGCCCCGGGGACGGGCGGGGCATTTCCTCCGCGCGCAGTTTCGCAGCGCAGCGAGAATGTTTGAGCACGGAGGAAATACCCCGCCCGTCCCCGGGGCGCCCTCCGTCAGTAACCGGTCCTACTCGAGCTCAAACGCGCCCGTGTACAGCTGGTAGTAGTACCCATGCTTGGCGATCAGCTCGTCGTGGTTGCCGCGCTCGATGATGCGGCCGTGGTCCAGGCAGATGATCGCGTCGGAGTTGCGCACGGTGGAGAGGCGGTGCGCGATGACAAACGTCGTGCGACCCTCCATGAGCTTGTCCATGCCCGCCTGCACGATGGCCTCGGTGCGGGTGTCAATGCTCGACGTGGCCTCGTCCAGAATCATCGCCGGCGGATCGGCGACAGCGGCGCGCGCGATCGAGATCAGCTGGCGCTGGCCCTGCGACAGCTGTGCGCCGTTGCCGGTGAGCATGGTGTCGTAGCCCTCGGGCAGGCGGGTGATAAAGTCGTCCGCGCCGGCGAGCTTGGCCGCCGCGATGCACTCCTCGTCGGTCGCATCCAGGTTGCCGTAGCGGATGTTGTCCATCACGGTGCCGGTGAACAGGTTCACGTCCTGCAGTACCACGCCCAGCGAACGGCGCAGGTCGGACTTGCGAATCTTGTTGACGTTGATGCCGTCGTAGCGAATCTTGCCGTCGGCGATGTCGTAGAAGCGGTTGATGAGGTTGGTGATGGTCGTCTTGCCGGCACCGGTGGCGCCGACAAATGCGACCTTCTGGCCCGGCTTGGCAAACACGGACACGCCGTGCAGCACCTCGTGGTCGGGCGTGTAGCCAAAGTCCACGTTGTCCATGACCAGGTCGCCACGCAGCGGCACGTACTCGATCTCGCCGGTCGCGCGGTGCGGATGCTTCCACGCCCACATGCCGGTGTGGTGGTCGGCCTCCTCGAGCTCCCAGGTGTCGGGGTTGACCTGCGCGTTGACGAGCGTCACGTAGCCCTCGTCGGCCTCGGGCTCCTCGTCGAGCAGCTCAAAGATACGCTCGGTGCCGGCAAGGCCCATGACCACGGCGTTGATCTGCATCGAGATTTGGCCGATCTGGCCGCAGAACTGCTTGGTCATGTTGAGGAACGGTACCACCACGGCGATCGAGAGCGGCAGGCCCGAGATGCTCAGGTTGGGCACGCCCAGCGCCAGGAAGATACCGCCTGCCAGCGCGACCAGCACGTAGAGCAGATTGCCCAGGTTCATGAGGACCGGCATCAGGATGTTTGCGTACATGTTGGCTTTCTGCGAGACCTCGAAGAGCTTCTCATTGCGCTCGTCAAAGTCGGCCTCGGCGGCGGCCTCGTGGCAGAACGCCTTGACGACCTTCTGGCCGTTCATGACTTCCTCGATATGGCCCTCGACCACGCCGAGCTCGGTCTGCTGCGCGATAAAGAAGTGCGCGGAGTTGGAGCCGAGCAGCTTGGTCATAAAGGTCATAAACGCGACGCCGGCGATGATGACCATGCACATCCACACGCTGTAATACAACATGATGAAGAACACGGTGACGATGACGATGATCGTCATGAGCAGGTTGGGCATCGATTGGCTGATCATCTGGCGCAGCGTGTCGATGTCGTTGGTGTAGTGGCTCATGATGTCGCCGCGCTGATGCGTGTCGAAGTAGCGGATCGGCAGGTCCTGCATGCGGTTGAACATCTTCTCGCGCAGCTTCTCGAGCGAGCCCTGCGTGATGACGGCCATGGCGCGGTTCCAGAAGAGCGAAGACGCGACGCCCACGGCGTAGATGCAGCCGAGGGTAGTCACAAGCTTCAGAATTTTGGGTTGCGCGGCCGTCCAGTCGCCCGACTGCCATGATTCGCTGATGACCTGCAGCGCGCTCTGGAGAAACGTCGCGCCGATGGAGTTGATGACGGCGCAGAGCACCACGCCGGCGACGACGAGGGGCAAAAGCACCGGGTAGAAGCCAAAGAGCATCTTGATGAGGCGCGTCATGGTGCCGCCCTTGCGGGTGCGTGCGCGCTCGGCGGTAGCGGCCTTACTCATGTGCCTCGCCTCCTTCCTGGGTCTGGGCTTGCGATGCAGATGCCTCGGTGCCGGCTGCAGCGGTCTCGCCCGCGTCCTCGCCCTCGGCGCTCATCTTGTTCTGCGAGGTGAAGGTCTCGCGGTAGATTTCGCTCGTCTTGAGCAGCTCGTCGTGGTTGCCGATGTCCTTGATGCGGCCGCCCTCCATGACGATGATGCGATCGGCATCCTGCACGGAGCTAATGCGCTGGGCGATGATGAGCTTGGTCGTGTTGGGCAGATAGCTCGCCAGGCCCTCGCGGATCTTGGCATCGGTCTTGGTGTCGACGGCGCTCGTGGAGTCGTCCAGGATCAAGATCTTGGGGCGACGCAGCAGGGCACGCGCGATGCACAGGCGCTGCTTCTGACCGCCGGAAACGTTGGAGCCGCCCTGTTCAATCCAGGTGTCGTAGCCCTTGGGGAAGCCGTCGACAAACTCGTCGGCGCAGGCCAGATGTGCGGCCTCGCGGACTTCCTCGTCGGTGGCGTTCGGGTCGCCCCAGCGCAGGTTCTCGGCGATGGTGCCGCTAAACAGCACGTTTTTCTGCAACACCATGGCTACCTGGTGGCGCAGCGCGTCAAGATCGTAGTTGCGTACGTCCACGCCGCCGACGCGCACGGTGCCCTCGGTGACATCGTACAGGCGGGCGATCAGGTTCACGAGCGTCGACTTGGCCGAGCCGGTGCCGCCGATAATACCGATGGTCTCGCCGCTCTTAATGTGCAGGTCGATATCGTCGAGCGCCTGGCGCTTCGCATGCGCGGAGTACTTAAAGCTCACGTGGTCAAAGTCGATGGAGCCGTCGGCAACCTCGAGCACGGGCTCGGCGGGATCGGCGATCGTGGGCTCGGCGGCCAACACCTCGGTAATGCGGTGTGCCGATTCGTCGGCCATGGTCACCATGACAAAGATCATCGACAACTGCATCAGACTCATCAGAATCTGGAAGCCATAGGTAAAGATCGAGGAGAGCTGGCCCACGTCGAACAAGGTGCCCTGGCTCGTGATGATGAGCTTGGAGCCCAGGTAGATGATGACAACGAACGCGCCGTTGACGCAGATGTTCATCATGGGGTTGTTAAAGGCCAACAGCTTCTCGGCACGGGTGAAGTCCATTTGGACGTCGCGTGCGGCGGTCGCGAACTTCTCCTTCTCAAAGTCTTCGCGCACATAGCTCTTAACCACGCGCATGCCGGTGACGTTTTCCTCGACGGACTCGTTAAGGGCGTCGTACTTGTGGAACACGCGTGAGAAGATGGGGCGCACCTTAAAGATGATAAAGAACAGCCCAAAGCCCAGCAGCGGAATGATGACCAGGTAGACCATGGCGACGCTGCCGCCCATGATAAATGCCATGGTAAAGGCGAAGATCAATACCAGCGGCGCGCGCACGGCGATACGGATGATCATCATAAAGGCCTGCTGCACGTTGTTGATATCGGTGGTCAGGCGCGTGACGAGCGAGGAGCTCGAGAACTCATCGATGTTGGCAAAGCTGAACGTCTGGATCTTGTAGAACAGGTCGTGACGCAGGTTCTTAGCGAAGCCGCAGCTCGCATGGCTGCAGGTGACGCCGGCAGCGGCGCCAAAAGCAAGCGACGTCAGCGCGATAAGCACCAAAAAGCCCGCGGTGGGAAGCATCTCGGCTACGGTGGCGCCGTCTTTGATGGCATCGATCAGGTTGGCGGTGATAAATGGAATCAGCATCTCGCAGAGCACCTCGCCAAGCACGAGCAATGGCGTGGCAACAGTGACTTTCATATAGTCGCGGATGCTGCCCATGAGGGTTTTAATCATCCAGTTCCTCCCAGGTTACGCGGATTTTCTCGAGCATTTCGGCGAGCTGCTCGCGCTCGTCGTGAGTGAGGGCACTAAAGGCCTGCTCTCTAAAGCGAATGCGGGCTGCCTGCTCAACGCGGGCCTTTTCCCATCCCGCATCGGTCAGGCGAATGGTGAGCTGCCGACGGTCTTTGGGATTGCGACTGCGCTCGATAAGACCGCCCAGTTCGAGCTTGGACAGAATCTCGGAAAGGGACCCCGGCTTGAGGTCGAAGTGCATGCCGAGCTCCTGTTGGGACAGCTCGCCGGTCGGCTGCTTGGCGAGTAGGCAGACAATAGGCGCCTTGCCAGATATGCCGCCGCCGTGAAAATGCATGTAATGGCCGCAAAACCCCAGCCCATGGAGGATTCTCTTGGCGAGACGGTCCTCCTTGGACTGAGTCTCGGGCTCGTCTACCGGCTGCGAGGGGTCGTCGCCGGGTTCATGCGGATGGGCGTGTGGTTCAACACACATATCTAATCTTCGCTCCTTTCTTTAGTTAGGTAGTGGAATTGTTTTGTGCCTAACTAATCTAGGAGCATGAGAAATGAATGTCAAGGTACCAAACTAGTGGTTACGCGGTTTTACCAAACCGCGTAACGGCTCGACGCTGCAAACGCTCCCTGCGCTACACTTAGTCGCACTGTGGCGCTGCTGCGCCGTGCCCGAACCAAGGGAGACCCTCATGAAGAACACTCAGCTGCTGCTGATCAACGATATGTGCGGCTACGGCAAGGTTGCGCTTTCCGCCATGCTGCCGGTGCTGTCGCACATGGGTTACCGTATCCACAATCTGCCGACGGCACTTGTGTCCGATACGCTCAACTATCCCAAGTTCTACATCCATGACACCACCGAGTACGTGCGCCAGAGCCTCGCCATCTGGGAGGATCTCGGCTTTGAGTTCGACGCCATCTCCACCGGCTTTATCGTGACCGAGGAAGAGACGCGCATTATTTCGGACTTCTGCCACCGTCGCGCGCAAAAGGGCACCAAGGTGTTCGTCGACCCCATCATGGGCGACAACGGCAAGCTCTACGCCGGCGTGCCCGAGTCCACGATCGGCCTCATGCGCAGCCTGCTCGAGTGCGCCGACTATGCGGTGCCAAACTACACCGAGGCGTGCCTGCTCACCGATACGCCCATTGCCGAGCAAATCACGCCCGATAAGGGCCGCGCTCTTGTGGATGCCGTGCGTGCCTTGGGCGCCAAGTCGGTGGTCATTACGAGCGCTGTGGTCGACGGTGCGAATGTCGTCATCGGTTACGACCATGTGGCGGGGGAGTACTTTACGATTCCCTTCGACCTGATCCCGGTCTACTTCCCGGGCACGGGCGACACGTTCTCGGCGGTGCTCGTCGGCCGCGTTATGGCAGGTTGGAGTCTGCAGCGCGCGACGAGCGATGCCATGCGCGTGGTAGCCGAGCTTATCGAGCGCAATGCCGACCAGGAGGATAAGTCCGCCGGCCTTCCCATCGAGGCCTGCCTGGATGTGATTGACCATGAGTAACGCCGACGAGAGCAGTACCGAGGCGGCGGGCGAGAACAAGCCGCTCGGCGCGCCGCGTGGCAAGCGTCCGCGTATTCGCATTAGCTGCGTGGACCAGCTGGGCACATGCCGCTGTCATCACGGGCACAAGCCGGGTGACGTCTTCGACTTCGACCGCGACCGCGGCAAGATGTGCGCCATGGCCTGCCATGTGGGCTTTCCCTATATCGACATCCTGCGCTATGGCGGTACCGTGCCCGGCAACGAGCCCGGCACGGCAAAGTTCTGCTGTCCCGAGGTCGATACGTTGAACGTCTGGCTCGCCGAGATCGTCGACGAGTAGTTGAGCGTGGATTTTCTCCCGTTTAGAGCGCGCTTGAACGCTCAAAGTGGGAGATCATCCACGCTCGTTTTATGCCGATGGCGTGGCACGTGCGTCCGCGTGCTCGCTTGCCTATAACTGCTCGAGCATGGCCGTGCAGCCGGCGAGCACATCGCGGTAGGTGGCATCGAAGTTGCCGGTGTACCAGGGATCGGCCACGTCGCCGGGGCGATCGGTCCAATCGAGCAGGCGCGAGATCTTGCCATCGGGGTCGCTGCCAAAAATGCGACGCAGACCTCGCGCGTTCTCGGCATCCATATAGACAATGTGGTCCCAGTTACCATACTCTGCGCGACGCACCTGGCGGGCGCGGTGCGCAACGACGGGAATCCCGACTTCACGCAGCTTGGCAACGGTGCCACGATGCGGCGGATTGCCGATCTCCTCGGTCGACGTTGCAGCGGAATCAATGACAAACTCCGCCTCGCGTCCAGCGCGGCGCACCAGCTCGGTAAACACCGACTCAGCCATCGTCGAGCGGCAGATATTCCCATGGCAGATAAACAGTACACGTTGCATATGCGGTTTCCTTTCGATCGCCATCATCGAGCTCGAGTATCGCATCTACGCCTGCGCCCTCGCCCGCTTGCGCTCCCAGCGAGCCAACTTAATCGTCACCAGCGTGAGCGCCCAGGCCACAAGCGAGAACACGGCACCGACCGCGCCAACGTAGGCAATGCCAGCTCCGCTTACCACGGCGCCGCCCACCGCGGTGCCAAACGAAATGCCGACATTAAACGCCATGGGTTCTACCGAGCTCGCGAGCACCATCGACTTGGGGTGGCGGCTGCGTGCCACGTCCATAAAGTGCGTGATGCACGACACCGAGAACAGGTACATGAGCATCGCCAGGCTAAAGACAAAGACAAGTGCGAGCGGCATGGCAGCGCCTACGGCAAACAGCCCAAACAATGCCGCCGCCTGCAGCACAAACGTCACAAGCAGCGCCTTCATGCCAAAGCGCGCATCGATCCATCCGCCCAGGATGTTCGAGACCAGGCAGAACACGCCGTAGGCCATAAGCGTGGTACTGGCTTCGACCGTGCCCATGCCCAGCACCTGCTCAAGATAAGGCGTCACGTAGCCGTAGAACACATAGACCGACCCCACGCCAAACAAGAAGATGAGCATGCCAGTGATGATGCTCGGCTCGCGCAGCAGACCCGCCTGCTCGCGAAAGGTGGCAGGCTCGTCGGTTTGCCCGGCGCGCGGCATAAACGCCACGAGCGCTCCGCAGATCAAAACGGCAAAGGCCAGCGTGCCGTACATGGCCACGTGCCAATCGAGCGTGTCGGCCACAAATTTGCCAATCGAGGTCACAAAGACCATCGCCACGGAAAACGCACCGTACACTACCGAGATGGCAAGCGAAGTTTGCTGCGGGGACAGAAGCTCAGGGATGTACGTCACGCCTACGGCGAGCAGTGCGCCCGAGACGGAGCCCAGGATGATGCGCGAGGCGAACAGCACCTGGAAGTTGGGCGCCAACGCCATGACCAGGTTGCCGAGCACAAAGACGATGCTGTAGCACACGAGCAGCTGGTAGCGGCGAAAACGCCCCGTGCTGAGCGCGAGCACCGGCGTCGCGATAGCGTAGACCAGTGCGAACACGCTAATAAGTTGGCCTGCGGTGGCAAGCGATACGCCGAGTTCCGTTGCCAAGTCACTTTCGATGCCGATGACCACGAACTCGGAGCAGCCGAGCGAGAATCCCAACAGCACGAGCAGCGCCAGGCAGAGCTTGGTGCGCGCAGGGGAGAGCGCGGCGGCGGTTGACTTACTTTTAGGCGTGGTTGCGGCGATCAAGGTTGTCACTCCAATGTCGCATTGATAAGCGGGATTCAATCCCTGCAACTCTAACAGAATGTGACAAAGGGGCAGTCCCTTTGTCACATTGCGCTGCCGGCCAGTCGCCCAAACCATCACAACATTCGATGAAAATCTCGAAAACGAGGAAAAGCGTCGAATGTTGTGACGGTTTTCGTGTCTGGCTCGGGTGAGCTTCGGTGCCGTCTGGGGGTATAAGACTAGCGAGTGTTTATTTGCGAGGCCTAAGGGGCGCCCCGTATGGATATCGATAACTTTGAATGGTGGTATAGCGAGGGTGAGGCTCCGGACGAGGAGTGGGACGAGCCCACGCCGCGTGACGTGTCGAGCGACGAGGACGAGACCGGCAACGACGTCGCCGCCGACTCGGACGCCGCCCTCGACCCCGTCGAGCCCCTGACCTTCGAACAAGCTTGGGCCCAGGCCGAGGCAGACGAGGCCAAGGCCGACGCTACGGCCACGCTCGGCGAGCCAGCCGACATGTCTATCTCGCCGGCAAAGACCCCGCAGCCGCGCCACACCATCGACCCCGACAGCACGGCATCCTTCAGCATTCTCGACGTGCCCTCGCAGGGCGCTCAGGCGCCCGCGCCCACACGTCGCCCCAATCTGTCTCGCGAGGAAGATGCAGGACGTCGCTCGCCGCTCGGCCCCATCCTTATCGCCTTTATGGCCGGCGTTATCGCATGCTCGGTAATTGGAAACGTCTGGAGCCATGTTGAACAACAGCGAAAAGACGCCGCCAAGGTCGAGATGTCTGTCGAGCAATCGCTCGGCCGCACGCGCTCGGTGCATGTGTCGGTCGAGGTCAAGGACGGCGCGACGTGGGACACCGCGCGCGGCGACAGTCAAATGCTCATCCACATCGTGGGGCGCACGCTCAAAGGGCAGACGATTGACGAGTATCAATACGTCAATTCCGCTGGTGACGGCATCGAGCTCAAGCCCGGCGACTACGAGCTCACCGTCGATGAACCGCCCGTCGCCACCGACGGCACGCGCTTCCGTGCCTCAAAGCGCATGGTCCCCGTGAACTTTAACTCACAGGCGCCCGACACGGTCGACACCACACCGCAGGGCGGGTTCGACCTTTACGTGGATACCCAGTAGGCGCTCCCGCTCATTCCGCTATGGCTACTCAATAATCGCCTGCCGTCCCGTCCCGTCGCCAAGAGTGGGACAATAGCCCTCGACACTATTGTTTACTTTTGGAGGAAGTAGCATGTCTACCGTCACTACTATCAAGCGCGGCGGCCTCACCGCGGCCATCGATTCCATGGGCGCCCAGCTCACGAGCCTTGCCCTCAACGGCAACGAGTATCTGTGGCAGGGCGACCCCGCCTTTTGGGGCAAGCACGCGCCCATCCTGTTCCCTATTGTGGGCTCGCTGCGCAACAACACGGCAACGTCTGCGGCCGGCACCTGCGAGATGCCGCGCCACGGACTCGCGCGCATCGTCGAGCACGAGCTGGTCGAGGTTTCGGAGGACGGCTCCTCGGTAACGTACGAGATCACCGATACGCCCGAGTCGCTCAAGGCCTTTCCGTTCCACTTTAAGCTCAACATGACCTATGCCCTGACCGGCGACGCCACCCTCACGCAGACCTTTGCCGTCACCAACACCGGCGACGTGGACCTGCCGTTCTCGGTGGGCGGCCACCCCGCATTTAACGTGCCCGCCCCCGGTGCCGAGGATGAGGCGTTCGAGGATTACGAGCTGGCGTTTACCGAGGCTTGGACCAACGAGGCTCCCATCATCACGTCCGACGGTCTTATGACGTTTGAGGGCAGCTACAAGGCTCCCGATAACTCGGACGTGCTGCCCATCACGCACCGCAGCTTCGATAACGACGCCATCATGTTCACCGATACCCCGGGCTCCACGCTCACGCTGCGCGGCCGCAAGTCGGGTCACGGCGTCAAGATCGACTTTGAGGGCTTTAAGTACATTGGCGTGTGGTCTGCCGCCAACGACGCTCCGTTTGTGGCGCTCGAGCCCTGGACCGGTCATACCACCATGGACACCGAGGACGACGTCTTTGAGCACAAGGTCAACACCATCACCTTGGCTCCCGGCGCTACCGATAAACGTAGCTTTAGCGTCACCTTGTTCTAGAGGTTCCGCCGTTCTGACGAACGGCGGGCCGGTCGACGCTGCGCGCCACCCAGAGCGACAATTTGTCATTCAAAAGGCATGGCATGACCAGAAGGTCTATGCCTTGTCTTTTTCATGCCACTTGTTCGCTCTGGACGTCGCTCGCCGGCATTGCCAAAACATCGACGTCCCCAATGACTACCGCGTGCCTATTAATTTTTCGAGCTTGTGCTGCGCTGCTGGTCGCTGGCGTATATCCTGTTAAGTCGTCAGCATACGATTCAACAGGGAAGGCAGATTATGCATTCTCCCCATCAACGCGACGCGCATCCACAGCCGATATGCAGCCGTCGCATCTTTTTGGGTGGCGCTCTCGCTGCGAGCGCTTCTGTCGTCGCCGGCGCACTTGCCGGTTGCCAGCGCCCCTCCACGCTGGAAGTAGTTCAGCCCACGACGGGCGGCGGTCGCGACGACCTGTCCGATTCCGTGATCGGCAAGGACAAGATCCGCATTGGCATGGAGGCGGCCTACGCCCCGTACAACTGGCAGGTCTCCGAAGCCAGCGAGTACACTATCCCCATCGACAACGTGCAGGGCGCCTATGCTGATGGTTACGACGTGCAGATCGCCAAGATCGTCTGCAAGGCCCTCGGTGGCGAGCCCGTTGCCGTCAAGCAGAGCTTCTCGGGTCTTATCGATTCGCTCAACAACGGCCAGATCGACCTCATCATCGCCGGTATGAGCGCCACGCCCGAGCGCGAGGAGTCCGTCGGCTTTTCCGACCCGTACTTCATCGGCTACTTTGGCCTGTTCGTAAAAGAGGGCTCGCCCTACCAAAATGCGACCAAGCTCAGCGACTTTAGCGGCGCAACGGTCCTCGGCCAAAAGGACACCATGCTCGATACCGTCATCGACGAGATCCCGGGCGTCGTCCACAAGAACCCGGTCGATTCGGTCCCCACGGTGTTTTCGAACCTGCTGCAGGGCACCTGCGACGCCGTGACCTACAATACCGAGAACGAGAAGGGCTATATGGCCCAAAACCCGGGTATCGTGCCGATTCAATTTGCCGAGGGCGAGGGCTTTAAGCAGGAGGTCACGGCAAACGTCGGCTGCCGCAAGGGCTCGGACAAGCTGCTTAAGCTCATCGACAAGACACTCAAGGGCATTAGCCAAGAGGAGCGCGACCAAATGTGGGACGCGTGCCTCGACCGCCAGCCGGCATAGGGAGGCAGCATGAAAACCATCAATCGTCTGGCCTCCTTTATCAAGGCCGACCACCGTTATGTATACCTGGGCACGAGCGTTATCGCGGCGCTCGGCCTGGCGTTTAGCCAGCGCAACCCCACGCCGCTGAGCTTCTTGGCTCCCACGGGCGTGTTCCAAGATTGCCTTTGGGCAATCCTGTGGGCGTGGCTCGTCGTGTCGGCGGCGGCGCTGGTCACCAAGCTTATGCACTGGAGCGACTATCGCGAAAAGTCGCCGTTCGCATCCGAGCGTTTCCGCCGCGGCGCACGCCTGGGCAGCTACGTCGTGGTCGCCATCGCGGCGATCTTTTTCGTGGACCGCTGCGTCATGTCGTTTATCGACCTGGTGCAGGTGAGCATTGTCTCGGATTCTAACCCCAGCGACTTTTTGTCGAGCCTGGTCTACATGACCTACAAGAGCGGCGACTTCTTCATTCGCGGTATCGAGATCACCATCGCGCTTGCCACCTTCGGCACCGTCATCGCATTCTTCTTGGCGCTGCTCTTCGTGTTCCTGCGTATTCAGACGTTCGACCGCGTGGATAACGACCTGGTGCGCTTCTTCAAGAGCATCGGCCGCGGCTTTGCGACCGTCTACTCCACCATCGTGCGCGGCACGCCCATGATGGTCCAGGGCCTGCTCATCTATTACGCGGGCTTCACCGTTTTGCGCGGCATGGGCTTCGAGACCGCCCAGGCCAACCAGATTTGGAGCACCTTCACCGCTGGCCTCGTTACCATCTCGCTCAACTCCACCGCCTACATGATGGAGGTCCTGCGCGGCGGCATCGAGTCCATCGATCCCGGCCAGGCCGAGGCAGCACGCTCGCTGGGCCTGTCGCAGTGGCAAGCCATGCGCAAAGTCGTGTTCCCCCAGGGCATTAAAAACGCGATTCCGGCGCTCACCAACGAGCTCATCATCAACATCAAGGATTCGTCGGTGCTCTCGGTTATCGGCGTGTTCGACCTCATGTACGCCACCACCACCGTCGCCGGTGTGTACTATCGCCAGATGGAAGTCTACTGCGTGGCGCTCGTGGTCTACCTGATCCTGACGCTTGTGGCGAGCCGCCTGCTCGAGGCCTTTGGCAAAAAGCTCGGCGCCGAGGCTCCGGTCACGCTGCCCAGCTCCAACTAGGCTCAAGACGAGGAGAATCATCATGGCAGATACCGCCACTACCGGCACCGCGGCCGCCGCACAGATCAATGAGCCGCTCATCCGCGTCGAGGGCCTGCGCAAGAGCTTCGGCTCGCTCGAGGTACTCAAGGGCATCGACCTGTCCGTCAATCCCGGCGAGGTCGTCACCATCATCGGCGCCTCGGGTTCGGGCAAGTCGACCTTCCTGCGCTGCCTCAACCTGCTCGAGACCCCGGACGCGGGCCACATCTGGTTCCACGGCCAGGACCTCACGGCCGAGCGCTGCAACATCAACAAGCTGCGCGAGGACATCGGCATGGTGTTCCAGGGCTTTAACCTGTTCAACAACATGGATGTGCTCGACAACTGCACGCTCGCGCCCGTCACGCTCAACAAGATGAGCAAGGCCGAGGCCGAGAAGGTCGCGATGGAGCATCTGACGAGCGTGGGGCTCGAGAAGTTCGCGCACGCCGCCGTGGGTCGCCTGTCCGGCGGCCAAAAGCAGCGCGTTGCCATCGCTCGTGCCCTATGCATGAATCCGCAGATCATGCTGTTCGACGAGCCGACCTCCGCACTCGACCCCGAGATCGTGGGAGAGGTGCTCGAGGTCATGCGCAAGCTCGCTGCCGACGGCATGACCATGGTCGTCGTCACGCACGAGATGGCCTTTGCCCGCACGGTGTCCGACCGCGTGGTCTTTATGGACAAGGGCGTAGTGCTCGAGGATGCCGCGCCGGCCGAGCTCTTTGGCAACCCCAAGCACCAGCGTACCCGCGAGTTCCTCTCGCGTTATCTCGAGGACAAATAACCGACCGCAAACGCTTACGTGGCAGGGCCGCTCCGGTGGGGCGGCCCTCGTCATCACAATCGAAAGGATGTCATGGCCGAGGTTTGGCGCTTCTTTGCGCATGAGGATGATTTTGCCGGTATAGACGAGGCCGGCGCATGCGAGCGCCTGGGCCGTGTGCTGTCGTTTCCGACCATTTCGAGTATGGATGCCGAGGCGGTGGACTGGCAGCCGTTCGACGACCTGCGCGCCTATATGCAGCAGGCCTGGCCGCACGTATTTACAGCGGGTAAGGTCGAGCTCATCGATCATTCGTTGCTGGTGACGCTTTCCGGCTCCGACCCCGCACTCAAGCCCGTTGTGCTCATGGGTCACATGGACGTGGTCCCCGTGGTGCCGGGTACCGAGGACGACTGGACGTACGCCCCCTTTAGCGGGCATGTAGACGACACCTACATTTGGGGTCGCGGCGCCATCGATATGAAAGACCAGGTCGCAGGCATTCTCGAGGCGGTTGAGTATGCGCTGGCGCACGGTTGGCGGCACGAGCGCACGCTGCTCCTGGCCTTTGGCCAGGACGAGGAGACTACGCAGTACGGCGCAGGCGCCATCGGCCGCGCGCTCGAGGAGCGCGGCATTGAGCTTGAGTACCTGATCGACGAGGGTGACTACCGCATCGTTCCAACTGCCGAGTACGGCGCGGGCGAGGGCTGGCTTATGCATGCCGACCTTGCCGAGAAGGGCTACGCCGATATTGTGCTCAAGACGAAGAGTGAGGGCGGGCATTCGTCCAACCCCTACGGCGGCACATCGCTCGAGGTGCTGAGCCGTGCCATCACCGCAATCTGCGATATCGAGTGGCCGACGCGCGTGACCGACTTGCTTGCCGCCCAACTCGTCGAGTTGGGGCTCTACACGGCCGATGAAATTGCCGCCAACGGGGATGCCATTGTCCGCGAGTGCCTCGCCAGCAAGAAGCTCTATCCGCTGGTGACGACCACCTGCGCGCCCACGCAGATCGAGGGTGGCAGCACCGGCGCCAACGTAATGCCGCAGGATATGTGGGCCAATATCAATTTCCGTATGCTCGAGGGCACGAGCGTGGCCGATGTCGTGGCCCGCTGCCGCGTCGCCGTTGCCGAGGCGGGGCTCGCCGACCGTGTCGAGGTCGAGCTCGGCCCTGGCAGCTCCGAACCCTCGCCGTCTCCGCGCATCGGCGGACCGGGACTCGAGGCGGTTCGCTCCATCGCCGCCCGCTATTTCCGTGATCCAAAGGGGACGGAGGAAAACGGATCATCCGAGCCGTTGGCGATTGTCCCCTCGACCGTGATCGGCGCGACCGACGCTGCCAACTACCAGCGCATTTGCTCCGAGTGCATTCGCTTCTCGGCCTTTGTGGTTGATGACGACGAGTGTGATCGCGGCGTCCACGGCACCAACGAGCGCATCACCCGCCGCGCCTACCTCCAGGGCATCCGCTTCCTCGTCGCTCTACTCCAAACGCTCTAGCCAAAAAGCAAGCCCTTGGTGCAATGGGGCCAGGTTTGTTTGCACCAATCATTCCGTGCGGGTTATATGCAGGTTTGCCTGCGCACGCTATCATGTATGGGTTAGACCGCAATTATGTACCCCATACGCGAAGGGATGCGCATGTATCTGAAGATCGACATGTTCTAGCTGGGCTTACCCCCGCAGCGGCGCCCCGCGCCCCATCAATTCTGCCGATTTTCACCTTCACGCATATAAAGGAGTCCGTCATGCGCGACAAGCTCGAAAAGATCATCAAGGCCTACGAGGAGCTCGAGAAGAAGCTTTCCGACCCGGCCGTCGCCTCCGATATCAAGGAGTTCACGCGTCTCAACAAGGAGTACGCGCACCAGTCCGACCTCATTGCTGCCTCGCGCGAGTACATCGGCGCGCTCGATGACATCGAGGCTGCCAAGGAAATGCTGCACGATACCACCGATGCCGATGAGAAGGAGATGCTCCAGATGGACATCTCCGAAAACGAGGCCAAGCTTCCCCAGCTCGAGGAAGACATCAAGTACATGCTCATCCCGAGCGACCCCAATGACGACAAGAACACCATCGTCGAGATTCGCTCCGCCGCCGGTGGCGACGAGGCGGCCATCTTTGCCGGCGACCTCTACAAGATGTATCAGCGCTTTTGCGAGTCGCGCGGCTGGAAGACCACCGTGCTCGACTCCAGCCCCAGCGAGGCCGGTGGCTTTAAGTCCATTGAGTTCAAGGTCGAGGGCGACCGCGTCTACTCCGTTATGAAGTACGAGTCCGGCGTGCACCGCGTCCAGCGCGTCCCCAAGACCGAGTCCCAAGGCCGCATTCAGACCTCCACGGCTACCGTCGCCGTACTTCCCGAGGCCGAGGAGATCGACGTCCAGATCAACCAGTCCGACCTGCGCATCGACACCTACTGCGCCTCCGGCCCTGGCGGTCAGTGCGTTAACACTACCTACTCCGCTGTGCGAATCACCCACCTGCCCACCAACACCGTGGTGCAGTCACAGGAGCAGCGTTCCCAGATCCAGAACCGCGAGGTCTGCATGCAGATGCTGCGTGCCCGTCTGTACGAGATGGAGCTCGAGAAGCAGCAGGCAGAGCTCGGTGCCGAGCGCCAAAGCCAGATCGGCCACGGCAACCGTTCCGAGAAGATCCGTACCTACAACCAGCCCCAGGACCGCGTGACCGATCACCGCATCGGTTTCAACTCCACCTACAACGGCGTCCTTCTGGGCGATCAGCTCGGCACCGTCATCGAGGCGCTCGCCGCCGCCGAGCGAGCCGAGAAGCTGGCACAGGCTGTTTAGGTTACAGCGTTTTACCAAACGCCGTAACGGCTCGACGCTGCGCGCCGCCCAGAGCGACAATTTGTCATTCAAAAGGCAAGGCATGACCAGAAGGTCTATGCCCTGCCTTTTTCATGCCAACTTGTTCGCTCTGGATGTCGCTCGCTGACATTGCCAAAACATCGGCGTTTCCTTGGTTGTCAAATGATTCGTAGGGAGTCATTGGTGACATTGCCTTGATATTTTATTCAGTCGGCTGTGATGTCATTTGAGCTGCTTACCTGCTTAAGGCAATTGATGGCATAAGTCCGCTATCGAAAATATTGCTCAAAATATCGTTCAAGAAGTCGCGGAGCGATTTTTGATGGGTCGTGCGTCAAGCGATGTGGCAAGTTCTTGGTTAGATATTGGTCAGTTTTGGGTCAACCTTGCCAAAAGCTTGACGAATGCAAATTTAGACGTCGGCGAATGAACACTTTGAGCGAGCCCGGTGCAAAATTCTGGGCTGATTCTCGATAATCGCCTTCAATCGCCCCTTGCCAAGCGCTAGCCTCGCTTACAATCTGCTCCGACATTCGCGCGCCGTCCGGCGCTTAAGAGGGGAGGGCCCCATGGCAAACGAGATCTGGACCATCAAGCGTTGTCTCGAGTGGACCAAGGAGTACCTGGCCGAGCGCGGCGAGGAGCACCCCCGTCTTTCTGCCGAGTGGCTGCTGTGCGCAGCTACGGGTCTGGCGCGTATCGACTTATATATGCGCATGGACGAGACGCTCGACGCAGCGCAGCTCGAGACCATGCACGCGGCGGTCGTCCGTCGCGCGAAGGGCGAGCCGCTGCAGTACATCACCGGTAGCACGCAGTTTCGCATGATCGACGTCGCGTGCGCCCCCGGTGTGCTCATCCCGCGCCCCGAGACCGAGATGCTCGTCGAAGAAGTTCTGAACTATCTGGATGCCGAGGTGCTGAGCCCCGAGGCCGCTGCCCGCCAGCGCGTGGAGCTGCCTTGGAACGATGAGGTCGAGCAGGCCCGCAAAGCCGAGGCGGCGCTGGCTGACGAACGCGCGGCCGCCGAGCGCCGTGCCGCCAACCTGACGGCCGCCGATGAGGCTGCGCTGGGTAGCGACGTGCTCGGTAGCCGCGCCTATGCCGAGGAACTGGCCGACCGCGAGGCCGAGGAAGCCGCCGCGCAGGCAGCAGAAGCCGAAGCGGCAGAAGCAGAGGCCATGGAAACCCCCGAGCCCGAGCTCGACGAATACGGCATCGCCATTGAGGACAACGACCAACAGGCGACTCCCGCGCAAGATGTCGCCGAGGCTAACGTATCTGCCCCAGCCGAGCCCCGCACTGCCCGCGTTCTCGAGGTCGGCTGCGGCACGGGCTGCATTTCGCTCTCCCTTGCCTGGGAGCGCCGCGGGCACGTTACCTGCACTGCTACCGATATCGAGCCGCGCGCCATCGACCTTGCTACCAAAAACCGCGATGCGCTTGGCCTCACGTCCGACGAGGTCGCCTTCAGCCTCACCAACCTGGTGAGTTCCATTCCCCGCGAAGAGTGGGGCACCTTTGACGTACTCGTCTCCAACCCGCCCTACATCCCCACCGATGTCATGCGCTCGCTGCCGCATGAGGTCAAGGACTTTGAGCCCGATCTGGCGCTCGAGGGCGGTGCCGACGGTCTCGATATCTTCCGCCGCCTGCTCAACGCGGCGCCCTACATGCTGCGTGCCGGCGGCCTGTTTGCCTGCGAGCTCTACGAGGGCGCGCTCGACGCCGCGGCCGAGCTCTGTCGTCAAGCAGGCCTTTCGGACGTGCGTATCGTCCACGACCTCACCGATCGTCCCCGCATCGTTCGAGCCATCGTCACCGAGCCCAAACAGCGTATTTAAGCTGAATAAATAGACATTTGCGCAAGTTTGTCCTTGCAATATACCGTAAAACTTCTACTATAGAAGGAGAAAGGTATGTCAAATCAGCTGCATCGGTACCGTATCGTGCTTGATTACATTGAACCTTGGCTTGATGAGCAGGATGAAGCTACGCTGAAGCAGATTTATGCAGACCTTTTGGTGCTCGAGAAGGAAGGTCCCAGCCTTGGTCGTCCGCTGGTTGACCGCGTAAAGGGCTCGAAGCTTCATCATTTAAAGGAGCTGAGAGTGACGTCGTGTGGTGGGCAGGTGATTCGCATCCTCTTCGCCTTTGACCCCAAGCGCCAGGCGGTATTGCTATTGGCGGGTGATAAGTCGCGAGCGGGATCGTCAAGGGCAAAATGGAACGGTTGGTATGCGATCAACATTCCAAGGGCCGAGCAAATATACCGTCGCCACGTAAGGAGGCTCGATCGAGATGGAACTGCATGAGTATATGGAATCTCGCGGGATAACACGCGACTCCATTACCGCCGAGCAGGAGAGGACTCGCGATCGTATCGAAGCCTATAAGCTTGCTCAGATTCGCAGGTTAAAAGATCTAACACAGGCGTCGGTCGCCCAGTCGATGGGCGTTTCTCAAAAACGTGTATCCGAGCTCGAGCGTGGGGAGTTGGGTTCGATGAGGCTCGACACGCTGAGCAGGTACGCAGAGAGCCTCGGCGGAAAACTGGTTGCAAGCATCGAGTTTCCCGATCGTACCGTTACGCTTGCGCGCTAAAAATCTTCAATTAACCCCCTCACTTTCACCGACTACTAGAGCCGCTCACCAAACCAACATGCGCTCTGGGCAAATAGGTTGAATGTTTCGTGCGAGAATGCCCCACAGTAAACAAACTTGCACCGGAGCGTAAGGGGCTGGCATACACATGCAGACGGTCTATCGGGTATACGAGGGAACGCGCGAGCCGCATCGGCTTGCCGTCGAGCGCACGGCCGAGGTGCTCGGCCGCGGCGGCCTGGCCTTGATTCCGACCGAGACCGTCTACGGTGTTGCCGTGGCAGTCAACGCCTTCTCGGACGCCGTGCCCCAAGATACAAGCGAATTCCCATCGTGGCCGCGCGATCCGCAGGCTGCCGTCAATGGCGCCGCAGTTCCTGCGCTCGGCACCGGCTATCGCCGTATCTTCACTCTCAAGCAACGTGAGCTCACGCAAACCGTCGCTTGGCTGGTCGATGGCGTCGAAGCACTCGACCGCTATGGCGTGGATATCCCGGAAGATGCCCGCGTACTCGCGCGACGATGCTGGCCGGGAGCCCTGACTATCGTGGTCAAGGCAGCCCCCTGCGTGCCGACCTTTATGCGCGCTGCCGACGACACCGTGGCCCTGCGCGCTTCGGCCTCTCCCGTGGTCCAAGCGCTCATCCGCGCCTGCGGCAGTCCCCTTGCCTGCACGAGCGCCAACACGCACGGCGCGCCTTCGCCGGCAAGCTTTGCCGCCGTCGAGGGTCGCATCCTGGAGGGGGTCGATGTTGCCGTCGACGCCGGTGAGACCCCGTGTCGCGACGCCTCGACCATCGTGTCGTTCCAGCACGGCGGGCTCCAGATCCTGCGCCAAGGCGCACTTCCCGCATCAGAGATCGAGCGGGTCCTGTCCGACCCGATGCAATAGAAGGGTGTAAGCGATGTCGTTGAATCTGGGCAGCCTGGGCATGGAAGATGCCTCGTTTAACTTTGGCGGTTCCTACATCATGGCGCTCGACTGCGGCACTACCTCGGTACTCGCGGCCATTGTCGACGAATACGGCTGCATCGTTGCCCAGGCGCGTCGTAGCGTCAAAACCAGCTTCCCGCGCCCCGGCTGGGTGGAGCAGGATCCCACGGAGGTGCTTGCCAGCCAGATCGGCGTGATGATGGAGGTTCAGTTTAAGAGCGGCATCCATTCCGATCGCATCGCCGCCATCGGCATCTCCAACCAGCGCGAGACCACGGTGGTCTGGGACCGCGTGAGCGGCCAGCCCATCTATAACGCCATCGTATGGCAGTGCCGTCGTACCGCGCCGGCGATCGACGCGTTGGTTGAACAGGGTTGCGAGGAGCTGGTGCGCTCCCGCACGGGACTTACGCTTGACCCGTATTTCTCGGCCTCCAAGGTGCAGTGGATTCTCGACAACGTCGACGGCGCACGCGAGAGCGCGGCGGCGGGCGACCTCATGTTTGGCACCATCGACACCTGGCTCATCTACAACCTCACCGGCGGCCAGGTCTTTGCCACCGACTACACCAATGCCAGCCGCACGGCACTCTTTAATATCCATACGCTCGATTGGGACGACGACCTGCTGGCGCTCTTTGACGTTCCACGTTCCATGATGCCCGAGGTTCGCTGGAGCTCGGGCGACTACGGCCGCGTCGCGAGCGACATCATGACCAACATGCCGCCCATCATGGGCGTGGCGGGCGACCAGCAGGCATCGCTGTTCGGCCACTGCTGCTTC
The DNA here is from genome assembly GCA_902494715.1 of uncultured Collinsella sp. Taxonomy (GTDB): domain Bacteria; phylum Actinomycetota; class Coriobacteriia; order Coriobacteriales; family Coriobacteriaceae; genus Collinsella. The sequence continues at coordinate 20,191 of CABUUJ010000017.1, forward strand.
TATCCCGGCCAGACCAAAAACACCTATGGCACGGGCTGCTTTATGCTCATGAACACCGGCGACGAGATCGTCGAATCCAAGAATGGCCTGGTCTCCACCATCGGTATCGCTGCGGACGGCAAAGTCAGCTATGCGCTCGAGGGCTCTATTTTTGCCGCCGGCTCAACGATGAACTGGCTTCGCAACAACATGGGCATCATCTCGAGCGTGAGCGAGTCGGCACAACTCGCCGCTTCGATTAGCGACAACGAGGGCTGCTACTTCGTTCCCGCCTTTGCGGGTTTGGGCGCTCCCTGGTGGGACCCGCATGCCCGCGGTATCGTGTGCGGTCTGACCGGCGCCTCGAGCCGTGCGACCATCGTACGTGCCGCCTGCGAATCCATGGCATATCAGAGCTACGACGTGCTGCGCGCCATGGAGCAGGACGTGGGGCTTTCGATCGAGCGCCTGTCTGTCGATGGCGGTGCCTCGCGCAACGAGTTCATCATGCAATTCCAGGCCGACCTGCTGGATATCCCCGTGCTGCAATGCGAGACGGTGGAGACCACGGCAATCGGTGCCGCGTACTTGGCGGGTCTTGCCGTCGGCTATTGGGAAGACCTGGAGGAGCTGGAGCAAAATGCCCAGATCGTTAGGACCTTCCTTCCCCACATGTCCGCCGAGCGCCGCGAGCAAAACCTTGCGGGCTGGCGTGATGCAGTCAGGCGCTCGCTCAGCACCGCACAGTAGGGCTGCGATGGGCTGCTCGATACAACAAACCGCTAAACTAATGCATGGCGTGCGGCGGCAACATTGCTGCACGCCTTGTCAGCAAGGCCGTTTTGCGGCCGCAACGAAAGGGGCAATCAATCCATGACCGTCACCTACGATGCGTCCCGTGTGACGCTTGTCGACCACCCGCTTGTCCAGCACAAGCTGTCGATCCTGCGCGACAAAAACACCGGCACCAACCAGTTCCGCCAGCTCGTGCGCGAACTCGCGCTTTTTGACGGCTACGAGGCCATGCGCGACCTGCCCATGGAAGACGTCGAGGTCGAGACCCCCATCACTACCGCCACGTTCAAACAGCTTGCCGGCAAGAAACTCGCCATCGTGCCCATCCTGCGTGCGGGCCTTGGCATGGTCGACGGCATCCTCGACCTGGTGCCCTCCGCTCGCGTGGGCCACATCGGCATGGAGCGCGACGAGGTCACCCACGAGCCGCACGAGTATTACTGCAAGATGCCCAAGGATATCGACCAGCGCATCTGCCTGGTCGTCGACCCCATGCTCGCCACGGGTGGTTCGGCCGAGATGGCCATTAGCTACCTGCGCGAGCGCGGTGTCAAGGACATCCGCATGCTGTGCATCGTCGCGGCCCCCGAGGGCCTCAAGTCGCTGACTGAGAAGGATCCTGATGTGCATATCTATACCTGCGCCATCGACGACCATCTCAACGAGGCGGCCTACATCGTTCCCGGCCTGGGCGACGCCGGTGACCGCATCTACGGCACGCTCTAGTCGCTGGGCTAAGACGGCCGCGGCTGCAAATACGAAGAAACGGTGCGCGCGGATGAACAAAAGGCGACCGCGCGCACTCCTGTTAACGGACGTTTTGCCCTGCAGGGTTCGAGAAAAACGTATTACCGTACCTGCGGCATAAAGAAGGTCTTAAGAAAACGAACAGGTGCGTATTAACCGATGCTTTTTCGGTTGTACTTTAGCGATTGGCTCGTACAATAGTCACCAATGTTTGGCGGGAACTGTTCTGTGAAGCGTTAAAAAGGAAAGTGAGGACGCCAGTGTTTCAGATAGCCGATCTGCTCGCTATCGTTGCAGGCGCCATCGCGGGCGCAATTGCCTTCCTTCCCTTTGTCTTTACGCTCAAGCCGGTTCTTGACGATAAACAGAATGCGGACATGCTCAAGGGTATGGTGAGTCTGGCGGTCTCGGCAATCGCCCTGCTCGTCTTTACCTTGGTTGTGTTTGTGTTGTTCGGAGAGGCATTTCGCATGTTCCTCCTGGGCGAGGCGATCGGCTTCGTGGCCTTTATGGCCGCCTGCACGGTTCGCGTCGCCAAGGCGCTGCGAGATCCTCATGAGGTCGAAAGGTAAGTCGTGGAAATTTTTGAAAAGCTGCCTGATGAGATTAATCATCTGGTCAGCGAGTTCAGCTCCACCCCTGTCGTGGGCGATCTGAGCTGCGGCATCACGCAGTACTCGTTTTGGCTGATCGTCTCCACGATCGTGCTCCTGATCGTCCTGGCCGTGTTCAAGAAGAAGCAGACCCTGGTTCCCAAGGGCTTCTTCGTCAACGGTTTCGAGTACATCATCGAGTACGTCGAGAACGATATCGGCAAGGGCGTCGTGGGTGAGAACTGGAAGAAGCACTTCCCGTTCCTGTGCTCGCTTTTCCTGTTCATCCTGATCAATAACATGATCGGCCTGATCCCGGGAATGAAGCCCGGCACCGGCGCAATCGGCTCCACCGCCGCGCTCGCCATCTTCGCCTTCGTGTACTTCATCTACTACGGATGCAAGGCTCACGGCGTGATCGGCTACATCAAGAGCCTCGCCCCGCAGGGCGTGAGCTTCCCGATGAACGTGCTCGTGTGGGTCGTCGAGCTCTTCTCGACCTTCCTGCGCCTCATCACGCTCGCCGTCCGTCTGTTCTGCAACATGTTTGCAGGACACGTGGTCATGGGCTCGTTCGCCATCATGGCGAGCATGTTCATGCAGCCGCTGCTTCAGCAGGTTTCCGCGGCCCACGCCGTCGGCGCCCTGCCTTCGCTGGCCTGGCTTGCCATCCTCATCCTGATCTATGCGATCGAGCTTGTGGTCGGCGCCATCCAGGCTTACGTCTTCACGGTCCTTACCGCCGTGTATGTCTCCGAGGCAGAGGAGGTCGCGGAGGAGGAGTAGTCTTCCGTTCGCGCCTTAAAGGTAAGGCAATTCGTTAAACCGCCGGTGCCCGTACCCATGGAGCCCGGCAGTTATAAAAAGGTTATCCTGCGTGAAATAAGACACGCACGACAAAGGAGGAATCGTGGGAGTTATCGGTTACGGTCTCGGTGTTATCGGCGCTGGTCTTGCTATCGGCCTGTCTGCTCTGGGTGCTACGGGTGCTATGGCCCGTCAGCCTGAGGTCCAGGGCCGCGTGTTCACCGTCTTCATCATGGGCTCCGCCTTCGGCGAGGCTCTGGCTCTGATCGGCTTCGTTGTCGCGCTGATCGTTAAATAGCACGGAGCGTCAAGTATGAATCTTTCATCCCAGAAGAGCGCGATCGCACTCTCCGCGTCCGCGGCCGCGCTGCTCATGCCGGTTTCCGCGTTCGCCGAGGACGGCGCTGCCGGTGCGGACATCCTCATCCCTAAGATGGCGGAGTTCATCCCGGCGCTTATCGCCTTCCTGATTATCTGGATCGTGCTGGCCAAGGTCGCCCTGCCGGGCATCATGAAAACCATGGAGGAGCGCGGCAAGAAGATCGAGGAGAGCCTCGACGAGGCCGAGAAGACCAAGCAGGAGGCTATCGCCAAGCGCGCTGAGTCCGACTCGATCGTCACCGACGCCCGTCGTCAGGCTGCCGACATTGTTCTCGAGGCCCGTAAGGACGCCGAGTCCGAGCGCGCCCGTATCATCGAGGCTGCCCACAAGGAGGCCGAGGAGATCATCGCCAAGGCCCATACGACCGTCGAGGACGAGCGCAAGTCCATCTACGCCGGTGCCGCGAGCTCCATCGCCGACCTGTCCGTTGCCGTCGCCACCAAGATCGTGGGCGAGGCACTCGAGGACGATGCCGAGCAGAAGAAGCTCATCGAGCGTTACATCCAGGAAGCAGGTAGCCTGAATGCCGACTAGCCGCTATCAGGACAAGGTACTCGAGACCTACGCGCGCTCCCTTTTGGAAGCCGCCAAGGCCGAGAACCATGTGTTCGAGGACCTCGAGATGATCGAGCGTCTGGCTTCTGCCAGCCCCGAGATCATCGCCGTGCTCGACACCATGTCCAAGCGCGACCAGCTCGACCTTCTTCCCAAGGTGGCAGCTGCCTTTAAGTATGTTGCCGAGGAAGACGAGGATGTAGTGGGCGTGACCGTCACCACGGCGATCCCGCTCGACGACGAGCTGCGTCAAACCATCACTAAGAAATGCGAGCAGGACTTCGGCCGCAAGGTATTCCTTATCGAGCAGGTCGACCCGTCTATCGTGGGCGGCCTGGTGCTCGAGGCCCGCGGCGAGCGTCGTGACATTTCCGTCAAGACGCAGCTGCGCATCGCGCAGGAGACCCTCGCAAACTCTGCTAATTCGTACGGAGGTGAAGCCTAATGTCCGAAACCCTCAATGCCCAGGATATCGCCAAGAAACTGCAGGAGCAGCTCACGAGCCTCTCCGCGACGGTCGATACGCATGAGGTTTCAACGGTCGACGAGGTAGGCGACGGCATCGCGCGCGTCTCCGGCCTCAAGAGCGCCATGGCAGGCGAGCTTCTGGAGTTCAAGAGCTCCGATACCGGTGAGACCGTCTTCGGCCTTGCCCAGAACCTTGACCGTGACGAGGTCGGCGCCGTTCTGTTTGGTGCCGTCGACTCCATCAAGGAAGGCGACGAGTGCCGCACCACTGGCCGCATTATGGATATCCCTGTGAGCCGCGCCATGCTCGGCCGCGTCGTCAATCCGCTCGGCCAGCCCATCGACGGCCTGGGCGACATCGTCGCCACGCACCGTCGCCCCATCGAGTTCAAGGCCCCCGGCGTCATCGACCGTACCCCGGTGTGTGAGCCGGTTCAGACCGGTCTGCTCGCTATCGACTCCATGGTGCCTATTGGCCGCGGTCAGCGTGAGCTCATCATCGGCGACCGTAAGACCGGTAAGACCGCCATCGCCATCGACGCTATCCTCAACCAGCGCGGCAAGGGCATGGTCTGCATCTATGTCGCCATCGGCCAGAAGGCCTCCACGGTTGCCAACATCCGCGAGACCCTCGCTCAGCACGGTGCGCTCGACTACACCATCATCGTTTCGGCCACCGCTGCCGATTCCGCCCCTATGCAGTACATCGCGCCTATGGCCGGTGCCGCTATCGGCGAGTTCTTCATGTACAACGGTGAGGACGGCAAGCCCGCCAGCGAGACCAACCCCGGTGGCCACGTGCTCGTCATCTACGACGACCTGTCCAAGCAGGCTGTGGCTTACCGTCAGATGTCTCTGACGCTGCATCGTCCGCCCGGACGCGAGGCCTATCCTGGCGACATCTTCTACCTGCACTCTCGTCTGCTCGAGCGTGCAGTCAAGATGTCCAAGAAGAACGGTTATGGCTCCATGACGGCTCTTCCGATCATCGAGACCCAGGACGGCGACGTCTCGGCCTACATTCCGACCAACGTCATTTCCATTACCGATGGTCAGATCTACCTGCAGTCCGAGCTCTTCTTCCAGGGCCAGCGCCCGGCAGTCGACGTGGGCATTTCCGTGTCCCGCGTCGGTGGCGACGCGCAGACCAAGGCCATGAAGCAGGTCGCCGGCAACCTCCGTCTGGACCTTGCTTCGTACCAGGAGCTCGCCGGCTTCACGCAGTTCGGCTCCGACCTCGACGAGGCCACGCAAAAGCAGCTTACCCACGGCGCTCGCATGACTGAGCTCCTTAAGCAGCCGCGTTACAAGCCGTTTGAGGTTGGCGAGCAGATCGTTACGCTGTTCGCTGGCAACGAGGGCTTCCTGGATGACCTGGAGATCGCCGACGTGCTGCCTTTCCGTGCCGAGCTTATCGAGTACATGGACAATGGCTTTGGCTCGCTGCTCGACAAGGTTCGCGCCAAGAAGATCGATGATGACACCAAGGCTGAGCTCTTGCGCGTCATCGGCGACTTCAAGCAGCAGTTCATGGCCAAGCACCATTCGGATGTTTCTGGATCAGAGGAGAACTAAGCCCCATGGCCAACCTTCGCGACATTAAGAAGCGAATCTCCTCGGTTACCACGACCAAGCAGATCACGCGCACGATGGAGATGGTCTCTACGGCCAAGATCCGTCGTGCTCTCGATCGCTCCAAGCAGGCCGAGCCCTATAAGGAGGCGCTGACCGACGTCATGTTGACGGTCGCCGGCGACGCCTCCTGTTCGGGCACCGATCCCATGTTGCAGAAGCATGAGAGCGTCAAGCATGGCCTGATTGTCGTTATTGCCTCGGACCGCGGCCTTGCCGGCGGTTTCAATACGACGGTGGAGCGCACGGCCGAAAAGCTCGCCGCTTCTTGGGCGAACGACGGCATCGAGTGCGAGATCATCGCGTGTGGGCGCAAACCGGCCACGTATTTCCGTGACCGCGCAAACGTCGTCATGCACTTTGAGGGCAACTCCTCTGAGCCCGATTTCAATCAGGCCCGCATGATCTCCTCTCATATCTGCGATGCGTATCGTGCCGGTGAGCTTGACCGTGTCGAGCTTGTCTACCACCACGCCAAGAACCGCGTGGATCAGGAGCTTCGCGTCGAGCATCTGTTGCCGCTCGACCCCGAGATGATCGCTATGGCCCACGGTCCGCGTAAGAACGAGACCGACGCCCCTAAGCGCATCTCGTCCACGTTCGAGTTCGTGCCCTCTCCCGAGCATGTTCTCGGCAAGCTTGTGCCGTCTTATATCCTGACGGTCATCTACCAGGCCCTGATCGATTCGGCGGCTGCCGAGCAGGGTGCACGCCGCAAGGCCATGCACTCCGCGACGGAAAACGCCACCGCGATCATCTCGACCCTTACCCGCACGTATAGTCGCGTGCGCCAGGCTTCGATCACGACCGAGATTAACGAGATCGTCGGCGGAGCCTCAGCATTGGAGGAACAGTAATGGCTAATAACACCGTAAAGCTTGCGGTCGAGGAAGCCACCAAGAAGACGACTGCCGGTGATGGTCGCATCGTGCGAATCATCGGTCCTGTCGTCGACGTCAAGTTTGACGGTGCGGTGCCCCCGATCTACAACGCGCTCACGGTCGAGGCCGAGACCCCGATCGGTCATCTGAGCACGATCCTCGAGGTCGAGAGCCAGCTTCCGGGCGGCGTCGTCCGCACGGTCGCCATGTCCTCGACCGACGGCCTGCAGCGCGGCCTCATCGCCACCGATACCGGTGAGCCCATGAAGATGCCTGTTGGCCCCGAGACGCTCGGCCGTATTTGGAACGTCATGGGCAAGCCCGTCGACGGCAAGCCCATGCCCGAGGTGGAGGAGTTCTACCCCATCCACCATGCAGCGCCCCGTTTCGACGAGCTCACCACCAAGACCGAGATCTTCGAGACCGGCATCAAGGCCGTTGACCTGCTCGAGCCCTACATCCGTGGCGGCAAAACGGGTCTGTTTGGCGGCGCTGGCGTCGGCAAGACCGTTTTGATTCAGGAGCTCATCAACAACCTCGCCCAGGAGCACGGCGGCACCTCGGTGTTCACCGGCGTCGGCGAGCGTACCCGCGAGGGCACCGACCTGTTCCTCGAGATGAGCGAGTCTGGCGTTATCGACAAGACCTGCTTGGTCTATGGTCAGATGAACGAGCCGCCCGGAGCGCGTCTGCGCATCGGTCTGGCCGGCCTTACCACCGCTGAGTATTTCCGTGATCGTGGCCAGGACGTTCTGCTGTTCATCGACAACATCTTCCGCTTCTCCCAGGCAGGTTCCGAGGTTTCCGCACTGCTGGGCCGTATGCCGTCCGCCGTTGGTTACCAGCCCACGCTGGCAACCGAGATGGGCGACCTCCAGGAGCGCATTACCTCGACCAAGACGGGTTCCATTACCTCCGTCCAGGCTGTCTACGTCCCCGCAGACGACCTGACCGACCCGGCGCCTGCCACGACGTTTACGCACCTCGACGCCACCACGGTTCTTTCGCGTAGCATTTCGTCGCTCGGCCTGTTCCCGGCTATCGACCCGCTCGCGTCTTCCTCCGACGCTCTCGATCCCTCGATCGTCGGCGAGGAGCACTACCGTGTCGCCGTCAAGGTCCAGGAGCTCCTGCAGGAGTACTCCGACCTTCAGGACATCATCGCCATTCTGGGTATGGACGAGCTGTCCGAGGAGCAGCGCCTTACGGTCAACCGTGCCCGTAAGATTCAGCAGTTCCTCTCGCAGTCCTTCCACGTCGCCGAGAAGTTCACCGGCAACCCCGGTGTCTACGTCCGCGTCGAGGATACCGTCCGCTCTTTCGCCGAGATTGTCGACGGCAAGGCCGATGACCTGCCCGAGCAGGCTTTCCGCTATGCTTCCACGATTGAGGACGTGCGCGAGCGCGCCCGCAAGATGGGGGAGAAGTAGGTTATGCGTATCCGCATCGTGTGCCCCGTGAGCTGCGCCTATGAGGGCGACGCTGCGTTTGTGTCGATTCCGTCCACGGATGGCGAGTTTGGCGTTCTGCCTGCTCACTCCAGCGAGATCTGCACGATCGACCGCGGTTACGTTCGCGTTTCCGATAAGGCCATGGGCACTGTCGACCACACGTTTGCCGTGGCCGGCGGCTATGCCCAGGTTGCGGACGATGTCGTGACCGTTCTCGCCGAGCGCGCTTGCGATTTGGCGACCGTCGATGCCGACAAGCTTAAAGCTGATATTCAAGGTTTTGAAGAGAAGCTGGGTAATTTGTCGGAGGATGATGCACGCCGCGCCTACCTCTATAATGAAATCGCATGGTGTAAGCTCAAGCTTGCCCAATAGTCAAACGATTTAGCGTTCGACCATTTGCGAACACATCATGCCCGGGATGGCCCAGCCACCCCGGGCATGCTTTTTGAAAGGGTAGACCTTGGATATTATCCGCGTTGAGGGTGGCCACGCCATCGGAGGCTCCGTGCCCGTCTCGGGTGCCAAGAACTCCGCGCTCAAACTCATGGCGGCAACGCTTCTGGCGCCGGGCAAGACGACGCTGCAGAACGTGCCCGATATTTCCGATGTTCACGTGATGGGCAAGGTGCTCAAGGGCATGGGCGCTACGATCGATGTTCTCGACGAGCACACGCTCGAGATCGATACCTCTCAGGTCGATTCTTGGGAGGCCCCCTACGAGCTCGTCGCTAAGATGCGTGCTTCCACCGCTGTCATGGGACCCCTGCTGGGCCGCTTCCATCGCGCCAAGATTGCCATGCCGGGCGGCTGCAACCTGGGTGCTCGCAAGATCGATATGCACATTCTGGGTCTCGAGGCCCTGGGCGTTGAGTTCGATACCGCCCACGGTTACATCAACGCTAATGCGCCCCAAGGCCTGCGCGGTACCACCGTCACGCTCGAGTTTGCCAGTGTCGGTGCGACCGAGAACCTCATTATGGCATCCGTGCGCGCGCAGGGTACCACGGTTATCGACAATGCCGCCCGCGAGCCCGAGATCGTCGATCTCGCCAACATGCTCAACGAGATGGGCGCCAAGATTGTTGGCGCCGGCACGCCCGTCGTGACTATCGAAGGCGTGGAAGAGCTCCATCCTGTTACCCATCGCGTAGTAGGCGACCGCATCGAGGCCGGTACCTTTATCGTTGCCGGTGCGTTGATGGCCGACGATCGCGGTGTCGATGTCACGGGCTTTTGCCCCATTCACTTGGGCATGGTGCTCAAGAAGATGGAGCTCATGGGTATCGACTGCGAGCGCGTCGAGGATGGCGTCCATGTAAACCGTGCCGAGCGTATCAAGCCGGTCGACATCCAGACGCTTCCGTTCCCCGGCTTCCCGACGGACATGCAGGCGCAGATTATGGTGCTCTCCGCCCTTGCCGACGGCAGTTCCGTTATTACCGAGAACATCTTCGAGAATCGCTTTATGTTTGCCTCTGAGCTGGTGCGCATGGGCGCCGACATTCGTATCGAGAGCCATCATGCCATGATTCATGGCGTCAAGGGCTTCTCGGGTGCACAGGTTACCTCGCCCGATCTGCGTGGCGGAGCGGCCCTCGTCGTAGCGGGCTTGATCGCCGACGGGACGACCGAGGTTTCGGCCATCCATCACATCAAGCGCGGCTACGAGCAGTTTGTCGAAAAGCTGCAGGCGCTCGGCGCGCATGTCGAGCATGCTACCGTCCCCGATCCCGTCATCTACTAATACAGGTTGCCTATGTTTAATAAAAAGCCCCTCGCGGATACTAGCACCCGAAGACCCTCAACTGGTGCGCAGGCCAAGATCTACAGTCGCGATAACGTGGCTCGCTATTCCGAGCGCGCTCGCCAACGTCGTCGTAGCCACACGATTCGTCACGTCGCGCTCATTGTCGTGCTTGGCGTGCTACTGAGTGCCACTACCGCTGCCGGCCTGTGGTTTGCCACCATTATGGGCAAGCTCGGCGATTCTAATGTCATTACCGACAATCTGCGTCGGGTTCTGGTTGACACTGATGAGGCAAAGGATCCGTTCTACGTGCTGCTTCTTGGCACCGACGGCCGTCCGGGCGAGGATACGTATCGTGCCGACTCGATTATCCTGGCACGCATCGACCCCACGCAAAAGCAGGCGACGCTCATTTCCGTTCCGCGCGACACCAAGGTCGAGTACAAGGGCGAGACCATGAAGATCAACGCCTGCCATACCGTTGGCGGTGCCGAGGCCATGGTCGAGGCGGTCAACGAGCTGTGCGGTGTTCAGATTTCCCACTATGCCGAGGTCAGCTTCGACGGTATGCAGGCGCTGATTGATTCGGTTGGCGGTATCGACATTAACGCAACCGATGATGTTGACGACCCCGAGCACCTGGATATCAAGATTACCGCTGGCCAGCAGCATATGGACGGTGCCACCGCCCTTACCTATGCCCGCTGCCGCTACACCTATGCCGACGGCGATTACACGCGCATGCGCCACCAGCGTCAGGTGCTTGGCGCCCTTGCCAACCAGATTCTCAATAACTTCGATGCCACGAAGATCTTTGGCCTGGTTAATTCGCTGTCCGATATGCTTGTAACCGATATGAGCGTTCAGGATATCGTGGCTACGGTCAACGCCATGCGCGGTATGGATGTCGACGGTATCTACTCGGCCAACCTGCCCTCGTACGCCGACGACAGCACCATGATCGACGGTGTGAGCTACGTCTTTGTCTACGAGGACGAGCTCAAGGAAATGATGGAGCGCGTCGATGCCGGCAAGGATCCCAAGGGTCCCAACACCATGGGTCTTTCCGACGGTTCCAGCTCTACGATCGGCGACCTGAACAACAACACGTCTGACGACTACGCAAACGGTACCGCAACCTCATCGGTCAGCTCTGACGATCCCGATGACTCAAGCGATTCGAGCGATTCGGACTACTACGAAGAGCCGACCGGCGACGGCAACGGCTACGAAGCCAACTACTAAGTTACGGCGTTTTACCAAACGCCGTAACGGCTCGACGCTGCGCGGGCCGCATTTGGACAATCTGACGTTCAACTTCAAGGGCGCGACCGGAAGGTCAGCGCCCTTTCGTTTCACGTCACCTTGTCTCAAATGCGACCCGCTCGCTGCCCGTCCTCAACCTGCGACGTTAGTCATTGGGGACGTTCTTAAACGACTGGTCAAAGGGGACACTCTTGATGCACTTGGCACTTGGGGACGTTCCTTTTGTGCCGGCAGTTTGGGACAATCCTTGCGTTAAGAGGTTGGCGTGCGTCAACCTGTTCTCATTGCAGCAAAAAAATCGCCCCGTTCTCGGTTGAGGACGGGGCGATTCGTCTTTTGGACTTGTGCAGCCAGGCTTATGCAAAGCGGGCGACGAGCTCCTGGAGCACGTCGGTCATCTTGACGAGCGAACTGACCGGGACGAACTCGTTGACGCCGTGGTAGCAATAGCCGCCGGTGGAAAGGTTGGGGCAGGGCAGGCCGCGGAACGACAGCTGCGCGCCGTCGGTGCCGCCGCGAATCGGCAGCACTTGGGGCTCAACGCCGCAGGCAAGGTAGGCTTCCTTGGCAACATCAATAAGCTCGGGATAGTCACGAACGATCTCGGCCATATTTCGATACTGCTGCTTAATCTCGACCGTCACGCGCTCCTCACCCAGACGCTGGTTGAGCATCGAGGCGGCGGCATCAATAAGGTCGAGTTTCTGCTGGAACTTGGCGGCGTCATGGTCGCGGACGATATAGCGCGCTGTGGCGTGATCGACGGTCGCAGATACACCCTCAAGGTGATAAAAGCCCTCGTAGCCTTCCGTATACTCCGGGCGCTGCACGTAGGGGAGCAACGCGTTGAAGTCGCAGAACAGATTGCCTGCGTTGACCATACGGCCCTTAGCGTCGCCCGGGTGGATGGACTGGCCCTCAAAGCGGACGGTCGCCTCGGCGGCGTTAAAGCACTCCCACTCCAGCTCGCCGATGGGGCCGCCGTCGACCGTGTAGGCGTACTTGCAGCCAAAGGCATCGATATCCAACAGCTCGGCTCCGTGGCCGATCTCCTCGTCAGGGCAGAAGCAAATGCCGAGTGCGGGATGGGGCAGAGAGGGGTCCTGAGCGATACGCGCGACAAGCGACATGATCTCGGCGACGCCTGCCTTGTCGTCCGCGCCCAGCAGCGTGGTGCCATCGCTGCAGACCAGGTCCTCACCCGCGAGGTCATTCAGGGCGGGAAGCTTGGCGGTACTCATGGCAACGGGCTTACCGTCAACCGTGCCGCAGACCAGGTCGCCGCCTTCGTAGTGTACGATGTGCGGCTTCACGCCGGCGCCCGGTGCAACTTCGGTGGTGTCGAGATGGGCGATCAGGCCCAGGGCGGGCTTGTCCTCAGCGCCCGCACTTGCGGGGATATGCGCGCAGACATAGGCGTGCTCGGTCACGTGGGCATCTTCCGCACCAAGCTCGCGCAGCTCTTCAGCCAGCACGTTGGCAAGGTCAAACTGAACGGCGCTCGAGGGTACCTGGTCGCAGTTTGCATCCTCGGACTGCGTGTTGATCTGGACGTAGCGCAAAAAGCGTTCGAGGACATCGGGGCTCGTGGTGGTGTTTTCCATAAAGACCGCTCCAATCTTGGTCGTCGTGTGCAACAAGAACTCTAGCACGGTATGCCACGGCATACCACGACGCTTGGATGGGGTAGAATCAGCCATTGAATGCAGAAGGGACGGAAGATCATGGATACGACAAATAGCTCGCGCGAACTACATCTGACGGTGGCGAACGAAGACTACTTGGAGTGCATGGTTCGCATTGAAAGCGAAGAGGGGGAAACCAACGGCGTGCGATCGGTCGACATCGCGCAGCGCCTTGGCGTCTCCAAGGCATCGGTCAATAAAGCGGTTTCGGCGCTCAAGGCATCCGAGCTTGTCGAGCAATCGCACTACGGCAAGGTGATCCTGACCGATCGCGGCCGCGAGGTTGGTACGGCTATCTGGTACCGTCATCGCCTCATCCGCACGTTTTTGGTTCAGGAGCTCGGTGTCGAATTTGAGCGAGCCGATTCCGAGGCCTGCATGATGGAGCATGCGCTATCCGAGGACACGATGAGCCGCTGGCTCGCCTATCTCGAAAAGCAGGGAATCAGCGTCGAGGAATAGCGGGATATATATGGATACGAGTTATTACAACCGCTTTGGTGCCGAGGAACTTACGCGCCGCTTGTCGAGCGAGACCTTGTTGGCGCAGGGCCCCATGGGCAGTGTTCTGTTGAGTGAGTACGATGCCGCCGACATTCCACCGGCGTTTTGGAATCTGGCAGAGCCGCAGACCGTTTCTCGTATCCATCGCTTGTATGTCGCCGCCGGCGCGCAGGTGCTCATTACCAACACCTTTCAGGCATCAAGCTATGCCCTCAAACACGACCAGATTGCGCCGTCCGTGGCGGAGGTCAATCGCGGGGCCGTCGACGATGCCCGCCAGGCGCACCCTCAGCTGCTGCTGGGCTCGATGGGCCCGATCGGTATTGAGTGGTTTGCCGAGGACTCTGCCGAGTATCGTGAAATCCGAGGCATTGCGCGCGAACAGGCGCACGCCTTGCTCAATGCCGGCGTTGACGGTCTGCTGATCGAGACGGTGACGTCTATCCGTAATTTGCAGCCCATGCTTGCCGGCGCTCGAGATGCCGCCGACGGCATGCCTGTTCTGGTGAGTTTTGTCGTTGACGATAAAGGCGACCTGTTGGGCGATGGCCTCAACATCGAGGCAGCCGTTTTGTACGCCGAAAAACACGGCGCAAACTCGGTTGGTGTTAATTGCTGTTCGCTTGCGGCCGCGAACGCGGCGGCGCCCAGGATGGTTGCATCGGCGACTACTCCCGTCACGGTGCGTCCCAACGTGGGCGATCCGGTCCAGACTCAGGATGGCCCCGTATGGCACGAGAACCCCGAAGCTTTCGCGCGCGCATGCATCGAATGGAGACATGCCGGCGCCGCAATGGTGGGCAGTTGTTGTGGAACCACGGCAATCACTACGGCAGCGATGGCCGAGGCGCTCGATATATAAAGGGCAAAACCGCTCCATACGGGGCAGTTTTTTTATTGCCTGCATGTCCTCGGCAGCATTTGCCCAAATGGTGAATGCTGGTGCCGGCAGGTTGCCGAGTGCATGTTGCGGGTATACCCCATGCGTACCATGATCCAAACACTGTGAGGTGTCTGCGCGTGTGCGCGATAATTCATTTTGGAACTGACGGTTGGCGCGCTCGCGTCGATGAGGACTTCACTGCCGATAACGTTGCCCGTATCGCCGATGCCGTCGGCGAGTTGTGGCAAAAGACCAATCCGGGCAAAACGGTATATATAGGGTTCGACACCCGGCCCCTGGCGCGCGAGTTCGCTGAGCTTGCGGCGGGCGTGCTAGCGGCGCACGGGCTAGACGCCGTGCTCGCTTCGCGACCTGTCCCGACCCCTGCCCTTACGTGGGCGGCGGCTTATGACGGTGAGGCGTGCGGCGCGCTCATGGTGACGGGGTCCCATCATCCGCAGGGCTATCTGTGCCTCAAGATTCGCATGGGTGACGGCTCGACCGCCAACCAGGATGTCATCGAAGAGCTCGAAGAGACCATGGCTCCCGAGCCAATGGGGATCGAGGGGCAATATCGCACCGCGGATATCATTCCTGACTATATGCAGGCGGTGGCATCGTTTGTCGATGCCGAAGCCATCCGTGCCGCGCACTTGCGCGTGGTTGTCGATCCCATGGGCGGCGCAGCCCAGGGCTATCTAGCCGACTTGCTGCGCGAGCTTGGCGTTGAGGTGCACGAGATTCACGCCGGGCGGGCGTCTGACCAAGAAGATATCTGCCCCGACCCCGTTGAGCCTTGGGTGGACGCTTGCGAGCACACGGTTATCGAGGACGGAGCTTGCGCTGGCCTGGTGACCGACGGCGACGCCGACCGTATCGGTGCGGTTGACGAGCGCGGCAGATATATACATCCGCATCAGATCATGGCGCTCGTTTTGGGCGACTTGGTTCAATTTCGTAATTTGGAGGGGCGCGTCGTCGTCAATCTTTCATGCTCGACGCTCGTGCGTCGCATTGCCGAGGCGCTTGGCTGCCGCGTGACCGTCAAACCAGTCGGTTTCAAATATATAGCGGCGGAGATGAAGAAGGGCGGCGTCCTCATAGGCGGCGAAGAAGCCGGTGGTATCGGCATCGCCGCGCATATGCCCGAGCGCGATGGAATCCTCGCCTGTCTGATTCTGTGTGAGCTTATGGCAAAGACGGACGCGCCTTTGGGCGTTCTGGTCGACCAACTCGAGGACAGTTTTGGTAAGACGAGTTACGGTCGACGCGATTTACGCCTTGAGGCCGAAGATGCCGAAACGTTACGAACCCTGCTGCCGGGCGTAAACCCCAAGTCGATTTGTGGCAAGGTGCCGCAAAACGTTAGTCATATGGATGGCTTGCGTTTGGCATTCGAGGATGACACGTGGCTGCTGGTCCGTCCTAGTGGGACCGAACCAGTGGTGCGCGTCTACGCCGAGGGGTTCTCGGTGGAAGAACGCGATGAGTTGCTCGATGCTGGCTGTGCTTTAGCTAGGGGGACGTATCCGCTTTAACCATGAGACTGCCTTATATAAAGAGATGCTCGGCGAGCGGTAGTTAACGGCTGGCAAACGTTAGTCGGATCCCAAGATGTGTAGGAAATGTGTACGCCCAGATTCCCGCCCCCGGGGCCCCTCCGGTCTGGCAATATATCTCCTTGCCGCGCGGCCCGGTCGGACCGGATCAGCCGCGGGGCGTGCACCTTGAGAACCGGATACTGCGAGGATGGACAC
>CABUUJ010000018.1 GCA_902494715.1 uncultured Collinsella sp.
AGCGCCGTGGCTTCCTGCGCCGCAACCACACCGCCACGCACCTGCTCGATGCCGCCCTTAAGCAGGTCCTGGGCGAGCACGTCTCCCAGGCCGGCTCGCTGGTGACGCCCGAGCACCTGCGCTTTGACTTTACGCACTTCGAGGCCCTGTCCTCCGAGCAGCTCAAGGCTGTCGAGGACCTGGTCAACCAGCAGATCTTTGCTTCCAAGCCGGTCGTGACCCGTGTCATGGGCATCGACGAGGCTAAGGCTGCCGGCGCTGTCGCTCTGTTTGGAGAGAAGTACGGCGATGTCGTCCGCGTCGTCTCCGTGGGCGCCGAGGACCAGCCGTTCTCCCGCGAGCTCTGTGGTGGCACCCATGCCGCCAATACCGCCGAGATTGGCCTGTTCAAGATCATTTCCGAGTCCTCCACGGGCTCCAATGTCCGCCGTATTGAGGCCGTGACCTCTAAGGGTGCCCTCGACTACATGGCCGACCGCCTGGCGCTCGTTGACGCCGCCGCCGCTGCGCTCAAGTGCCGCGTCGACGAGGTTCCCGCCCGCGTGGAGAACCTGCAGGCCGAGCTGCGCGAGACGTCCAACAAGCTCAAAAAGGCTCTGACCGGTGGCTCCTCCGACGCCATTTCCAGTGCCATCGAGGGTGCTGTCGAGCTCGGCGGCTACAAGCTAGTCGTCGCTGAGCTCCAGGGCCTTGAGGCTGCCGACCTGCGCAACGTATGGGATACCGTGCATCAGAAGGTCGCCGGCCCTGTCGCTTGTGTCGTCGCCAGCGTGACTGAGAAGGGCACCCCGGCCCTGCTCGCTGCCGGTTCCGATGACGCCGTCAAGGCCGGGTTCCACGCCGGTAACGTGATCAAGCAGATCGCGGGTCTGGTCGACGGTCGCGGTGGTGGCCGTCCCAACATGGCCCAGGCCGGTGGCAAGAATGCTGCCGGCATCGCCGATGCCCTCGCGGCCGCTAAGACCGCGCTCGGCGCCTAAGAATCTAAGAAGTCGCTGTGGTTGCGCTCGCGCTGGACATAGGGGAGACCAGGATTGGCATTGCCGTCTCGAGCCGTGATGGCAAGATGGCGATGCCTGTCAAGGTGCTTCCGGCTGCCGAGGTCACCGGTATGGCCAAGACGTTCCGCTACCTGGTTGAGGACTATGAGCCCGACATCCTGGTAAGCGGACGTCCCCTGACCATGGCCGGTGAGCCCGGCCCCCAGGCCGAGCGCGTTGCCGCCGTGGCGCAAAAGATTGCCGACGAGCTCGATCTTCCGCTGGAGTTTGAGGACGAGCGTCTGTCTTCGCAAGAGGCCAAGCGTATCCTGCGCGAGCAGGGCCTCAACGAAAAGCAGATGAGGGGCAAGATCGACATGATTGCCGCCAGCCTGTTTTTGCAGACGTGGCTCGATCGTAAAAACGAGGTGGTTTCGCATGCCTAGCGCTTCCGATCCGCGCCAGCAGAATCGTACACGGCAGCCGGCGTCGCGCCCTGCCCAGCCTGGCCAGCGTCCGGCACAGCCGACGCAGCGCGCGGCTCAGCCTGCCGCGCGCCCGGCGCAGTCCTTCTCTCGTTCGGCCCAACCTGTTCAACGGACGGGTCAGCAGCCTTCTGCTCGTTCGGTTCAGCATTCGGCTTCTCACGCGGCTCAGCAGCCCACTGCTCGTACGGCCCAGCCTGCAGGCGGCACCCGCTTTAAGCAGCAGGCACCTACCCAGCGAACGCAGGCCCCCCAATCGCATTCGCATCACGCTCGTGGTTCGCATGGCGTTGCTCCGGCGACCCGCTCGAGCTACAACACGCATGCTCGTCGCGGTGCTCAAAAGAAAAGCTCCCCGGTGCCTATGATTATCGGTGGCGTTGTTGCCGTGCTTGCGCTTGTCGCGATCGTTTTCTTTGTCGTGCTAGCCGTCAAGGGCTTCTTTGGCGGTGAGGGTGCGAAAGTCGTTGCAGGCCAGCAGGTTACTATCACGATTCCCGACGGTGCCTCGGGTGACAGCATCGCTTCGATTCTCTCCGAGAATCATATCGTCGAAAATCCCAAGGATTATTATGCGGCGGTGAAAAAGCTCAACGCCGATATGTCGCTCAAGCCTGGTGATTATTCGTTCACCACACTCATGGATGCGAGCAAGGTTGTTCAGCAGCTCATGGAAGGCCCCAACGCGGGCTCCAATGCGCTGACTATCCCTGAGGGCCTGACGGTCGATCAAGTCGCCGACCGTGTGGCCCAGGCCTACGACAGCATCTCTAAGGAAGACTTCCTCAACCAGGCCAAGGCCTCCAACTACGTGGACGACTATAGCTTCCTTAAGGGTGCCGCTAACGACTCGCTCGAGGGTTTCTTGTTCCCCAAGACCTATTCGTTGGGTGATTCGCCGACGGCCGATGGCGTGATTCGCGCTATGCTCGATCAGTTTAAGACCGAGTACAAGTCGCTTGACTTTGCGAACTGCGAAGCCAAGATTAAGGAGCGCTATGGCGTGGAGATGTCCGACTACGACATCGTCAACTTGGCCTCTATCGTTGAGCGCGAGGGCCTCAACGCCGACCAGCGCGCGCACGTGGCCTCGGTCTTCTACAACCGCCTTGCCGGCAAGCTCGACGGTCTGCGCTATCTCAACAGCGATGCGACCATGATGTATGTCACCGGTGGCGAGGTTACCGCCGACGACCTGCAGAGCGATAGTCCGTATAACACCTATAAGCACGAGGGTCTGCCACCCACGCCCATCTGCTCTCCGTCGCTCGAGGCACTCAAGGCCACGCTTGAGCCGACCGACTCCGATGACCTGTATTTCTACATTACGCAGGACGAGGAGTACTTCTCGCAAACCTACGAAGAGCATCAACAGTCTTGGAATTAGCATGAGGATTTTTAGCCCCAAACGTTACGTTGCCTCGGTCGATCGCATCGACCTTGATACCCTGTGGGCCGACGGCAAACGCGCCATTCTGCTCGATCGCGATAACACCTTGGTGCCGCGCGACACCGAGCAGGTTCCCGCCGCGGTTTCCGCGTGGCTCGATGCCGCCCGCGCCAAAGGCTTTAAGCTGTGCATGGTGTCCAATAACTGGCATCGCGACCAGGTCATGAGCTCTGCACGCGAGCTGGGACTCGAGGCCATCAGCCACGCCATGAAGCCGGCGCCGTTTGCCCTCAAGGCGGGTCTTAAGCGCCTCGGCGCCACGGCCGACGAGGCGGTGCTGATCGGTGATCAGCTCTACACTGACGTGTGGAGCGGCAACTTCGCCGGCGTCGATACCATCTTGGTTAAGCCGCAGGCGACGCAGGACCTGTGGTATACGCAGATCTTCCGTATCTTTGAGCGCCGGGCCCTGCGCGACCTTCCCTGCGAGGATTAGGTCTCGCTATGTCCCAGCACACCAAACACGGCTGCGACCATATCTTCTTTATCGGCTTTTTGGGCGCGGGCAAATCGACGCTCGCGCGCAACGTCGGCACCATGTTCAAGAGGCGTTTTATCGATACCGACCGCCTGGTCGTCCGCCGTTGCGGCAAGTCGGTAACCGAGATTTTTGAGACCGAGGGCGAGGATCGTTTTCGCGAGCTCGAGACCTCGGCACTCCGTTCGCTTCAAAGTGAGCGCAGCCTGCTAGTATCGTGCGGGGGTGGCATTGTCGAGACGCCGGTGAATATTGAGCTGATGCACGAAATGGGTACGTGCGTGTACCTCGAGGGCGACTTTGAGGATTCGATTCGCCAGATTCGTCGGTCCGACACGCGCCCCGATTTCCGCTCGCCTGAGCATGCCGCGCGCCTGTTTGAGCATCGCCGTCCGTTGTATCGCCAGGCTGCCGACCTTACCCTTGATATTCGCAACAAGTCCTTCGAGGACGTTTCCTACCTTTGTGCCGAGATGCTTTTGGAGCGTGGGCTGCTATGATTCGCCGTCAACTGATCAATTTCCAAAACCGCAGCGTCGATGTCCGTGTCGGATTGGGTGCGTTCGATGAGCTGTCGCGTATGTTTGCCTCGGCCGTGGGCAAGCCTAAGCGCGCGATGGTCGTTTGGAACACCGCCACATCCGAGCGTTTTGGTGAAGTCGTCGAGCATGCGCTGGTCGACGCCGGTTTTGCCGTGTCGCCGCTTGTCCTCGAGGTTTCGCCTGCTGGTGCCACGCTGGCCGATGCTGATGCTATCTTTGGCGCCCTGTCTGCCAACGGCGTTACCTGCGACGATCTGGTTGTCGCCGTTGGCGATGCCGCAACCTGCTCGGTTGTTAGCTGGTGCGCCAACCAGTGGTGTGGCCGAACCGAGTGCGCGCTGCTGCCGACGACCTTCGACGCCATGCTCACGGTCGCGACGACCATGAAGCCGCTTGTCGCCTCGTCGGCCAATGCGCTTCCCGCTATCGCGTTCCGTCCCGAACCGGGTTTGGTCGTGTGTGACCTCGATCTTGTTCACGAGGCGGACCCCGAGGACCTCAAGCTCGGCTATGCGGTACTTGTTGGCACCATGCTTTCGAGCAGCAAGTCCCGCTGGAATCAGTTTACTGAGACCGTCCCCGAGATTCTCGCGGGCGAGGAGGTCGCGCTCGTCAATGCCGTTCAATGGTCTCAGACTGCCCGTAAAGACGTACTGATGGCCACGAACCCGAGCGCCCGCCATGCGCTCGATTTTGGCAAGACGGGGGAGCGCACCCTGCGCACCTGCTTGGGCGATGCCGCTTCGCAGGTCCCTGCCTACCAGCTGTTGTCCGAGGGCATGCGCTTTGAGGCGCGCCTTGCCCACGACGCCTGCGACTTCGATATCGATTACGTCTTTGAGGTTGATGACTGCTTGGAGGACTTTGGTATCGAGGAACTTGCCTTCGATCTGGAGCCTGCCGCATATATCGAGGAGTTCCGCAAGCAGCAGTTCGCCCGCTCAAACCGCAGCATGTTGCCGCTGCCCGCGGCACTCGGCGCCATTCGCCTAACGAACGTCGAGGACGAGGTTCTTGAGCGCCATGCTCACGCCTACTTGGCTTCTCGCAAAGAACTTCTCTAAGATTTATTGACTTCCATCGTCTTTCGTATCATGTTGAGGGGCGGGTTTCCAATCGGTTGTGGATCGCATGCGATTCCGTCGTTCGGTTGAGACCCGTCCCGTCTATATAGAGACAACAAGAAAGGAATCTGCATGTCTGAGTTTGCTGCCGGTCCTGCATGTCGTATCGAGCGTGTCCGTGCCCTGATGGCCGAGCGTGGCTACGACGCCATCGTGGTGCGCGACGAGGCCAACCTTCGTTGGCTTACGGGCGTGAAGGGCGTCTTCGACTACACCTTCGAGTTCCCGCACGCCGCGTTTATTACGGCTGACCAGTGCCTGTTCCATACCGACTCGCGCTACCTCAACAGCTTTGAGGAGAACACGCCCGCCGGCAGCCCCTGGGTCTACGACATGGACGAGGGCACCATCCCCGGTTGGGTCGCCGGCAAAATCGCGGCCAACAAGTGCCGCGTCTGCGCTGTCGAGGACGACATGCAGATCAACTTCTATCAGGGTATTCAGCGTGGTCTGGAGGATCGTTCCGTCGCCTGCATGCTGCCGCTGATGCATGCCGACATTCGCAAGATGCGCGCCATCAAGGACGCCGAGGAGATCGAGCTCATGCGCCATGCGCAGTCGATCACCGACGCCGCCTTCCAGCACATGCTCGGCTATATTAAGCCTGGTATGACCGAGAAGCAGGTTCGCAACGAGCTCGAGAACTTTATGTTCGCCAACGGCGCCGATAGCCTTGCCTTCGGCTCCATCGTGGCGAGCGGTCCCAACACCGCCAACCCGCATGCCGTGCCGAGCGACCGCGTGATCGAGAAGGGCGATTTCGTTCTCATGGATTATGGCGCGGGCTACTGCGATTACCGCTCCGACATGACGCGCACTGTCGTGATGGGCGAGCCCACGCAGGAGCAGCTCGACCTGTACGCACTCGTGCGTCGCACGCACGAGGAGTGCGTCGCCGCCATCCATCCGGGCGTCGAGGGCAACGACATTTTCAAGCTTTCCAAGAAGATCATCGGCGATGCCGGTTATGGCGATTACTACAACCATGGCCTGGGCCACGGCGTTGGTATCGACATCCACGAGCTGCCCAACTTCAACCGCAGCAAGAACACCATCGAGGTCGGCTCGGTTATCACCATGGAGCCCGGCGTGTATCTGCCCGGTGTGGGTGGCGTGCGTCTGGAGGACTACGGCGTGGTCACCGAGAACGGCTACGAGCCCTTCACCAAGACCCCGCACGACCTGCACGTCATCGATTGCTAGCCCATTTCGATAGATTTTTGGGGCGGGGCGTCCGGAGCAATTCGGGCGCCCCGCGTTCTCTTTTTATGCGCTCGCTGCAGGCGCCGTCTGCAAGTGTATAATTTCGGTCGTATGTAATTTGGACGCTTGTGCGTTCTGCCCATAACAAGAAAGGTCGCTATGCCTACCATTTCTACCGCCGACTTCAAGAACGGCCTCGGTCTCCGCATTAAGGACAAGGTCTACACCATCGTCGAGTTCCAGCATGTCAAGCCGGGCAAGGGTGGCGCGTTTGTGCGCTACAAGACCCGCGACATCAAGAGCGGCCGCGTCGTCGAGAACACCTGCAACGCCGGCACCAAGTTCGAGAGCGTCATGCTCACCACCCGTGAGTTCCAGTACCTCTACAACGATGGCGCTGACTACATCTTCATGGACAACGGGACCTATGAGCAGGTTCCCGTTCCCGAGGACATGGTGGGCGAGAACTCCAAGTGGCTGCGCGAGAACGACATCTGCCAGCTGCTCTTCGCCGACGATGAGCTCATGGGCGTGACGCCGCCGATGTTCATCGAGACCACCATCGTCCAGACCGACCCGGGCTTTAAGGGCGACACCGTCCAGGGTTCCACCAAGCCGGCCACGATCGACACCGGCGCTGTCATCCAGGTCCCCATGTACCTCAACGAGGGCGAGGTCATCAAGGTTGACACCCGCGACGGCAAGTTCGTCTCCCGCGTCTAGCAACCAACTCTTCTAGGAGGACTCATGCCCCAGGAAATCAAGATTGACGGCATCGGCATTTCGCCCGATGTTCTGACCGCCATCGTCTCGCGCGCCGTGTCGGATGTCGAGGGCATCGCCTCCGTTGGCGTCAAGGACCTTGCCACCAACCTTGTCTCCATGATGCTCTCGTCCAAGGCCCCGGCTTCCGAGCCGGCGGTCGAGGCCGAGGTCGTCGGCGACAAGCTCGCACTCACCGTGCGTGTCGTGGTGTTCTTTGGCTATCCGTTCAAGAAACTCGCCGAGGCCGTTCGCGCCGCCGTGGTCGCCGCCATCGATGCCCAGGTGGGCGTCGAGGTCGAACGCGTTGACGTTTGCATCGACGGCCTCGTTTTCCCCAAGGAGTAACCTTTGAGCCTTAAGGTTTATCGCGGGCGCACGCTTGCCCGCAGTCAGGCGCTGCAGCTGCTGTTCCAGGCCGAGGCCACGGACAGCCCGCTCGAGCGCGTCCTCGAGGGCGATTTCCTGATTTCGAAGGGTCCCCTCGACCCCTATGCGTTGGAGCTTTGCCGCGGTGCCTACGAGCACATTGATCGCATCGACTGCGCTCTGCGCTCCGTTGCCAAGAACTGGGATCTTATGCGCATGCCCGGCGCCGACCGCAATCTGTTGCGTATCGCCGTTTACGAGATGCGTTTCCTCACCGACGAGGAGGTCTCGGACGCCATCGTGATCAACGAGGCTGTCGAGCTTGCCAAGGCCTATGGCACCGACCAGTCCGCGTCGTTCGTCAACGGCGTGCTGGGCAAGATCGCTCGCAGCGAGGAGCTGCCGGGCGAGGACCTGTACCAGGAGCTGCTGGCCGAAGATCGCGCTCGCGAGGAGGCGCAGGCTGCCGAGGCTGCCGCCAAGGTTGCGGTTGCCCAAGCTGAGGCTGGCGTGCTGGCCGAGGATGCGGACGCCGCCGAGGCTGACATCGACTCTGTCGAGGAGTAGCCATGCCAGAGGGTTCTGTCCGTAACTTTGATGAGATCTCGGACCGTCTGGATCAGATCATCGCTACCGTTCGCTCCAAGGATACCTCCTTGGAGCGTTCGCTCGATCTGTTTGACGAAGCGATTGAGCTGGGCTCCCGCGCGGTCGATATGGTCGACAAGTTTGAGTTGACGCCGCGTGAGGCCGACAAGCTCGAGCAGGAATACGATGAGGATGCGGCAAACGAATCCCAGGATAGCTCGGCCGCATCTCCGGATACGAATGGTTGATGGCATTCATGAAACGCGTGCGTCTTGATGACGAACTGATTTCACAGGGCATCTGCGCCGATCGCGCGGATGCCCTTCGCACTCTTATGGCCGGCTTGGTCTCGAGTGGCGGTGAGCGCTTGACTTCGCCGGGCCTTAAGGTGACCCCGGGCCTGCCGCTGCACGTGAAGGGGCGCATTCCCTATGTTGGCCGCGGCGGTCTTAAGCTCGAAGGCGCACTTGATGCGTTTGACATCAATCCGACGGGCCTTGCCTGCCTGGATGTGGGCTGCTCTACCGGCGGCTTTACCGATTGCCTGCTCAAGCGCGGAGCTGCGACCGTTGTCTCGGTGGACGTGGGTCACGCCCAGTTCGATTGGTCGTTGCGTCAGGACGATCGTGTAACGCTGCATGAGCGCACAAACGTGACACAGCTGCCTGAGCTTGGCTATGCCGGCGCCATCGACTTGGCTGTGTGTGATGTCTCGTTTACCAGCATCGCGAACATTATCGATGCGGTGCTGGCGTGCCTGGCGCCTATGGGTGCATTCTGCACGCTCGTAAAGCCGCAGTTTGAGGCTCCGGCGGCGCTGGTGGGCGAGGGCGGCATTGTGACCGATCCCGCCGTGCGCCGCGATACACTCTTGGCGGCGGTTGAACTCTTTGCTGCCAAGGGCCTGTTCCCGGTCGATGTGTGCGTGTCACCCATTCATGGTGCCAAGGGCAACGTTGAGTTTTTCCTGTACGGCACGAGGTTTGTCCCCGGCGACCGCTCGCAAGACGTGCTGCAATCCCAGGTATCGGTTTTGAGCGAGAAAGCAACAACGCTATGAAGGTCTTTCTGGTTCCCAATTACTACAAGCAAGAGGCGGTCGAGAGCGGCCTGATGCTCGAGCTTTGGCTGACGCGCCAGGGCTATGAGGTCGCATGGGCTGCCGACCAGCGATCCAAGATTCAGAGCACGCCTGATATTGACGGCTCCGATCTGGTCATTACGCTCGGCGGCGACGGTACGTTGCTGCGCGCTGCCCGCATCCTCAACCATCGCGAGATTCCTATCCTCGGTCTTTCCTATGGTCACCTGGGCTTTTTGACGGCTGCGAGTCCCGAGGAGCGCGACATTCTGCAGGTCGTGAGCGACGCCCTGTCCGGCGAGCTGCATGTGAGCCGTCGCGCTACCATCGCCGCGGATATCGTGTCCGTGCGCGAAGACGGTACGAAGGATGTCGTGCGCACCTTCGCCCTCAACGACATGGCGCTTACGCGCGGCCCTCTGTCCGATATGGTCGAGTTTGACATCACGGTGTCCGGCCACCATATCGACCGCCTACGCGGTGACGGTGTCGTCGTTTCGACGGCGACTGGTTCTACGGGTTACGCGCTCAGTGCCGGTGGCCCCATCGTGAGCCCCGACTATACGGGCATGGTCTGCGTACCCATTGCGCCGCACACCATTCAGGCCCGTGCCTTCTTGACTTCGCCGAGTGATGTCGTCGAAATCTTTATGTCCGATGATCGCCCGAGCGTGCCGGCGATCGCCATCGATGGACAGTTTATTACCTGCGATGGCACGGTCGAGAGCGTGGCTGTGCGTCGCGGTCCCGGTGATGTGTTGCTGCTGGATTACGGCCCCGAGAGCTTCTATAACTCGGTGAGCCGCGTGTTCTACGGAGTCCGTCATGATCGATGAGCTGCAGGTTTCTAACATTGCACTCATTCGCGAGGCGACGCTGGTGCCGAGTGCCGGCCTGACTGTCCTGACTGGCGAGACCGGTGCCGGCAAGACCGCGCTGCTCTCGGCCCTCAAGCTTATTTTGGGCGAGCGTGCGGATTCGTCGACGGTGCGCGAGGGCGAGGCGCTGGCGAGCGTCGAGGCGCGACTCTTCGACGGGCCGCACGACACGGAGGGCTTCACGGTCCAGCGCAGCCTTTCTGCCGAGGGGCGCAGCCGCGTGAAGATTGACGGTCGCATCGCCAGTGTGCGCGAGCTTTCGGAGCGCGTTGGCGTGATGATGGATCTGTGCGGCCAACACGAGCATCAGCGCTTGCTCGACCCGGCGCATCACGTTGCGATGGTCGATGCATGGGCAGGGCGCCCGGCACTCGAGGCGCTGGATGCGTACCGCGCCTGCTTTAAGGCATCGCGTGCTGCCGCCAAGGAGGTTCGACGTGTCGAAGAGGCCTCGCGTGCGCAGGGGAGCCGCGTCGAGGAGGCGCGCTTTGCCCTCGAGCGCATCGGCGAGGTCGACCCCAAGCCGGGCGAGTATGAGGAACTCGAGGAACTGCTGCCGCGCTCCGAACATGCCGAGGTACTGGTTGCCACGGCTAACGATGCCCATGCATCGCTTGCCTCCGAAGGGGGAGCGCTCGATGTCGTGAACAGCGCCGTGGCAGAGCTTTCCCGTATGGCTACCGTCGATCGCAAACTGGGCGACATTGCCGATGCGCTTTCGGATGCCTGCATCTCCCTTGAGGATTGCGCGAACGAGCTTCGTGCCTATCGTGATGGCGTCGCCTTCGACCCGCGCGAGCTCGCTCGCATGCGTGAGCGGTATTCCGACCTCAAGGGCCTGTTGCGTCAGTGGGGTCCCACCATGGACGATGTTTTTGCTATGCGCGATCGCTCGCAAGAGCTGCTGTCCCTGGTCGATGATGGCGATGAGCAGATCAAAAAGGCGCGTGAGGCACTCGGGAGCGCTGAGCGCGAGTTGTTTACCGCTGCCAAGGCACTTAAGCGCGCTCGAAATACGGCGGCCCCGCGCTTCTGCCACGAGGTTGGCCGCCAGATGGCGCGTTTGGAGATGGGTAGTGCCGAGCTCGTCTGGGAGTCGCGCGATCTTCCCCGTGCTGAGTGGACGCCCGTTGGTCCTTCGAGCTACGAGCTGCTATACCGCAGCGGTGCCGGTTTGACTCCACGTCCCCTGCGCCGCATTGCATCGGGCGGCGAGCTCAGCCGCGTCATGCTGGCAAGTAAGGTTGTCCTCGGTAACGCGGACGGTGTCGATACGCTGGTGTTTGACGAGGTCGATGCTGGTGTCGGTGGCTCCACGGCGCGTGCACTCGCGGGCGTGCTGTCAGATCTCGCCTCTACGCATCAGGTGATTGTCGTAACCCACTTGGCGCAGGTCGCCGTCATGGCCGATAAGCATTATGTTGTCAGCAAGGAACCAGGCGATGTTCCCCAGACGCATTTGGACGAGGTAACCGGCGAAGCGCGTACCGCCGAGATCGCCCGCATGTTGAGCGGCGATCAGTCCGAGGCAAGCCTGGCGCACGCCAGGCAGATGCTTGCGGAGGCGCGTGCCTAGGTCGAGTCGCCACACGCATGTCCAACCCGGCCGCCACGAAACGGGTCCATCTACTACGTTTGGTAGGGCATCGGCAACCACGCCGAGAATTGCAAAAAGAAAACCGCAGGTAGAACGCCTGCGGTTTTCTCTATTTTGGGTGTATGGTTGGCGGTTGCGGTTAAAACGTAGTAGATGGGCGGGTTTCGTGGCGAGGGGCGTCTATCGGCTCCCCAATTTACCTACTCAACGACCTTATCCGGCTGGATGAGCTCCTCGTAGTAGCTGATATGCTCGCGAGCGTCTTCAATCTCGGGCAGCAGGAAGTTGTAGATGACTTCGATGATCATCGTGGCGCTGATCTTGGAGAACGCGAAGTCACCCGTTGTCAGCAGCGCTTCGTGATTGACGGTATTAAAGGTGTAGTCGGCGAGGCGCGCAAGTGGAGACTTGCTATCGCTGCTGATGACGACCACGGTTGCGCCGCAGTCGCGAGCCGCTTTTGCCATGCGATTCAGTCGGCGCGATTTGCCGGAGTTTGAGATTAGCACGATAACGTCACCCGGGCGCAACGTGAGCGCAAAGCCGATTGATGTCTCGCTAATGGTGCTCGCCATGCAGCGCAGGCCCAGCTGCGAAAACTTAAACGTCGCATCGAGCGCAACCGCGTTCGTATTGCCCACAGCCGCAAACTCAATAACCCCTGCATGCTTAAGGGCATGCACAACAGCCGCCAGCGTATCGTGGTCGATCCCGTCGATAGTCGCATTAAGCTCGCTCACCTTGGCA
The DNA here is from genome assembly GCA_902494715.1 of uncultured Collinsella sp. Taxonomy (GTDB): domain Bacteria; phylum Actinomycetota; class Coriobacteriia; order Coriobacteriales; family Coriobacteriaceae; genus Collinsella. The sequence continues at coordinate 12,285 of CABUUJ010000018.1, forward strand.
GCCAGGATGTTCTTTAGACTCTGCTCCATATTGTCGAGCGAGACCTCGTCGGTCAGGCCCTCGTTGCGCTGGCTTTCCAAATCCCTCGCCAACGAAAACTGAAAGCTGCGGAAGCTGCCAAACCCAAGCTTGCGGCAGAAGCGCGAAACGGTCGCCTCGGACGTGGCAGCGGCGCGTGAGAGCTGAGCCGCCGTGAGGCGTGGAGCCTCGGACTGGTGCTCCAATATATAGTCGACAATGCGCTGCTCGGATTCGCTGTATCCCTGATGGGTGCTAATGAGGGAAAGTGCGCTCTTGCTACTATCGGTCATGGATGGCTCCTGGTTGGCATGAAAATCTAATTTGATTCGCAATGCCATAGTATACGGGCATTTTTAATTACAAGATACACCTTGCCGTTTCAAGTGTTGATGGTAAACTTTCACTTACCGTTTACGGTTATGAAAGAACCTTTCACCAGAGAATTGCACCTTGTCTCTTCTCACGCGGACGGTAGGTTGGTATCTTTCAGTTGTGGAAAAACGCGCATCGAAGCGCGTGTAGGGGAGCGCCCGCGGGCGCTGTACTCAAGAAGGAGGGACACATGGCTAAGTTTGACATCATCGCCGCGACCGGTTGCCCGACCGGCATTGCGCACACCTTCATGGCGAAGGAGGCGCTGGAGAAGGCAGCTGCCGAGCGCGGTCTGACCATTAAGGTCGAGACTCATGGCCAGGTCGGTGTCGAGAACGAGCTCACCAAGAGTGAGATCGCTGGTGCCAAGGCCGTCGTCGTCGCAGCAGACAAGGATGTCCAGGCTGAGCGTTTCGCCGGTAAGCCCATGGTTTCCGTTGGTGTTTCCAAGGCCCTGTCCGTTGAGGCCGCCGGTAAGTTGATTGACCGCGCGCTCGCCGCCAAGGGCGACAGCACGGTTGCAGCCGCTGCCGATGTCGAGGACGCGGTTGAGGAGAAGGAGTCCATCGGCCACGTTATCTACAAGCACCTCATGAACGGCGTCAGCCATATGCTGGTCTTCGTCGTTGCCGGTGGTGTCCTGACCGCCGTCTCGTTCCTGTGGGGCATTACGTCCTTCGATTCGACGGCGTCTGACTACAACAGCTTTGCTGCGATGCTCAAGATCATCGGCGGCATCGCCATGAACCTCATGGTTCCGGTGCTTTCCGCCTATATCGCCGAGTCCATCGGCAAGCGCCCGGCGCTCGTCCCCGGCTTTGTTGCCGGTATGATCGCCATCCAGGGCCTGCCTGTTAACGCCGAGACCGGCATGATCGACGCCGGTGGCGCCGGCGTGGGCTTCGGCTTCCTGGGCGGCATCGTCGGTGGCTTCCTCGCCGGCTATGTCATCCTGCTGCTCGAGAAGGTCTTTGCCGGTCTGCCCAAGAACCTGGACGGCCTTAAAGCTATCTTCCTGTACCCGCTGTTCTCGACGGCTATCGTCGGTCTGGTCATGCTCGGCATTTCTGGCCCCATGGCTGCCATCAACACCGCCATGATGGACTTCCTCAAGGGCCTGTCCGCCTCTGGCGCCGTTGTCCTGGGTCTTGCCATTGGCTGCATGTGCGCCTTTGACATGGGCGGCCCGGTCAACAAGGCTGCTTACGTCACCGGTACCGCTATGCTCACCGAGGCTTTGGCCGCCGGTGTTGGCACCGATACCTACAACTTCGGCACCAACTTCATGGCTGCCGTCTCCGCCGCCTGCATCGTTCCGCCGCTGATCACCACCTTTGCCGTCGTTGTCGGCAAGAAGTACTTCAGCCAGGAGGATCACGACGCCGGTGTCGTCAACCTCATCCTTGGTTGCACCCACATCACCGAGGGCGCCATTCCGTTCATGACCAAGAACATCTGGCCCGTCATGCCCATCATGATGCTCGGTTCCTCTATCGCTTCGATCCTGACCATTATGTTCAACGTTCACGATCCGGCGCCTCACGGTGGCTTCCTGGTCCTGCCCGTTGTCGAGAACGGTCCGCTTTGGGTCCTCGCGATCCTCATCGGCGCTGTGGTCGGTGGCATCCTGTTCGTGGCCTTCAAGAAGTACGACTTCGAGAAGAACCAGAAGGCCGCTCCTGCAGCCAAGCCGGTTGAGGCCCCCAAGGCCGCTGCCGTCGAGGCCCCCATGGCCGAGGCTGCCGACTTCGTGAAGGTCGAGAATGTCTTTGTCGCCGAGGACTTCGCTTCTCGTGACGAGGCTCTGAGCTTCGTTTCCAACCAGGCTGTTAAGGCCGGTATCGCCAGCGATGCCGACGCCGTGATGAACGCCTTCCTTGCCCGCGAGGCCGAGGGCACCACGGGCATGATGGAGGGCTTCGCTATTCCGCATGCCAAGTCCGACGCCATTACCGAAGCTGCCGTCATCGTCGTCAAGGACGAGTCCGGCGTGACCGGTTGGGACACCATGGACGGCGCTCCCGTCAACGTGGCTATCGCCCTGCTCATCCCCGGTGCCCAGGCCGGCACTACGCACCTCAAGATCCTGTCTAAGGTCGCCGAGGCGCTCATGGACGAGGACTTCCGTGCCACCGTCAAGGGTTCTACCGACGCTGCCGAGATCGCCAAGACGATCAACGCCCGTCTGGTCTAATTCCACGGTACGCGAATACCATCGCCCCCTGTATAAAAGGCGGAGTCCCTCTCCAGGGCCTCCGCCTTTTTCATCCTCAAATAAGTTGCGGTGAAATAGGGACTGTTTAAACGATTCAACCCATAATTCAGTCCCTATTTCACCGCAACTTATAAAAGGGCATAGAGGGGGCTACCTATCGAGTCTTTGTCGCGAACAGTTCATCAGCCAGAATTCCTTTCAGCCGACATTACTCTGGATCGACCGAGTTTCCGCAGCTTGCTCGCCCACAGAGGGCCGGGCGCGGCCTGTGAGATTTATCGCGAGTTCCGCACGAGCCGAAGAGCACTTAATGTGCTCTTCGTGCGAGCAGGACTGTAGAGCAGCAAACTTAACCCGCGCCCGCCCGGCGAGCAAGCGGACGACAAACACATCTGTCCAACAATTCGCCCGAAACATAATGAAAAACCGTTTGATGTGAGTTAATATAAACAACGTCGTGAATCTGACTCCTGCCACATGCATGACAGGGGTTAAACACAAAAAGGAGTCAACTATGGTTTCTGAGAAGGCTACCCTCGTTAATCCTCAGGGTCTGCACATGCGTCCGGCTGGTCTGTTCGCCTCCACCATGGGCAAGTACGCCTGTGACGTGACGGTCGTCACCCCCGAGAAGGAGGTCAACGGCAAGTCCCCGATGGCCCTCATGGCTGCTGGTATCCCCTGCGGTACCGAGGTCGAGGTCAAGTGCGACGGCGCTGACGAGGCCGAGGCTCTGGCTGCTGCCATTGAGCTCATCAAGAGCGGTCTTGGCGAGTAGAACTCAAACGGGTCGCATGTTGAACAACTAAGTTCATATTTAGGGGCGCAGTGACCTGTTGTAAGGTAGCTGCGCTCTTTTGTCATGGATATGGCAAAACGCTTTATCACATGACACGGAGAGAGGAATGGGAATGTATCAGGGAGTCAACGCTTCCGAGGGCATCGGTATCGGCACCGTCATGGTCGCCGTCGATCCCGACTTGACGTTTGAGCCGCACGAGGTTGCCGATTCGGCAGCAGAGAAGGAGCGCTATCAGTCCGCTCTTTCGGTCTTCTGCGAGAAGACCCAGGCTCAGGCCGACCACATGAAGGAGACGGTGGGCGAGGCCGAGGCCGAGATCATGAGCGGACACATTGTCCTGGCTCAGGACCCGGGCATGACCGACGCCATCAACGCCGCCATTGACGGCGGTACCTGCGCCGAGCAGGCGCTCATGGACACCTCGACCATGTTCGAGAACATGTTCCTGTCCATGGACGACGAGATGTTTCGTCTGCGCGCGGCCGACATCGCCGACATCCGCACCGGTATTCTGGCCGAGCTGCTGGGCAAGGAGGTCGTCGACCTCTCCGTCCTGCCCGAGAATACTGTCGTTGTCGTTCACGACCTCACGCCGTCCATGACCGCCACGATCGATAAGGCCCACGTTGCCGGTATCGTCACCGAGACCGGTGGCCGCACGTCGCACTCCGCGATTATTGCGCGCGCCCTCGAGATCCCGGCTGTCCTTTCGGTTTCCAATAGCTGCACCGCGCTGCGCAACGGTATGACCGTTGTCGTCGACGGTGGCAAGGGTATCGTTGAGGCCGATCCCGACGAGGAGACGCTCGCTGCCTACACCGCCAAGGCCGAGGCCTTCGCTGCCGAGAAGGCAGCCCTCGAGGCCTTCCGCGGCAAGCCGTCCGTGACTGCCGATGGCATCAAGAAGATCATCGCCTGCAACATCGGTAACCCCGATGACGTGCCCAACGCGCTCGATCACGACGCCGAGGCCATCGGTCTGTTCCGCTCCGAGTTCCTGTTCATGGACTCTGCTGAGCTTCCTTCCGAGGAGGAGCAGTTCAACGCCTACCGTAAGGTCGCCAGCGCGCTCAAGGGTGCTCCGGTCATCATCCGCACGCTCGATGTTGGCGGCGACAAGGAGATTCCGTATCTGCACATGGTCAAGGAAGATAACCCCTTCATGGGCTTCCGCGCCGTGCGTTACTGCCTGGCCAATCCCGACCAGTACAAGGTCCAGCTCCGCGCTCTGCTGCGCGCTAGCGCCTTCGGTGACGTCAAGATCATGATCCCGCTCGTCACCTGCGTCGAGGAGGTCTTGGCTGTCAAGGAGCTCGTCGAGCAGTGCAAGGCCGAGCTGACCGAAGAGGGTCGCAAGTTCAACGAGAACATCGAGGTCGGCATCATGGTCGAGACGCCCGCCGCTTCGCTGCTCGCAGACCGTCTTGCCGAGGTCGCCGACTTCTTCTCCATCGGCACCAACGACCTGATCGGTTACACCATGTGCGCCGACCGTGGTAACGACACCATCTCCAACCTGTACCAGGTTTACTATCCCGCCGTGCTCCGCTCGCTCAAGAACATCATCGAGAGCGGCGTGAAGGCCGGCATCATGGTCGGTATGTGCGGCGAAGCCGCTGCCGATCCGCTGCTCGAGCCGCTGCTGATCAGCTGGGGCCTGGAGGAGTTCTCGATGAGCGCTCCTTCTATCCTGCGCGCCCGCAAGACCATCAGCCAGTGGACCAAGGCCGAGTGCGACGAGCTCGCCGAGAAGGCGCTCGCCTGCAACACCGCAGCCGAGGTCAAGGCACTGCTCGAGTCCGCAGCTCGCTAATTTGGTATCAGAGGTAACCGCGTGGTTGGAATGGGCCGGCCACGCGGCCCTCACATATACAGGGGGTACTGTAAATGTTCTACACGCTAACCGCTAACCCGGCTGTCGACATGACGGTTTCGAGCTCTCCGCTCGAGCCCGATGAGAACGTCCGCACCGGCTCGGCCAGCTACACGGCTAACGGCAAGGGCCTTGACGTGTCCTTCGCCTTTAAGAAGATGGGCGTTGACACCGTCGCACTCGGCTTCTTTGCTGGCTTCACGGGCAAGTTCATCGTTGAGGAGGTCATGAACCTGGGTTGCCTCTGCCGCCCGGTCTGGACCGACGGTATCACGCGCATTAACACCTACGTCAACGATGGCCAGCACGAGTACGGCATCCTGAACCCGGGTGCTCCGATCACGCCGCAGCACCAGGAGGAGCTCTACAACATCCTGGACACCGCGGGCGATCTTGAGTGCCTGATCGTCTCCGGCTCCGTGCCTCCCAAAGCTACGCCCGACTTCCTGGCTCAGGTCATGGAGCACGCTCAGGCTCGTGGCGCCGACGTCGTCCTGGACCTGTCCTCCGACAAGCTCAAGGAGCTCGCTCACAAGAAGCCGCTGCTCATCAAGCCGAACCATCACGAGATGAAGGCCATCTTCGGCGTGCCGGTCGACACCGACGACGAGGTTCGCGTTGCCATGAAGATGGCTCACGACGCTGGCGTTCAGAACGTGCTGCTCACCCGTGGTAGCCGCGGCGACGCTTACTTCTCCAACGGCGAGGACATCTGGTACGCCAAGCGTGAGTTCAACATCAAGCTGGTTTCTTCCGTCTGCGCCGGCGATTGCACCCTCGCTGCGTTCCTGCACAAGTGGTACAGGGATCGCGACAACGTCGAGGAGGCCATGAAGCTCGCTATGGCCACCGGCGCTAACGTTGCCGAGTCCGTCGGCATTGGCGACTTTGGTCACGTCGACGAGTACAGCAAGCGCGTTGCTGTCCGCAAGCTCGATCGTCAGTAATCGAAACGCGACATATTCGTGCACATGCGGCGCCCCGGTTTCGGCCGGGGCGCCTTTTTGTTCCGCCAGGGGGGGGTGTCCTGCCGTACTTCATCGCTTCCACACCGTTCACCGAGTTGTCCTAGCCTTTTGTCGATGCGTGGAATATACTTTCATTAACACGTTGCTTCGTGAAAGGAACATTCATGATTTACACGCTCACTGCAAATCCCGCCATTGACTACAACATCGCCTGCGACGGTCTTGACGCCAACACCGTCACGCGTACCCGCAACGCCGTCTACACGCCCAACGGCAAGGGCCTCAACGTCTCGTTTACGCTTGACCACTACGGTGTCGACACCACGATCCTGGGTTTCTTCGCCGGCTTCTCGGGTGAGTTCATCGTTAAGGGCGCCGAGGCCCTGGGCGTGCCCGTCAAGCCTGTGTGGACCGACGGCATCACGCGCGTCAACGTGTTCCTTAATGCCGGCCCCGACACTGAGTACAACATGGTCAACGCTGGTGCCGCCATCAACGAGGCCAATGAGCAGGAGATGTTTGAGCTCATCGATTCGCTCGATGACATGACCTGCCTGGTTATCAGCGGCTCGCTGCCTCCCAACACTTCCGAAGGCTTCCTGGCCGAGGTCCTGCGCCGCGTCAAGGCCAAGGGGGCCGAGTTCGTCCTCGACATCTCGAGCCATCAGCTGGCAGACCTTATTGCCATGGAGCCGCTGCTGATCAAGCCCAATGACGACGAGCTGCTCGACATCTTTGGCATTAAGGTGAGCGGTGGCGACGACGAGTCCGTCAAGGGCGCGATGGCCGAGCTGCACGCCAAGGGCGCCAAGAATGTACTGCTGACCCTTGGTGGCGATGGCGCGTATTTCTCCAACGGCGAGCACATCTGGTTTGCCAACCGCACCTTTGAGGTCAAGCTGCTGTCGACCGTCTGCGCCGGCGATTCCTCGCTCGCTGCCTTCCTGTCCGTGTGGCACGACGCTCCCGAGCGCGTCGAGGACGCCCTGCGCCTTTCGATGGCCACTGGCGCCAACGTGGTCGAGTGCCCCGGTCTGGGGGATTTTGCCAAGGTGGACGAATATAAGAAGCACATCGAGGTTCGCCAGGTCTGCTAGTTCCGGCACCTTGTCTGAATAGTTTGATTATTTCGCATCCGTCTTAGACTAGGACGGATGCGTTTTTGTTTATCGGACTTGCGTGTGCAGTGGAGGCTGTTTCTTGCTAGACTTCTTGCAGACGCAATCGATAGCCAATTTGATAGTCGCAGGAGGCCATAGGCATGTGCAATGTTTCGCTCAACGGTACTCAACCGTCCGATGCGTCCCTGCGCGTCCTGCGCGCGCTTGAAGCGGCTGGTCTTGAGGCTTGGTACGTGGGCGGTTGGGTGCGCGACGCCCTTATGGGGTACCCCAGCCACGATGTTGATATGTGCTGTAGCGGCCTGTGGCAGGAGTCCAAAGCGGCGCTCGAGGCCGCCGGCATCGCGGTTGTGGAATCGGGCATTAAATTTGGCGGAATCACGGCTATTTCCGATGGCGAGCGTATCGAGGTCACCACGTACCGTCTGGATGGCTTTTACACCGATGGTCGTCATCCCCAGAGTGTGGAGCGTGCCGCCTCGCTCGAGGACGATCTGGCGCGCCGCGACTTTACCGTCAATGCCATGGCCTGGCATCCCGAGCGCGGGCTTGTCGACCGCTACGACGGCCAGGGTGACTTGGAGCGCAAGCTGATTCGCGCTGTCGGCGATCCCAAGCGTCGCTTTAACGAGGACGCCCTGCGCATGCTGCGTGCGGTGCGCTTTGCCTGCCGTCTGGACTTTATGATTGAGCCCGAGACCAAGCGTGCGCTTGCCGAGTGCGCGCCGCTGCTCGATGCCGTGGCGCGTGAGCGTGTGGGTATTGAGCTCGAGGGCATTCTTTCGACCGGTCATGGGGGAGACGCGATGCTCCGCTATCCCGAGCTCATCTGCGCCGCCGTGCCCGAGTTGGCAGCGGGTCGCGGGTTTGATCAGCGCAGTGTCTATCATGCGTTTAACGTCTACGTGCATATCGCCCGTGTGCTGACGGTGGCGGGGGAGCTCGCGCTGTGTGACGGCGTCGCGCCCTCGTCGAGCCTTATGTGGGCGGCGTTTTTGCACGATGTGTCCAAGCCCGAGTGCTTCACGGTCGACCATGCCGGTAGCGGACACTTCTACGGTCATCCCGAGCTCGGCGCCAAGAAGGCGCGCGTCATTATGGATCGCCTGGCGCTCTCGCACGACTTGGTGCGCGACGTGTGCCTGCTCATCAAATACCATGACAAGCCGCTGCGCCCCGAGCGCTCCTGTCTGCTCAATATGATGCGCGCGCTTTCGGGTGAGGGCGTCGACACGGCCCGCCTGATTGACGAGCTCATGGACCTTAAGCGTGCCGACACACTTGGCAAGGCCCCGTCGTGCTTCTATTACGTTGAGACGATTGAGGAGATGCGCGCGATGGCGCACGATCTGCTGAGGGCGGGGGAGCCCTATACGCTCAAGATGCTCGCCATCAACGGCGGCGACCTGATCCGTGCTGGAGTCAAGCCCGGGCCGGAACTGGGGCAGCTTCTCAACTCCGCCCTCGACGCCGTGATCGAAGACAACATTCCCAACGATCGCGAAGCTCTTTTGGTCCATCTTAACTTGAATTAGCTACCTAGTTTACCTGCGTGTTCCATAACCTGCCGACAATTTTTTGGCAATTTGGAATTTCTTCTTGCGCTGACGTTTTTTGTCCCGTAATATATTTCCTCGCAGCACGGCAGTGCAGATGTCATGTGGCCCGTTCGTCTAGCGGTTTAGGACGCCGCCCTCTCAAGGCGGAGATCACCAGTTCGAATCTGGTACGGGCTACCACTTCTTTTCTGCTGAGGCTTATGGCCCGTTCGTCTAGCGGTTTAGGACGCCGCCCTCTCAAGGCGGAGATCACCAGTTCGAATCTGGTACGGGCTACCACGCATCTGATACCCGGCCTTCCTATGGAAGGCCGGGTTTTTTATTTTCAAACAACCGTCTGCAATTCCCGTTTGAACCAGAGCTTTGCGTTCTGTCTATGGTCCTTGCGGGTACAATATCCAAGATATTTTGACTGTTAGAAGGAGTCTCATGACGGAGTCCTCTCAGCATACGTCTAAGCCCCAGGTCGAGGTTGAGGCCTCGGGCGGAGATGACAATAAGAGCGCACGCCGCGGCGCCATCTTTATCGGCGTCGTACTGGTGGGTTATATCGTCTATCTGGTGGTAACCGGGCAGATGGGGCAGTTCTGGGCCGCTATGTCGAGCGTCCAGGCGTCATGGCTCGTTGTCGCGTGTCTTTGCATGTTCATGTATCTGTTCTTTGGCATTGTGGCCTATGCGATCGCTGTCTGGCTCGACCCCGATTCACCCGTTGGCATTCGCGACCTGATCTCGGTCGAGGCGAGTGGCATCTTCTTTGGCAACCTCACACCTATGATGATGGGCTCGACTCCCGCCCAGATCTACCGCCTGACCAAGGCGGGCCAAAATGTCGGCGAGGCCGGAGCCACGCAGTTCACGCGCTTTATCGTGTATCAGTTTGGCCTCGTTGCCTGGGGCGCTATCCTACTGCTTGCTCGCATGCCGTTTTTTGCCGAGCGCTATGGCGACATGACGCTGCTGTGCGTCTTTAGCTTTGGTGGGCACTGCTGCATCTTGCTGGGCATCTTCGCCGTCGCTCTCATGCCTAAGACCGTCACACGCGTCGCCCATTGCATCATCAATTGGCTCGAGCGCATTGGTGTCTCGGCCACTAAGATCGAGGGTTGGCGCACGTTTGTCGATGGCGAGATCTACTCCTTCTCCGAGAAGTTCAAGCTTTCGGCCGGACATTTTTCTTCCATGCTGCTCACCGTGTTTATCACCATGCTGCAGCTCGCGTTTTTCTATCTGGTGCCGTATTTCCTGATGCTTGCCTTTGGCCACCATGAGGTCGACTTTTTCTCGGTCATGGCCGCGAGCGCCTTTGTCCAGCTGTTGAGCTCTGCGGTCCCCCTGCCCGGTGGAACTGGTGGCGCTGAGGGCGGCTTTGCATTGTTCTTGGGTCATTTCTTTGGGTCGGCTTCGACCGCCGGCTATCTGCTGTGGCGTCTCATTACGTTTATTGCGCCGACCATTTTGGCTGCGCCCCTGTTGGGACTTAAGAGCGCCCACAACGAGAGCATCCATGCGCGCTGGGATCGCGTGATGCGCAAGCTCGGCCGCACGCCTCAGACGCCCTCTGCGCCCACTAAGCCGCACCCCACGAATGCTGTTACCGTTGATCCCAAGAAGCACGCTCAGAAGGCTTCTGGGACCGCTAAGCCGGCTCATAAAGCCTATGTGCGCCAGACAGGCGATGGTATTCGCGTATCTCCGTCGGCACTCAATAAGAAGAAGCACCCTAAGTCGCAGTAGGGCAGTCGTGCGTTCTTCATGATGCGGGGCATATTTGTTCTGTATGGGGGATAATCCTCTTACGTAGATTATCTCTCATCTGTTGATGAATGCTCGCATATCGAAGGGACACGCCCATGGCAACCAGCAAACCGCGTCTTGATCGTCGCATCGTTCGCAGCCGTAATGCCATCCTTTCGGCTTTCGAGCGCCTGCTCATGGAAAAGCCGCTGGCAGACATTACGGTGAGTGCCATCGCGCGCGAGGCCAATGTCGACCGCAAGACCTTTTACGTACACTTTGGTACGGTTGACGGCCTGCTCGATGCCATTGCCGTCGATGTGGTGGAGATGATTGTCGACTCGGTCGAGAAAACGCTTGCTTCAATGGACGGCGACACCAACGAGCGCGCTCTTGGCGCGGCGGCGACCTTCTTTAAAACCGTTAACGAGGCACTGTGCAACAACTTGGTGCTCAATCGTCAGCTGATCGAGAACATTCCGCTCGATGATTTTATGGCTCGTCTTCGTGCGCCGCTCGAACACGAGATTGCCGAGCGCGATCTGTTGCCCCAAGGTCTCAAGGACGAGATGTTCGATTACTATCTGGCGTTTTTGCTGTCGGGCATTATCGGTATCTATCGCACGTGGGCACTGTCTGACGGTTCGGTTCCTATCGAGCGCGTCTCTGGGGTCGCCAACGATCTGACTCTCAACGGTCTGTCGAGTCTGGAATCTCGCTTCGAATAGCATCGATAATTCAACAACTTATAGAAGTTGCGGTGGAATAGGGATTGTTTTGGTTATTGGAAGGCCGATCTAGTCCCTATTTCACCGCAACTTAGGAAAACTGTTTTGATGGTAAGGCGGAGCAGCCTCGAAGATGAGCCTCGAGACTGCTCCGCTTCATTTCTGAGCGTTTGTCGTGTGAAGCGGCATTAATCGCCGTTTTTGAGTATGCGGCCCTGTTTTTCGAACTTGTGCATGTCGCTATCGGCCATACCCTGCGACTTATCCTCGTGACGCTTGGCGTATAGCGGATCGTCGGAGTCGTTCCAGATGCGGTCGGCGACAGGTGACCATGCCTCGGCGGCAGCCTGGGTCTTTTCGCGCAGCTGCTCGGGTGACTCCTTCTCGATAAGATCGGTGCTCATTGCGCCACTCTCGGCGACCATTTTGGGCAGCACGTCGGGATTCTCGAGCATGGGGCATGGTTTGAGGTAGTTGTCGTTGAACGGCATGTTTTCGTAGTACTTCATAAAGAGGGGAGAGCGCAGCGCGTCGAGTAAGCTCACATCGTGGATGTTGGCGTTTGAGTAGTGGATGAACACGCACGGCTCCACGTCTCCGGCGGCGTTGATGTGCAGGTAGCGGCGGCCGCCGGCGATACATCCGCCTACAAACTCGCCGTCGTTTTGGAAGTCGAGCGTAAACAGCGGCTTCTTCTCACGCATTTCGCGGATAAAGTGATACATGTGCTCGCGCTGCTCGGGCGTGGGCATGAGCTCGGGGGTTGCATTGCGGCCAACCGGCATAAAGTGGAAGTACCAGCAGAAGAGTGCTCCCTCGCCGATCATCCAGTCCATGTTCTCCTCGGTAGCAACCGTCTCGGCATTGGCGCTGGTCCAACAGGTGGAGATACCAAACGGCAAGTCGCGCTCGCGCAGGAGTTTCATGGCGTGCTCGATCTTTGCGTAGGTACCCTCGCCGCGACGGGCGTCGGTGGTGTGCTCATTGCCCTCGGCGCTGATGGCGGGGACAAAATTACCTACGCGAATCATATCGTCGCAGAAGGCCTCGTCGATCAGCGTGGAGTTGGTAAAGCAGAGAAACACGCAGTCCTGATGTTTTTCGCAAATTCTGATCAGGTCGTGCTTGCGGACGAGCGGCTCGCCGCCGGTATAGATGTAGATATGCGTACCGAGCCCTTTGCCCTGCGTAACGATAGAGTCGATGTCTTCGAACGAGAGATTCTGCTTGTAGCCGTACTCGGCGGCCCAGCAGCCCGTACAATGCAGGTTGCAGGCGCTCGTGGGATCGAGCAGGATGGCCCACGGAACGTTGCACTGGTACTTTTCGCGGTTCTTTTCCTGCTCTGGCCAAGCTAGCAGGTTGGCGTCGACAATGAGGGTCTTAAGCAGTTTGGTTCGCATCTGGGGATTAAGGCTGAACACACGCATGATCAGGTCATACCAATTGCCGCGGCTCTTGATGACATTGGTGAATGCCTCTCGCTGTACAGGAAATACGCGATTGGGGACCAGCTTGTTCACGAGGTCCATGATTTTGTCGATGTTTTCTTGCGGGTTGTCGTCGAGATAATCGATGAGCTTGTTGAGCGCTGCACGCTCTGCTGACCGTGTAAGCGACATGGGTATATCCTTTCACGTGTGCTTAATGTGTGATAATACCCACTTGTGGATTAAACGAAGTCTAAAGATTTGTAGTGTGTCTATTCAACGAATCAATTTAATTTGGGGTGAAGCGTTATACGCCGACACCTTCTAAGTTGCGGTGAAATAGTGTCAGATGGGGATGCGGACGATTTCTTGGACCGCGCCTAGGCGTATCCATTGGAATCCTCCGATGCGCCTTCGCACGCTCGCATGACCTCGATACCATGCGATCGTGCGAACTCGACGAGCTCTGCGTTGCGGGCGTTTATGGTGCCGAAGGCGGCGGGGCACACGATAAGGCGCGCGCAGTGGACGAGGAGCTCTTTGGCGCGGGCTATGGTTTTATCCCCGATCGGCTCGAAGGCGCGCTCGGCCACGCATTCCGTCGCCAGGTCGCGCGCGAGCTCGCAGTCGATGTCCCCTTCGTGCAGAACGCCCGCGTAGAACGCCTTGCCCTGCCGGATGAGCTGGCGAAACACAGCCGACCCCGTACCTGCGCCGGCGATGACGAACGTGTGCGCATCGCCGTGTGGGCGCCCAATTTCCACGCTGCCGAAGCGCTCGTTGAAGGTGCCATGTTGAAGGCCGTAGAGCTCGCCAATCGTCTCGCGCGTGAATATGTCCTCGGGTGCGCCGGCGCGGAAGACCCGGCCGTCCTTCACGCAAATCACCTTGTCGGCGCTTTTCTGCGCGAGCTCGAGTTCGTGGATGGACATGATGACAGCCACATTCCGCGATTTCGCAAGGTGGCGAAGTATTCGCAGCAGGTCGATCTGGTAGCGGATATCGAGATACGACGTGGGCTCGTCGAGCACGAGCACACGCGGATCCTGCGCGATGGCGCATGCGAGCATGACGCGCTGGCGTTGCCCGTCGCTTATCTGCATGAAGTCGCGCTCGGCGAGCTCTTCCACATGTGCGGTTTTCATGGCCTCATCGACCCGACTATGGTCGTCGGGCGAGAGTGTGCCCATTCGCCCGGTGTAGGGATGCCTTCCCGCCTCCACGATATCGCGGCAGGTGAGGAGCTCGGTCCGGGGGCGATCTGTCAGCATAACGGCAAGGTTCCTTGCGAACTCCGCCGTCTTCCATCGGGAAATCTCCCGCCCGTCGAGCTCGACCGCGCCGGCAAGCGGTGCCAGATGGCGTGTGATGGTTTTCAAGATGGTCGACTTGCCCGAGCCGTTCGGCCCGATGAGCGCCACGACGTCGCCCGCGCGAACCTCCAGATCGACGCCTTCGACTACGACCTTCTTGTCGTAGCCCGCCGACAGGTCGCTTATGCGGAAAAGCGGTGCTCCGTCAGCCTGCGTTTCGACCGGGGTTTCGAGGTTCGACTCCGCTTGAAGGAGGCGTTCCGCGCGCAGTTCCGCACGAGCCGAAAGTGCCTTCTGGCGCTTTCGTGCGAGCTTAGGACTGTTTAAGCATGGAATGTCCCCTCCGAGCGTTTTGGGCCGCGGCACGAATTCCCCCATCTACCTCACCCGCTTCTTCAACATGAGTGCGATAACCACCGGCGCGCCGAAGATGGCGGTGACGGCGCTGATGGAAAGCTCGACGGGGGAAAACAGCGTGCGCGCGATCAAATCGCAGCCCGCGCAGAAGATGGCGCCTCCCAAGAAGCACGCAGGAATCACTCGGATGGGCTTCGACGACTTCAGCGCCGACTTAACGAGATGCGGAACCGCGATGCCTACGAACGACACCGGACCAGCGAACGCGGTCACGCAGGCGGAGAGCATGCTCGCTAGAAGGACGAGCGCCACGCGGAAGCGTGCGACGTTCACTCCGACGCTTTTCGCGTAGGCTTCTCCCAGCTGGAAGGCGGAAAGGGGCTTCGATATCGCGAATACGCATGCGCTCACGGTGATCACCACGACCGCGATGACCGCGACGTCGTCCCAGCTCGAACCCGAGAAGCTACCCAAAGACCAGTTGTGCAGGTTCACGATGGACTGGTCGTCGGCGAAGGCGATGAGGAAGTTCGTCGCCGCCGAGCAGATGTATCCCACCATGACGCCCGCCACGATGAGCATGGCCATGGAACTTATGCGCCGTGCGATGAGGAGCACGAAGCCGATGGTGATAAGCGAGCCCAGAAACGCTGCGACCACCATGGCCGGCGAGGACATGGCCTGGTTCGCGCCCAGAAGTACGATCATCGTAAGCGCGACGACGAACTTTGCGCCCGAGGAGACGCCCAAGATGAACGGGTCGGCGATGGGGTTGTTGAAAAACGTCTGCAGCAGGAACCCGGAGAGGGAAAGCGCCCCGCCGAGAAGCACGGCTGAAAGCACACGCGGCAGGCGAATCTCCCAGATGACTTGGCTTTCCATGGAATTGGCCGCGCCGCCCGAAAGGATGCCGGGGATGTGGTCTGCGGGCACGAGCACGCTCCCGATGCACAGGTTGGCCCCGACGAGCACGATGAGGGCAACGGCGAGCAGCGCCGTCACGACGCGACACCGCGCGGCGCGCCCCGATTCGTCGTATGTCATGGAAAGTCGGCTTCTCATGGTGCTAGCCGAGCTTCCTCAGATAATGGAAGTCGCTCGCGTCATCGCCGGTGAACGCCCCGTGCAGCTCGTCGATAATGTCGGCGGTAGAAGTCATCTGCTGGTACATGTCGGCGCTTGTGACCCAGACGTTGCCGTTCTTCACGGCTTTGAACTGCGACAATAGCGCGTTTTTGCCTACGAAGTCGTTCAAGGTGGCAACCGATTCGTCGATGGTGCCGTTGTAGACGATGATGTCGGCATCCTTCGCCGTCGCGTAGAAGCGCTCCATTTCGAGCGTTACTGACGAACCTGACGTCGACGCCGTCTGCGCGTCATCGAGCGCGTAGTTGCCGCCTGCAAGCTCGATCATCTGCGCCACGTAGTCGCCCGCCCGCCGCGTGACGGCGGCCCCGTTCGAGTTAATGTAGAAATACGCCACGGTTTTACCTGACGACGCAAGCCTCGACGTTTGCTCGACGCGGGCCTTCTGCTCGTTGAACAGGTGCGCGGCCTCGTCTTCCTTGTCGAACAGGACGCCGAAAAGCTTAATCCACTCGACGCGCCCGAGTGCTTCGGGCTCGCTCGACGACTGTTCGGTGAGCACGACGAGTCCGAGCTTCTGCAACTTTTCCTTCACATCGGGCGTGTGGTTGATCATAGTGTTCTCGATGGCGAGCGTGCAGCCCGAGGCCGATATTCGCTCGTAGTCGGGCGCGCTGTACTTGCCGCCGTAGGCGATCGCCCCACTTTCGAGCGCGCTTTTGAAGCCCGCGACCGAGCAATCGTCGGCCTTCGTGCCCGACATAATGATATTGTCGTTCGCATCGAGCGCGTCGACCAGGCACATCGTCGCCGACGACACGAGGTACACCTTGTCGGCGGGGCGCCTTATGACCGCGATGTCGGAGCTCAACCCATCAGGTACCTTTGCATTTTGCGGCACCACGAGGAAGCGCTCCCCGTTCGAAATGCAGATAAGCCGCAGGCCGCCTTCGTACTCGTCGACAGTGAAGTGCTCGGCGTATTCAAGCTGAAGCGTCCCCGTCGGCTTCCAGCCGCAGCCCAAATCGGCGTTGTGGAAGTCGGCCGCGGCGTTTGAAGCCGTTCCCGCAGGGGAGCCGCCGCTTGCTTCGTCGCCCGATTTCTCCTTCATGGTGGATGAATCGAAGTGGAGCGTGTAGTCGATGGTGTGCGGCGTTGACATGGCGACGGTCTCGGCCGACACGGCGATGTCCTCGTCGAGCGTGACGGGTATCTCGAACGTGGAGTTGCCGCCGTCGTTTACGGGCGCGTAGTCCACGCCGTTGACGGTCATTTTGTCGTAGTTCGAACTCGACCAGGTGATGGTCGCGGTGTAGGTGTCGCCATCCTTCACAATTGTGGTGGGTGAGGCGATGCTTGCGCGCCCTGACCCGCCGGAGAGCGAGACGCTCACAGTGTATTCCTGAGAGCCTGCCGTGCCACCGGTCGCGTTCGGGCTCGCACTGCACCCCGCGAAGGGAAGCGCGAGCAGGGCGACGAGAACGCAGGCGATCGCGCGCACCGCGATGCTGCGACGCTTCCTGCTTTCCCCCTTGGGAAGAATCGACCGCATGGCGTTACTTCAGTGCGTCGGCGCGCAGATCGACGCCGGCGGATTCGAACACGAGCGTGCGGTCGTACCACTGCTCTTTTCTAATACTCCACGCGGCGCAGGCGGTGTCCTCGTCGAGCGCTTCAACGGGCACGTCGTAGGTGTACTTGCCTTCCGCGTTTTCCACATAGGGGATGAAGTCGGCCTCGCTCGCGGCGGCAGCCTCGTCGCCCGTGCCCATGAAGAGCTTGCCGTAGCCCGTGCCGGAAAGCGTCATCACGCAGTGCATGGAGCCGTTTTTCACGATGAGCTGGGCGTCCACAATCCTGAACATGTTCGAGCTGGAATCTACGGTGATCGGATAGGTGCCGTCGGCCACCTTGTCGGCGGTGATGGGGGCAGCGCTTGCGCCCTCGGGCGCATCGGCCGCCTGTTCGGTCTTTTCCTGGGAATCGGCATCGCTTGCCTTTGCGCTGTCGATTGAATTTCCGCCGCAGCCGGCGAGCGAGAACGCGAAAAGCGCCGCTGACAGGGCGAAGGCGAGGGTTTTCTTCAACATGGAGGGGGTTCCTTTCAATCGCTTCGACCGCCCGCGCCGTGCGGTGGGCGGGCGGGATGCGAATGCAACGGGCATGCGCCGTCAGTCGGGGAAGGCGCATGCCCGTTGCACGGGGACGCGACCGGCGCCCCCGTGCGCGGCGAGTTTACAGCTTGGCGATGGCGTCGTCCACGTGCGAGACGTAGATTTCGTCGACCGCGACGTTCTGTCCCAGACCCTGGAGCAGGCACGTCACTTCGAAGCCGGCGGCCACGAACTTCGCAGCCCAGCTGTCGGGGTCGGTCTCGTCTGCCATGTCGTTGTTCGCGTGGTCGCCCGCGACCACCATGAACGGCGCGAGCACGGCCTTCTTGTAGCCTGCGGCGCTCGCGGCGGCGATAACATCCTCGCAGGTCGGTTCAGCCTCGACGGTGCCGACGAAGAACTGCGTCAAGCCCTCGTTCTTAAACACTTCCTGCATCTTGGCATAGTCGGCGTTGGAATCGGCTTCGGTGCCGTGACCCATGAGGCACAGCGCCGTCTTGCCGTCGTCGAAGGACGCCATGTTCTCCTTAATGGCTGCGGCCACCTTCTTGTAGTCGTCGTCGGAGGTGAGCAGCGGGTCGCCGAGCGAGATTTTGTCGAACTTGTCGGCGTACTTGTCGAGCTCGTCTTTCACGTCGGTGTATTCCAGGCCACCCATGAGATGCGTCGGCTGCACGACGATTTCCTTCACGCCGTCTTCCACGCAGCGGTCGAGCGCCTCGGTCATGTTGTCGATCGTGATGCCGTCGCGCTTCTTCAGCTTATCGATGATGATCTGCGCGGTGAAGGCGCGGCGGATGTCGTAGTCCTGCCAGTACTTCTCGCGGATAGCGTCTTCGATGGCGCCGATGGTGATGTGGCGCGAGTCGTTGTAGCTCGTGCCGAAGCTCGTGACGAGGATGACCGGCTTCACGGCCTTCTCCTTTTCACTCGATTTCTCGGAACTCGCGGAGGTGTTGGAGCAGCCCGCGAGCGCGACTCCGGCGAGCGCGACGGCTCCGGTTGCTGCGGCGCCCATGAAGCCGCGGCGTGACATCTGGTCGGACATGGTTTTTCCTTTCCTCGGTTTGCCGGTCCCCCGGCGACAGTTGCTTGTCGGCACAAGCGAAAGAAAAGCGCACCCCTCGGGGTTCACAAGGAGCTAACGCCACGGCGATGCCGTGAGGAAAAGGCGAAGCAGTCTGGCTTGGGGCGCGAGGCGGTTCGCCCGCGCGTCCTATACAGTAATGTCCCTTGCCCAGGATTCCCACCTGGTTCCCTCCGCAAGCCAGCGCGGGCTGTGCGGGCGCCGCGCCGGTCATTTCCTTTTATCCGATTGTCATATGCTCGTTGCCGAATCTTTTACTATGATAGTGGGCACTTGTGAACGTGTCAAAGCCAGGGCGGGCGGCATTGCGCCTCCTGCCTGCGTATTTGCGCCGATTGCCGCCGCAGGCGCCGTGTTTTGCCCGCTGCGCGAATGGCGGCGTAAACGGTTGCGATGAGAAACGGGAAGGGAAGGCTCGGATGATTCATATCGTTGGCGCAGGCTCGGGCGCCGCCGACCTTATCACGCTGCGCGGGGCGCGCCTTCTGCGCGCGGCCGACGTGGTCGTTTGGGCGGGAAGCCTTGTGAACCCCGAGCTGCTCGCTGAGTGCAAGGAATCCTGCATCGTCTACGACAGCGCGCACATGACCTTGGAGGAAGTGCTCGACGTGATGTGCGCGGCAGATGCGCGGGGCGAGGAAGTGGTGCGCCTGCACACGGGCGACCCGTGCCTGTACGGCGCCATCCAGGAGCAGATGGACGCGCTCGACGCGCGCGGCGTGGACTACGAGGTGGTGCCCGGCGTGTCGAGCTTTTGCGGTGCCGCGGCGGCGCTTCGCCAGGAATACACGCTGCCGGGAATCAGCCAGTCGGTCGTGATCACGCGGCTTTCCGGACGTACCCCCATGCCCGCGGGCGAGGGCATGCGCACCATGGCGGAAAGCGGCTCGACTATGGTCATCTTCCTGAGCTCGGGTATGCTCGCCGAGCTTTCCGCCGAGCTTTTGGCCGCGGGCCGCAGCTCCGACGAGCCGGCGGCGCTCGTGTACAAGGCGACATGGCCTGAGGAGCGCGTGGTGCGATGCACAGTGGGCACGCTCGCCGATGCGGGCGCGCGAGAGGGCATCGACCGCACGGCGCTCGTGGTGGTGGGCCGCGTGCTCGGGGCTCGCGGCGGGCTTGCGCACAACGGCGCGCAAGCGGAGTCGTACGAGCGCAGCAAGCTTTACGACCCTTCGTTTGCCACAGGGTATCGGAAGGCGAGCAGTTAGCGTGGCCTTCGAGCACTACATATATACCGGGACGACCCGCCTGCGCTGCGGCTACACCACGGGGAGCTGCGCCGCGCTCGCGGCGAAGGCAGCCTGCGAGATGCTCTTGTCACGAAAGCCCGTCGGCCTCGTGTCGATCGTCACCCCCGGCGGGCTGCCCGTCGAGACGGACGTGGTCGACGCATGCATCGGCGAGGGGTGCGCCCAGTGCGCCGTGCGTAAGGACGCGGGCGACGATGCCGATGTGACCGACGGCGTGCTCGTGTACGCGCGCGTGGAACATTCGGGGTCGGGCACGGGTGCTGCGGACAGCAAGGACGTGCCCGCGCACGAATCGGAAGTTTCCGTCGATGGCGGCGTGGGCGTGGGGCGCGTGACGTTGCCCGGGCTCGAGCAGCCGGTGGGGGCGGCCGCCATCAACGCGACGCCGCGCGCGATGATCACTTCGGCGGTGCGCGAGGTGTGCGCCGCGCACGGCTTTTCTGGAAATATTGCTGTGACGATTTCGGTACCCGAGGGCGTTTCCCTAGCCGAAAAGACCTTCAACCCGCACCTGGGGATAGAGGGCGGCATCTCCATCCTGGGCACGACGGGCATCGTCGAGCCTCGCAGTCTCGCTGCCTTGCGCGACAGCATCGAGCTCGAGATCCGGCAGCATGCGGCTATGGGGCGGCGCGGAGTCGTGCTCACGCCCGGCAACTACGGCGGGCAGTTCATCTCGGGGCATTTCCACCTAAACGGTGCGCCGGTGGTCTTCATCTCCAACTTTGTGGGCGATGCGATTGATTGCTGCGTTCGCGAGGGATTCACCAATGTCCTTCTTGTGGGACACATCGGCAAATTGGTGAAGGTCGCGGGCGGCATCATGGACACCCATTCGCGTACCGCCGACTGCCGCGCGGAGATTCTGGCCGCCCACGCGGCCATGGCCGGCGCGGGCGCGAAGACCGTGCGCGAGATCATGACGTCCGTCACGACCACGGTGGCGCTCGAGGTAATCGAGGCCGCCGGCGTGGGGGACGCTGCGCGCGCCTCGCTCGCTGCGGCAATCGAGGACAGGTTGCGCCGCCGCGCGGCGGGCGCATGCGACATCGCCGCGGTCGTGTTCGACGCGGAGCGCCGTGAGCTTTTCCGCACGTCGGGCGCCGATGCAGTTATCGGGGAATTGGGGGCGACGTATGAGTAAAGGCGTGCTGTATGGGGTGGGCCGCGCAATCGGCTGGCCAGGGACGAAGGTGGCTATGAAGGCGCGCCGCTCGCTTGCGGACACGAAGCGTATCCTTCGCGAGGAGGGCACCTTCGACGGTGCCGAGCTCGTAGAGGACTGTGGGCTTCCGGGCGAGCGCGTGTACCGCTCGCTCGACGATGTGCCCGATCGGGGCAGCTACTTCTCGACGATGGTGGTGCGCTAGATGAGGGTTTCCTGCATAGCGTTCACTGAGAGGGGGTATGCGTTGGCGGAGCGCACCGCACGCGCGCTTTCCGATTGCGCGCAGACAGGTGAAGATGACCCTGGCTGGGACGTTTCCGTTTCGCGCGGGTTCGGCGAGGGGAAGGCCGACCTGCGCGCATGGACGGCGCTCACGTGGGAAGCGTCGGACGCGCTTCTGTTCGTGGGCGCGGCGGGCATCGCCGTGCGGGCGATCGCGCCGCATGTCGCCTCGAAGGTAAACGATCCCGCGGTTGTGGCGATCGACGAGGCGGGGCGCTTTGCCGTCCCGCTTTTGTCGGGGCATTTGGGCGGTGCGAACGAGCTTGCGCAAGCTGTGGCACGCGCGGCAGGGGCCATCCCCGTCATCACCACGGCGACCGACGTCCGCGGCGTGTGGGCGGTGGATACGTGGGCGCGCTGTGCGGGGCTCCCCGTTTCGAATCCCGAGGCCATCAAGCGAGTGTCGGCGCGGCTGCTTTCTGGCGGGCGCGTGGCGCTCTATTCCGACATGCCGATTTCGGGACAACCGCCTGAGGGAGTTGACATTGCGTCCGACCGCGCTCGGGCCGATATCGTCGTGTCGCCGTTTGCTGGCGCGAATGAAGGTGCGTCCGTTCGCGTGGCGGAGACAACGGGCAAGGTCGTGCCCGCC
>CABUUJ010000019.1 GCA_902494715.1 uncultured Collinsella sp.
CAAACGGGGCGGCACGCCATTTTTCTATCAGACAACTCGCTGAAGCAAGGCTGCGAAGGCCGCGGGGCCGGGAGGGGTTTCCTAAGGGCACATCCCGCAGCCGCAACGCGGCGAGGACGTGCCCGTGGAAACCCCGCAGGCCCCGCGGCCGGTGGGAGCAACGCTACTTCACGACCAAGATGTCGCAGTCCGTATTGCGTAGCAGGAACGTCGAAATCGAACCCAGCAGCGCATACTTGATCGAGGACAGGCCGCGTGCGCCGCAGAGCACCAGGTCGGGCTTGACTACGTCGAGCATCTCGTCCTTGAGCGTCTCGCGAATACGGCCAGCACGAATCATGACCTCGACCTCGGGAATGTCAGGATTGGCCTTGGCCTCCTCGAGCTGCTTGGCGATGGAGTTCTTAAATGCCTCCTCTAGGCCGTTGACCAGATCGACCGGATAGGAACCGGCGCTCTCGAGCGCCGTGGAATCGATAACGTGGCCGATTATCAGCTTGGCGCCGTTGTTCGCGGCGACCTTGATGGCGCGTGCGAGCACAAAATCCTGCTGCTCAGTACCGTCGAGTGAAACAAATACCTTGGTGTAGCCCTCGTTCATGGTTTCCTCCTTGGTCTATCGCACGGGCGTGGGGCTCGTGCATCGGGCGGGCGCGGATGCGTGGCCGCCGGACACTTTATCTTGTTGCAGTTATACCCAAGGATTTGGGTTTGACCGCTCGCAATTCTGTGAACGGACGAGTTTTTTGGTAAGGGTAGGCGCAGACGCGCCCGAACGGTTGATAATGGGACATCGCCCGCACCGTCCGCAGAACAATATCGGCGGGTGTCTAACGAGGGGGTCCCTTTGGATATCATCGAGCTTCTAAAATCTGCCTTCATGGGCCTGGTCGAGGGCATCACCGAATGGCTGCCTGTTTCGTCGACCGGTCACATGATCTTGGTGGACGAGTTCGTCAAGATGAACGTGAGCGAGACGTTCTGGAATATGTTCCTGGTCGTGATTCAGCTCGGCGCCATTCTGGCCGTCTGTGTGCTGTTCTTCCATGAGCTCAATCCGTTCTCGCCCAGCAAGGGCAAGGAGGGCCGTCGCGACACCTGGGTGCTGTGGGGCAAGATTGTGCTCGGCTGCATTCCTGCCGCGGCGATCGGCCTGCCGCTCAACGACTGGATGGAGGAGCATTTCTACAATGCTCCCGTCGTGGCGCTGGCGCTCATTGTGTACGGCGTGCTGTTTATCGTGATCGAGAACTGGCGCGCGAACAAGCGCGAGGAAATGGCCGTTGCCGGTTCGTTTGGTTCGCGTGCTGTGGTGTCGGGCGGACGTCCCGCCGGTGCGCACTTTGCGGCGCCTGCCGCGGCTACCGCTGAGGATGAGGACGATGACGAGAATCTGGACTTTGGCTCCATCGCCACGCTCGAGGACCTGAGCTGGAAGACTGCGCTGGGTATCGGCTGCTTCCAGGTGCTTTCGCTGGTGCCTGGAACGTCTCGCTCCGGTTCTACTATCATCGGCGGCCTGCTTTTGGGCTGCACGCGTTCGGTGGCCTCCAAGTTTACGTTCTTCCTAGCCATCCCTGTCATGTTTGGCGCGAGTGCGCTCAAGCTGGTCAAGTATTTCATCAAGGGCGGTACGTTCGGCGCCAACGAGGTCGCT
The DNA here is from genome assembly GCA_902494715.1 of uncultured Collinsella sp. Classification (GTDB taxonomy): domain Bacteria; phylum Actinomycetota; class Coriobacteriia; order Coriobacteriales; family Coriobacteriaceae; genus Collinsella. Next base: position 1,658 of record CABUUJ010000019.1, read on the forward strand.
ATCTTGGGCGTGGGCTGCGTTGTGGCCTTTGTGGTTTCGCTCATCGCCATCAAGTGGCTCATGGGCTTCGTCCGCCGTCACGACTTCAAGTGCTTCGGTGTTTACCGCATCATCCTGGGCATCGTAGTGCTCGCATATTTCTTCGTTCTGGAGCCGATACTCGGCCTCTAACTTAGTCGACGCTGCGCGGCGGCCGGGGCGACAACTTGTCATTCAAAGGGGGTGGCATGACCAAAAGGTCTATGCTGCCCCCTTTTTCATGCCAATTTGTTCGCCCTGGCCACCGCTCGCTGCTGCTGTCATGACGTCGGCGGTTTCGTGATTGTCAATAGATTGGTGCAAAGTAACCTGACCCCATTGCGCCAAATCCGCTGGGGCGTGCTTGATGGCGGCGCACGGAGTCGTGGTGTGATTTGCGTCGGTGTCCGCGCGGCTCGGTATACTGGTACGGCTCAAACTATGGCGCTGCCCGCAGGCGCGCCGTCCGTCAGATGAGGAGTCGCCCATGACCCAGCCCCTGCCCTGGGAAAAGAACACTGCCGCGCCCGTGCCGCCCGCGCCGGAACCCGTGCCGCTCGATGCGTACACCGCTCCCGCCGCGCCGGAGCCCGAGCTCGTTCCGCTCGACATCTACGACGCCCCGGCTCCGACGCCCAAACCCGCCAAGCCGCTCGTCGATATCGATAGCCTGAACCCCGCCCAGCGCGAGGCGGTCCTGACCACCGAGGGCCCGCTGCTGGTCCTTGCCGGCGCCGGCTCGGGCAAGACCCGCGTCCTGACCTTCCGCATCGCGCATATGCTCGGCGACCTGGGCGTTAAGCCCTGGCAGGTCCTGGCCATCACGTTTACCAACAAGGCCGCGGCCGAGATGCGCGAGCGTCTGGCAGCGCTCATCCCCAGTGGCACCCGCGGCATGTGGGTGTGCACCTTCCACGCCATGTGCGTGCGCATGCTGCGCGAGGACGCCGACCTGCTGGGCTACACCGGTCAGTTCACCATCTACGATGATGACGACTCAAAGCGCATGGTGCGCGACATTATGCAGGCGCTCGGCATTGAGCAAAAGCAGTTCCCCATCAACATGATCCGCAGCAAGATCAGCTCGGCCAAAAACGCCATGATCGGCCCCGAGGACATGCTCAAATCCGCCGATAGCCCCAACGACAAAAAGGCCGCGCAGGTCTACCTGGAGCTGGAACGCCGCCTGCGCGCCGCCAACGCGATGGACTTCGACGACCTGCTCGTGCGCACGCTCGAGCTGCTGCGCACCCGCCCTGAGGTGCTCGATAAGTACCAAGAGCGTTTCCGCTACATTAGCGTCGACGAGTATCAGGACACCAACCACGTCCAGTACGAGATCGCCAATCTATTGGCCGCCAAGTACCAAAATCTCATGGTCGTAGGCGACGATGATCAGTCCATTTATAGCTGGCGCGGCGCCGACATCACCAACATCCTGGACTTTGAGAAGGACTTTAAAAACTGCAAGACCGTCAAGCTGGAGCAGAACTACCGCTCCACGGGCCATATCCTGAGCGCCGCCAACGCCGTGGTTCGCCACAACTCGCAGCGCAAGGATAAGCGCCTGTTTACGGCCGAGGGCGATGGCGAGAAGATCCAGGCCTTCCAGGCGAGCGACGAGCGCGACGAGGGCCGCTGGATTGCCGGCGAGATCGAGAAACTGCATGCCAAAGGCACGAGCTACGACGACATCGCCGTGTTCTATCGCACCAACGCCCAGTCGCGTATTCTCGAAGATATGTTCCTGCGTGCGGGCGTGCCCTACAAAATCGTGGGCGGCACGCGATTCTTCGACCGTGCCGAGATCCGCGATGTCATGGCCTACCTCAAGATGATCGTGAACCCGGCCGACGAGATGAGCGTCAAGCGCGTCATCAACACGCCGCGCCGCGGCATCGGCTCCACCTCGATTCAAAAGATTGAGCAGCTGGCACGCGACAACCGCTGCTCGTTCTTTCAGGCCTGCGAGATCGCAACAGCCGAGACAGGCATGTTTAGCGCCAAGGTGCGTAACGGCCTGTCGAGCTTTGTGTCGCTGGTGCGCGAGGGCCGTCGCATGGACGGCGAGCTCAAGGACGTCGTCGAGATGATTGTCGACAAGACGGGCCTGCTGCAGGCCTTCCGCGCCGAGGGCACCATGGAGTCCGAGAGCCGCGCCGAGAACATCCAGGAATTCCTGGGCGTCGCCGCCGAATTTGAGGAGACGCACGAGGATATCGAGGGTACGCTCGAGAGCCTAGAAGAGCTGCGCGCTGCCGGTGTTGCCGATGTGCCTGTCAGCGCCGAGCCCGAGCCCGTCGTGGTGAGTGCGCCCGCGCCCGAGCCGGGACCGTCCGCCCCGGCATCCTCGTTTGAGGCGCTGGTCGGCGCTCGCGACGCCGCTGGTTCCAACCCGCTCGATAGCCTAGCCGCTCCGGCGCTGTCTCCGCAGGATGCCCTGGCCGCCGCCATCGCGGGTAACGCCTATGCCGCGCCGACGGAGATGCCGGCGGGTGCCGTGCATGCCGACGAGATCGAGCGCACCTACGGTCCGCTTACCTGTAAGGCACTGCCGGCTCTCATGGAGTGGCTTGCCCTGCGCTCCGACTTGGATTCTTTGGCAGGCGAGACGCATGCCATCACCATGATGACCATCCACTCCGCCAAGGGCCTGGAGTTCCCGGCGGTGTTCGTGGCCGGCATGGAGGAGGGCATCTTCCCGCACGTGCACGACTTTGGCGGTAGTGACGATCCGGGCAAGCTCGAGGAGGAGCGTCGCTTGGCCTACGTCGCCATCACGCGTGCTCGCAAGCGCCTGTTCTTGACGTATGCCGCCACGCGTCGCACCTACGGCTCGACCTCTGCCAATCCGCGCTCGCGCTTTCTCAACGAGATTCCGTTTGAGGACATCGAGTTTAGCGGTATCGGTTCTGCCGGTTTTGAGGGGACGGGCTGGGAGAAGCGCGGCGACCGTCACGGCACCTTTGGCTCGGGCATGGGCTCGGATATGTATGGCGGCAAGGTGTTCGGTTCGCATACGCGCTCGACCGGCGGTTCCGGTTCGCGTGGCGGATCGAGCTTTGACGACTTCTTTGGCGGCAGCAGTTACGGGACCGAACGCCATCGTGGGGTCTCGCCAGACGCCGGCCGTGTTGCCTCGACCTTTGGCTCGGGCGCGCCGCGAGCCAAAAAGCCGTCGTCTAAGGTGTCCCCGACGGTGGAGCGCAAGGTCGATCGCGCCAGTGCATCACAGGACTTTGCCGCGGGCGATACCGTGAGCCATAAGACCTTTGGCACGGGTACCGTGATCTCGGTCGCCGGAGACATGATCGAGGTTCAATTCGAAAAGACCGGCCAGACCAAAAAGCTGATGAAAGGTTTTGCGCCAATCGTCAAGCTGCAGTGATCCCGGCGGACCTGGGCGGGCGTATAGGGCAACATCGCCTGCTCGGGCAGTCCTGCGCAAGACGGAGGCCACATTAAGTGGCCTCCTTTGCGTGCGGAACTCGCGATCGATGTTGCCCTATACGCCCGCCCAGGTCCTTGGGTAACGTTGCTAGACGAGCGTTGCTTTGCTCGTTCGCTTTTTGGTCTGGAGAGCCGGGTGGGCTGATATATATGGACAAGGGGCTCCCCCGTTGGTGAACGGGGGAGCCCCTTGTTGCGTTTGGGTTGTTGGTGCGAACTACAGGTGGCTGATAATCAGTTCCATCTTGCCTTCGAGGTCGATGGAGCTGACGGTGCTCGGAGCTAGCAGGTGGCTTCCCTTGTGGACGGGGTCGCCGCAGACGGTGCCTTCGCCGTCGATGACCGACAGGCACATGAAGGGCCAGCGCTGGTTGATGGTTTTGCTGCCGTCGACGCGCACGCGATCGACGGTGTAGCAGGGGTTGGACTCGAGCTCGGTCACGCCGTCCACCTCGGGCGCGGTCACCGTGCCGTCGGTCGGAGCCTGAGCATCAAAGTCGATGCAGTCGAGGCTCTGCTCAATGTGCAGCGGGCGCAGGTTGCCGTCGGTGCCGGGACGGTCGTAGTCGTACAGACGATACGTCACGTCGCTCGACTGCTGCGTCTCCAAAATGAGCGTGCCGGTCTTGATGGCGTGCACGGTACCGGAATCAATCTGGAAAAAGTCGCCCTTGTGAATCGGCAACACGTTGAGCATCTCGTCCCAACGGCCCTCCTCGATCATCTGCGCGGCCTCGGCGCGGTCGTGCGCGCGCTGGCCGACAATGATCGTGGCACCGGGCTCGCAGTCCAGCACATACCAGCACTCGGTTTTGCCCAGGCTGCCGTTCTCGTGCTTGGCGGCGTACTCGTCGTTGGGATGAATCTGGATCGAAAGGTCGTCCTTGGCGTCCAGAATCTTAATGAGCAGCGGGAACTCCTTGCCCTCGCAGTTGCCAAAGAGCTCGCGATGCTCGGCCCACAGCCACGACAGCGTGTGGCCGGCATACGGGCCCTCCGCAATCTGGCAGTCGCCGTTGGGGTGGGCCGAGATGGCCCAGCACTCACCGATGGGGCCATCGGGAATGTCGTAGCCAAATACGGTTTCGAGCTGGCGGCCGCCCCAGATCTTCTCGTGGAAGATCGGCGTCAGCTTAATCAAATCGGACATGTTCATACCCCCATTGTGTTGCGCGGGCGCTGCGTAAAACTGTTCAAAGCGAGCGCCCGGATGACTACAAAAACCTATGCCAACGTTACGTTGTGCAACTCAAAGCGGTCGCCAACGTTGCGCGAGACCGAATACTCAAAGGCCGCGCCGCTGTCCAAAAAGCCAATCTGGGTGAGCTCGAGCAGGGGAGAGCCAGGTTTGGTGTCCAGGCGATCGGCTTCTTCCTCGGTTGCTGCCACGGCGCGAATGGTACGGTGGAAGCTCGAAATTTTCAGCCCGCATTGCTCGCGGACAAAGCGGTAGACCGATCCGTACAGGTCCTTCTTTTTAAGGCCCGGAATCAGCTCGAGGGGCATGTAGGTGTACTCGATAACGATGGGCTTCTCGTCGGCCTGACGCACGCGCACGATGTGATAAGCAAAGTCATCCTCGGCAATTCCCAGCTGGGCTGCGATGTCCGCTGGTGGATTAACGATCGAGAAATCGTAGACCGCCGAGGTCACCTTCTCCCCGCGGTGCTCATACGAAAAACCTTGGGCACGGTCGTTTTTGCCCTGGAAAAACGCCTGACCGGAAAGTCCCGCCGTGTCCTTAACGTAGGTATCCGATCCGCGTCGGCTGGTAATAAGACCTTCCTCGGTGATTTGTTCAATAGCTCGTTTGACGGTGATTTTGGAAACGCTATAGAGCTCGCAGAACTCAACGACGGTGGGAAGCTTGTCGCCCGGTTTAAGAGTGCCATCCTCGATGCTTCGACGGATATCCGCAGCGATCGTTTCGTATTTGGGAATCATGGAACCCCCTTTCCGGCTTGATTGAATATAAAAGAAAGTATAGTCAACGCCTAGGTATCCCTATTGCGTTTTGAAAAGTTCGAGAAGGATTATGCTAAAAGCCGCTCCGCATATAAAACTAGAGCGCTCTAAACGGATATACATGCGAATAATGTCGCGTTGAACAAATTGATTGGTCCGCGGACCGGGGCGAGTCGTTTTACCACCCAGCAAACCGAATCCCATGCCCTGCGTTTCCCCAGATAAAACCTGCCAAAATAAACCTGTCCCTTTTTGGTAGGTTTTTGCCTTGGGAGCGGTACCATACAGGCAATGTTTAAACGAGAAAGGTGGGCTCCCATGGAACCTAAGCAGTATTACATCGGCATCGACGTCGGCGGCACTTCGGTTAAGGAGGGCCTGTTCGACGAGGACGGCAACCTGCTTGCCAAGGCCAGCGTGCCCACGCCTCCCATCGTTGACGCTGCGGGCTTTGCTGCGGTGACTGAGGCTATCGACCAGGTGGTCGCCAAGGCCCAGATTCCGCGTGCCTTTGTGGCGGGCATTGGCCTGGCCGTTCCGTGTCCCATCCCGGCATCGGGCGATGCCAAGGTCAAGGCCAACATTGCCATTAACCTGCCCGAGCTGAGGATCGCCATTCAGAAGCACTGCCCCGACGCGGTCGTTAAATACGAGAATGATGCCAACGCCGCCGCCATGGGCGAGGCCTGGCTCGGCTCTGCCAAGGGCGTACAGAACGTGGTGATGGTCACCATCGGTACCGGCGTGGGCGGCGGCGTTATCGTTAACGGCGACGTGGTATCGGGTGTTGTGGGCGCCGGCGGCGAGATTGGCCACATGTGCCTGAACCCGGCTGAGGAGCGCACCTGCGGCTGTGGCGGCCATGGCCATCTGGAGCAGTATTCCAGCGCCACCGGCGTGGTGAGCAACTACCTTGCCGAGTGCAAGAAGGCGGGCGTCGAGCCCATTGAGCTCACCGGCCCCTCCGATTCCAAGGACGTGTTCCAGGCCTGCCGCGAGGGCGACAAACTCGCGCTGGCAGCTGCCGATACCATGGCTGACTATCTCGGCCGTGCTCTGGCACTTATCGCCAACGTGGTCGACCCCGAGATGTTCCTGGTCGGTGGCGGCGCGTCCGCTTCGGCCGATGTCTACCTCGATAAGGTCCGCGAGCACTTTAAGCAATACGCGCTTTCCGCCTCGCGCGAGACGCCCATTAAGGTCGCTTCGCTCGGAAACGACGCCGGCATCATCGGCGCTGCCTACGTAGCCCTGCGCGCCGCCGGTAAATAGCTGCTGCAAGGGGGTCAAGTTGCTTTGCACCAACACGGTGCAAAAGGGACAGCCTTGGCCCCCATGCCTGCCCCAAAATATGCCGTGCCCCTTCCGTCTGCGAAGGCTCGGCGCCAGCGTGCTACCATAGCTACGTCCAAGTACACATATCAAGTGGAGGATATCCATGGCAAACGTTCTTGTCTTTGGTCACCAGAACCCCGATAACGACGCCATCATGAGTGCCGTCGTCCTGTCCCAGCTGCTTAACCAGGTTGAGTATGCCGGCAACACCTACGAGGCTTGCGCTCTGGGCCAGCTTCCGGCCGAGTCCGCCAAGCTGCTCGCCGATGCCGGCATTGCCGAGCCCCGCGTGATCGAGTCCGTCGAGGCCGGTCAGCTCGTCGTCCTCACCGACCACAACGAGTCCGCCCAGTCCGTCGCCGGCCTTAAGGACGCCACGGTCTTTGGTGTTGTCGATCATCACCGCATCGGCGACTTCGAGACCGCCGGCCCGCTGCACTACATCTGCCTGCCCTGGGGCTCCAGCTGCACCATCGTCACCAAGCTCGCCGGCGTGCTCGGCGTTGAGCTTTCCGACGTCCAGGCCAAGCTGCTGCTTTCGGCCATGATGACCGACACACTCATGCTCAAGAGCCCCACCACCACCGATGTCGACCGCGCCGTCGCCGCCAAGCTCGGCGAGCAGGTGGGCGTCGACCCGGTCAAGTTTGGCATGGAGGTCTTCCTTACCCGCCCGTCCGGCTCCTTCACCGCTGCCGAGATGGTCGGCAACGACATCAAGATGTTCGAGCCCGCCGGCAAGAAGCTGCTCATCGGCCAGTACGAGACCGTCGACAAGACCCGCGCACTCGGCATGATCGACGAGATTCGCGAGGCCATGCGCGCCTACGCCGCCGAGAAGGGCGCTGACGGCATTGTCCTGTGCATCACCGACATCATGGAGGAGGGCTCGCAGGTCCTGCTCGAGGGCGAGACCGAGGCCGCTCAGAAGGGCCTGGGCATTGCCGACGAGCACGACGGCGTCTGGATGCCGGGCGTCCTCTCCCGTAAGAAGCAGGTCGCTGCCCCCATCATGGCTGCCTGCTAGGTTTAGTTGACCAAACGCCACGACCGGATCGCGGACGCCCCGCGCTCCGGTCGTTTTTTGTGCACGGCGCCGCGTCGTCTCTTGGACAGGCGTGCCCGTGCCGTTGAGCAAATAATGTTCAACCTGTGGTTCCGCTTTTCGGCCACACCTGCGTGCTTGTCGTGCAGGGTAGGCTAGATGCAAGCGTAATACGTTAGAGCGCGGCGCCGCCATTTGGGCGGGCCGTGCTTTTTTAAGACGGGAGCTTTCCCGTGAAAGGAGCCGCCCATGGCAGCAACTGAGCAGCTGTTCAACGTTCGTGAGCGCAAGCGTTTTGAGCGCCATGACATTTGGGAGCGCATCACCGAGAACGGCACGATTTCCGCCGCCGTCATGGTCTTCGCCGCCATCGCCGCCGTCATTTGCGCCAACACCGATGCCTACGAGGCCATCCATCACTTTTTGGAGACCCCGCTGTATGTGGGTCTGGGCAACCTTACGGCCGGTCTCACCGTTGAGCTTTTCGTCAACGACTTCCTCATGGCGATTTTCTTTTTGCTGGTGGGCATTGAGCTCAAATATGAAATGACGGTCGGCGAGCTCAAAAACCCGCGCCAGGCTATGCTTCCCATGCTGGCGGCCGTGGGCGGCGTCGTCGTTCCCGCCTGCATCTATCTGATCTTTAACCATGCCGGCGCGCACAACGGCTGGGCCATTCCCATGGCAACCGATATTGCCTTTGCGCTGGGCGTGCTGTCGCTTTTGGGCAATCGCGTGCCCAACGGCGTGCGTGTGTTCTTCTCGACGCTCGCCATCGCCGACGACCTCATCTCCATCGCCGCCATCGCCATCTTCTACGGTCAGAGCCCCAATCCGTTTTGGTTGGGCGCCGCCGCGCTTGTGACGTGCGCGCTCGTGTGGCTCAACAAGACGCAGCACTACCGCCTTGCCCCGTATTCGGTGCTGGGCCTGCTGCTGTGGTTCTGCATGTTCAAGAGCGGCGTGCACGCTACGCTTGCCGGCGTCATCCTGGCCTTCACCATCCCGGCCAAGTGCGGCGTCAAGCTCGATAGCCTCACCGATTGGTTGGGCGAGTGCCTGCCGCTGCTCGATGACCGCTACGACGACGAGGCGCACATCCTGGGCCAGCATGACTTTACCGTCTCGACCACCAAGGTCGAGCGCGTCATGCACCGCGTGACCCCGCCGCTCATCCGCATGGAGCGTCTGATCTCCACACCGGTCAACTTTGTGATCCTGCCGATCTTTGCGTTCGTCAACGCACAGGTTCGCCTAGTGGGCGTGGACATGAGCACGCTGCTCACCGACCCGGTGACGCTCGGCGTGTACTTTGGCATGCTGCTGGGTAAGCCGATCGGTATCTTTGGCATGACGTTCGCTTTGGTCAAGCTCAAGGCCTGCGAGCTGCCGCACAATGTCAACTGGCATATGATTGCCGGCGTGGGCATTCTGGGCGGTATCGGCTTTACCATGTCGATTCTCATCAGCGGCCTCGCCTTCCCGACGGCCCAGTTTGAGGTTCTGGCTGCCAAGGCCGCTATTCTCGCCGGCTCTGTCACCGCGGCCGTACTTGGCATGATCTACATGAGTGTGATCTGCAAGCACCCCGCGCCCAAGAACGAGTAGGCGCGTAGAAACAGACGCCAGAGCCTGCTCGAGCGCGTGTAAAACGCGGTTTTGAGTGGTACTTGCCACCTGCCGGACACCCCAGTGGCCAAAAAACGCCGTTTGTGAGTACTGTCACAAACGGCGTTTCATTTTAGGCGCGAAAAATAATGTACAAATCTATTCTGTCTGTGCATTAACGATTGCGTGGCTGGACGAAAAATGCCGATGCATCCTTCCAAAACCGGACACAAAAGGCCAAGACTGGCCTTTTTAATTCAAAATCGCTGTTACTAAAAAAGTAACAGTACTCATATTTGCTATTTTTTGACCACAGGCCCCAATGACTAGGTTTATTCCACGGTGCCGTAGATGGCGCCCCAGCCGTGGGCGGCCAAGGCGGAGTTGAGCTGGTCGCAAAGTGACTGGCGGTCGTAATAGCCGGGCGGTAGCAGGTTGACGATTTCCATGAGATCGGGCGCCAGGTCCAAGATTTCGGCCTGTACGATCAGATCCAGGCGGTCGATGGCGTGACGGTCGTAAAATAGTCCGTCGACCAGGCGCTGCAGGTCGCCGAATTCCTCGGCCTGGAATGATCCGTACTCCATAGTGCCTCCTTGGGCGCTTCACGCCGGCATGCGCGGCGATTCGTAATTCATTGCGATGGACTTAATCTATCACGGCTTCATAACGTTGCGACGGTGGCGGTCTATACTTAGAAGAATTGCAACGTACCGCTTCGTGAAAGGTCGCACCCATGCAGACGATCTACCAGAAGATGGAAACCACCGAACTCGATGCCGCCATCGAGGCGCTCAAAGCCGAGGTCGCCGAGGTCAAGGCCAAGGGCCTGGCGCTCGACATGGCCCGCGGCAAGCCGTCGCCCTCCCAGGTGGACATCTCTCGACCCATGCTCGATATCCTCAATGCCGATGCCGATCTGCACGACGGCAACGTCGACTGCTCCAACTACGGCTGCTTTGAGGGCATTCCCTCGGCACGCAAGCTGGCGGGGGAGTTCCTGGGTTGCCCCGCCGAGCAGACGCTCGTGCTGGGTTCGTCGAGCTTGCTGATCGAGCACGATATCGCCGGTATGTTCTGGCGTTGCGGCTCGTGTGGTAGCGATCCTTGGGAGGCTTACGAGGCAGCGCACGACGGCAAGAAGGTCAAGTTCCTGTGCCCGGTTCCCGGCTACGATCGCCACTTTGGCATTACCGCCGACTTGGGTATCGAGAACGTTCCCGTCGCGATGACCGACAACGGCCCCGATATGGACGAGATCGAGCGCCTCGTTGCCGCCGACGATTCCATCAAGGGCATCTGGTGCGTGCCCAAGTATTCCAACCCCACGGGTATCACCTTTAGCGAGGACACCGTGCGCCGCCTGGTCGAGATGCACACGGCCGCGCCCGATTTCCGCATCTTCTGGGACAACGCCTACTGCGTGCACGACCTGTACGACGAGACCGACGAGCTCGCCAACATCTTTGATCTTGCCCGCGCGGCGGGCACCGAGGACCGCGTGGTGGCATTCGCCTCGACGTCCAAGATCACCTTCCCGGGTGCCGGTATCGGCTTTATCGGTGCGAGCCCCGCGGTTATCGCGGAGTTCTCCAAGCGCCTGAAGGCCGGCCTCATCAGTGCCGACAAGCTCAACCAGCTGCGTCACGTGCGCTTCCTTCCCACCATCGAGGCGGTCAAGGAGCACATGAAAAAGCATGCCGAGTTCTTGCGCCCGCGCTTTGAGGCTGTCGAGCGCAAGCTCACCGAGGGCTTGGGCGACACGGGCTGCGCCACCTGGACGCACCCCCGCGGCGGCTACTTTGTAAGCTTCGATGGTCCCGAGGGTTCAGCCCAGAAGGTCGCCGCGCTCTGCGCCGACCTGGGCGTCAAGCTCACGCCGGCTGGTGCCACCTGGCCTTATGGCAAGGACCCGCGCGACACCAACATCCGCATCGCGCCGAGCTATCCCACGGTCGAGGACCTGGAGGCCGCGCTCGATGTGCTGGTGCTGGCCGTCAAGCTTGTCGCTGCCGAGCTTGCGCGTGCCGAGCGCGCCTAACGCGCGGCTTCCCGTACTATCCGCACTTTCGATACGTAAAGGAGCGTATACATGGATTTGGGTATTTCCACCAACCCCACGCCAGAGCTCTACACCATTAAGGTAACCGGCGAGATCGATATCTCTAACGCCGATAGCCTGCGCAATGCCATCGACCTGGCGCTCGAGCAGCCCACTGAGGCCGTTGAGCTCGATTTTGCCCAGGTGAGCTACATCGATTCGACGGGCATTGGCGTGCTCGTGGGCGCCGCACACCACGCGGTCGACCACGGCAAACTCTTTAGCTGCACCAATGTGCAGCCCCCGGTGATGCGCGTGGTTCAGCTGTTGGGTGTCGACCAGGAGATTTCAATCACCGCTGCATAATCTTTGCCCCCAAAAGGGCGTGCCATTTGGCATATGTTTGTGATGCGCTCGGACGTTTTGGTGTCCGGGCGCTATACTTGACCGAATGAATAGACGAGTTCCGGCCGAATGGCGCGGTGCGGGCTCGACTCACATCGAGCCTTGGAGGTATGTGTGTTTGGTATTGGAGAGGGTGAGCTCGCGATCATCGTGGTCTTCGGCTTTTTGCTGTTTGGCCCGGATAAGCTCCCACAGATGGGCCGCACGATCGGCCGTGCCATTCGTCAGTTCCGCGAGACGCAGGAAAAGATGACGGCCGTTGTTCAGTCCGAGATAATCGATCCGGTGAGCGAGGCCGCTTCGGCCCCGGTCAAGCCCAAGAAGGCTGCTGCGACCGACGACGATTCCGATGCGGACGAGGATGCCGCCGAGACGGCAGCGCCCGCAAAGAAGGAGACCTTTGCCGAGCGTCGCGCCCGTCTTGCTGCCGAGAAGGCCGCGAGCGAGGCTGCCGCCGAGGGCGAGGGTGCTGCTGAGGAGTCCGAGGCCGAGGGTGCCGAGCCTGCCGCTGCCGCTGAGCCTGTCGTCGAGCCCGAGCCTGCTGCAGAGCCGGAGTCCGAGCCCGAGCCGGCAGAGCCCACGACGGCTGACCTCTACGCCCGTCGTCCCCGCAAGCGCAAGGCCGTCGTCGACCAGCTCGCTCGCGAGCTCGAGGCCGAGGACGACGCTGCTGCCGCCGACGCCCCGAAGGGAGGCGATGAGTAATGCCTATCGGACCTGCGCGTATGCCGCTCTTCGATCACCTGGGAGAGCTCCGTCGCCGCCTGACCATCGTGGTCGTGTCGGTGTTTGCCGCCGCTATCGTGCTGTATTTCGCCACGCCTGTTGTGCTCGACATCCTGGAAGATCCCATCCGCTCCTTTGTGCCGGACGGTAAGTTCTACATCACTACCACGCTCGGCGGCTTTGGCTTGCGCTTCTCGCTGGCCATCAAGATGGCCGTTGTCATGTGCACGCCCATGATCATCTGGCAGATCTTGGCGTTTTTCTTGCCGGCGCTTCGCCCCAACGAGCGCAAGTGGGTCGTGCCCACGGTGCTCGCCTCGACGGTGCTGTTCTTCCTGGGCGCCATCTTTTGCTACTTCATCATCATTCCTGCGGGCTTTGAGTGGCTCATCGGCGAGACCTCGGCCGTCGCTACGGCGCTGCCCGATCTGGAGAACTACGTCAACATGGAGCTGCTCTTTATGATCGGCTTTGGCGTGGCGTTTGAGCTGCCGCTCATCATCTTCTATCTGTCCGTCTTCCACATCGTGTCCTACGCTGCTTTCCGCGGTGCCTGGCGTTATGTATACGTTGGCCTGCTTGTGGGCTCGGCTGTGATTACGCCCGACGGCTCGCCCGTTACGCTGGGCCTCATGTATGGTGCCCTGCTCTCGCTCTACGAGATTTCGCTCGCCATTGCCCGCGTGGTCATTACCGCGCGCGAGGGCAAGGAGGGCTTGTTTGTGAGCCGTCTGGACCTGTTCTCGGACGATGAGGACGACGAGGAGTAAATCGGTATGCACGAGGTTGGCATTGTCAACGGCATACTCGATACAGTGATTCGCGCGGCGCGTGGGGCGGGGGCCTCGCGCGCCGTTTTGGTAACGCTGCGTATCGGGGATATGACCGAAGTTGTGCGCGAGGCGCTGGACTTTGCGTGGGAGACATTTCGCGATGAGGACCCGCTCACGCGGGGCTGCGAGCTCGCGGTTGAGGAGATTCACCCACAAAGTGAATGCCTGGACTGCGGCGAGGTCTTCGACCACGATCGCTTCCACTGTCGCTGTCCCCAGTGTGGTGGTGCCAACGTGCGCCTACTGCACGGCCGCGAGCTCGATATCGCGAGTATCGAAATCGAAACCCCCGACGATTAGCCCGCTAGCCATCTGGTGATGGGGTATAAAGGGGCCAAAGTAAGGAGCGCTAAGTATGGCTGAGAAAACGATTGATATCGCGTCGCCGATTCTGTCGCGCAACGAGCGCCTGGCAGATCAGCTGCGTCAGCGATTTAATGAGACAAACACCTATGTGATCAACGTCTTGTCGAGCCCCGGTTCGGGCAAGACCACCACGATCCTGGGCACCAACGAGCGCCTGCGTGACAAGGCCGGCCTGCGCTGTGCCGTCATCGAGGGCGATATCGCCTCGGATGTCGACGCCATCACCATGAAGGAAGCCGGCATGCCCGCCATCCAGATCAACACGGGCGGCCTGTGCCACCTTGAGGGCAATATGATCATGGAGGCCGTTGACGCGTTCGACCAGGCCGTTGGGCTCGATAACATCGATGTCATCTTTATCGAAAACGTGGGTAACCTGGTCTGCCCAGTCGACTTTGACCTGGGCGAGAACCTGTCCATCATGATCCTCTCGGTGCCCGAGGGCGACGACAAGCCCATCAAGTACCCGGGCATCTTCCAGCACGCTGGCGCGCAGCTGCTCAACAAGGTCGACGTGGCTCCGGCTTTCGATTTTGACATGGATAGGTATACTAAGACACTCGATGACCTCAATCCGCAGGCGCCGCGGTTTGCCGTGAGCGCGCGCAAGGGCGAGGGCATGGATGCCTGGTGCGATTGGCTCATCGGGCAGATTGAGCAAGCAAGGGCGTAAGTCGGCCGCCATACGGGCGGGCGTAGCCGCAGAGATACGAGATAGGAGCCTCTTTTGAAGCTCATCATCGCCGAGAAAAACGACGCCGCGCGTCAGATCGCCGAGCGTCTGTCCACGGGCAAGCCCAAAAAGGACAAGGTGTACAACACCGCCATCTACCGTTTTGAGTGGAAGGGCGAGGAGTGCGTGACGATCGGCCTTGCCGGTCACATCCTTGCACCCGATTTTTGCGACAGCGTGCTGTTCGATAAAAAGCTGGGATGGTATTCGGTCACTGAGGACGGCGAGATGCTGCCGGCCGACATGCCCGATGGCCTGGCTCGTCCGCCTTACGACACCAAGCGTAAGCCGTTCCTTGCCGACGGCATCTCCATCAAGGGCTGGAAGCTCGAGAGTCTGCCCTATCTCACCTGGGCACCAGTCATTAAGTTGCCGGCCGAGAAAGAGCTCATTCGCTCGCTCAAGAACCTTGCCAAGAAGTCCGACAGCGTCATTATCGCCACGGACTTCGACCGCGAGGGCGAGCTGATCGGCTCGGACGCCCTCAACAAGGTGCGCGAGGTTGCGCCCGACTTGCCGGTCGCCCGCGCCCAGTATTCTTCGTTTACCAAGGCCGAGATTACGCAGGCCTTCGATAATCTCGTCTCGCTCGACCAGAATCTGGCTGACGCCGGCGAGAGCCGCCAGCACATCGACCTCATTTGGGGCGCGGTACTTACGCGCTACCTGACGCTCGCCAAGTTTGGCGGCTTTGGTAACGTGCGCTCTGCCGGCCGCGTGCAGACGCCGACACTCGCCCTGGTGGTCGAGCGCGAGCGCGAGCGCATGGCGTTTGTGCCCGAGGATTATTGGCAGATCCGCGGTATGGGTGCCGCGCAGGGTGCTGCCGAGGACGATCGCTTTAAGATCGCGCACAAGACGGCGCGCTTTACCGACAAGGATGCTGCTGAGACGGCGTACGGTCACGTTGACGGTGCCAGGACGGCAACCGTCGCCGCGGTGACCAAGCGCTCGCGCAAGCAGCAGCCGCCCACGCCGTTTGCGACCACCTCGCTGCAGGCTGCCGCCGCGGCCGAGGGCATCTCGCCTGCGCGTACCATGCGCATCGCCGAGTCCCTCTACATGGCGGGCCTCATCAGCTACCCGCGTGTCGACAATACCGTGTACCCTGCGACGCTCGATCTGGGCGCCGTGGTGAGCGACCTGGCAAAGATCAACCCGGCGCTGGCGCCCGTGTGCAAAAAGGTGCTTGCCGGTCCCATGAAGCCCACGCGCGGCAAGGTCGAGACCACCGACCACCCGCCTATCTATCCCACGGGCGAGGGCGATCCGTCCACGCTCGACGGCGGCCAGCGCAAGCTCTACGACCTCATCGCCCGTCGCTTCCTGGCAACGCTTATGGGTCCCGCGACCATCGAGAACACCAAGCTCGAGCTCGACGTCAACGGCGAGCCGTTCGTGGCCTCGGGCGACGTGCTCGTGACCCCTGGCTTTCGCGAGGCCTATCCGTACGGCCTTAAGCGCGACGAGCAGATGCCGCCGCTGGAGCAGGGCGATACGGTCGACGTGTTCGACATTAAGCTCGAGGCCAAGCAGACCGAGCCGCCCGCGCGCTACAGCCAGGGCAAGCTCGTGCAGGAGATGGAGAAGCGCGGCCTGGGTACCAAGTCCACGCGCGCGAGCATCATCGAGCGCCTGTACGCTGTGCGCTATCTCAAAAATGATCCCGTTGAGCCGAGCCAGCTGGGTATCGCCATCATCGACGCGCTGTCGCAGTTTGCCCCGCGCATCACGAGCCCCGATATGACCAGCGAGCTCGATGGCGATATGACCCGTGTGGAGCGCGGCGAGGATACCGAAGAGCATGTCGTGACGCACTCGCGCGCGCTGCTGGCTGGCGTGCTCGACGAGCTGCTCAGGCACACGCAGGAGCTGGGCGACGCCATCAGCGACGCCGTCACGGCCGATGCGCGCGTAGGCGCCTGCCCCAAGTGCGGCAAGGACCTGGTTATGAAGACGAGCGCCAAGACCCGCGGCAGCTTCATTGGCTGCATGGGCTGGCCCGACTGCGACGTGACCTATCCGGTGCCGAGCGGCGTCAAGGTAAGCCCGCTCGAGGGCGAGGCGGCCGTGTGCCCCGAGTGCGGCGCGCCGCGCATTAAGTGTCAGCCGTTCCGCCAGAAGGCCTTCGAGATTTGCGTGAACCCCACGTGCCCCACCAACTACGAGCCCGATCTTAAGGTGGGCGAGTGCAAGGTGTGCGCCGAGGCGGGACGCCATGGCGACCTGATCGCGCACAAGAGCGAAAAGAGCGGCAAGCGCTTTATCCGCTGCACCAACTATGACGATTGCGGTGTGAGCTATCCGTTGCCGGCGCGTGGCAAGCTCGAGGCGACGGGCGAGACCTGCCCCGAGTGCGGCGCCCCCATCGTGGTGGTCAACACGGCGCGCGGTCCGTGGCGCATCTGCGTGAACATGGACTGCCCGACCAAGGAGAAGAAGCCCGCCCGCGGCCGCAAGACCACAACCAAGACGAGCACGGCGAAGAAGACGACCGCGGCCAAGAAGACCACGGCGGCCAAAAAGACGACCGCCAAAAAGACGACGGCCAAGAAGTCGACTACCAAAAAGACTGCTGCCGACAAGTAGCCGCACGGTCGAAACATCACCTAAAACAAAAACGAGCGAGGACCTCAAAATCCTCGCTCGTTTTTTATCCGGCAGTTAGGGACGTTCCTTTTCTGCCGGCAGTTTAGGAACGTCCCTAACTGCCGGCTCGGGAACGACAAAGCGCTAGTTCACTTCGACGGGTTTGGCGCCGGGATAGCGCTCCTCAAAGTCTAGGCGGTACTTATTGTCATTGGTGCCCGCCACGTTGTCGCGCGACAGCGGCGCCACGATCTCATTCTTGTGGTCCGCAGGCTTGGCGTATTTCAGGCTGATCTCCCAGGCATCACAGATTGCGTCAATGCGGTGATCCAGGTCGTCGTACAGGGCGATGATGTCCTTCCAGGAGCTGTAGTTCTTGGAGCTCGTCGGAACGTCTAGGTCCTCGACGATGTCGTAATACTGCTCGATGGTGTCCTCCGTGCGCTCGGCGACGTCGGCGAGATTTTGACGGGTGGTTCGATCCTCTTCCAGATAGCTGCCGTTGAAGTTCTGCGCGCAGCCACGGACGTAGTTGTCGAGGTCTTCGAGCAAGTCGTAGTATTCGCTCAGTCGGCGGTAGAGGTTCTGCTCGGAGAGCGTTGCTTCGCCGCCATCCTCGTCGTCATCGTCATCATCGTCGTACAGGCTGTTGGGATCGCCGAGAGGCTTTAGGTCATCGTCGTCGACGTCATGGTGCAGCTTAGCTACCTCGGCAGTCGTCTGCGTGGCGGCGTTGTCGAAAGGCTTGATCACAAAGAAAACGACCAGGGCGATGATGATCGCCACCAGCACAACAATAACGGCGATAAGCGGCCCGGTGCCGCTCTTTTTGGGAGCGGGGGTCTGTGGCGAAGCGGGCGTGTATGCGGGAGCCGGCTCCTGTTGGGGCGAGCCGCTCGCGACGGGTATGCGCTGCGTGGTCTCGACGGCCGCAGGGCTTGCGGCGGGGTCGGGGCGATAGGCGAGGGGGTCGTCCGCCTTGGCTTGCGGCGTATCAAGGGAGCCGGTCTGCTCAAAAGCGGGCTGGCTATCGCTCGCGGTTGTTTGCTCAACGGGTGCACCGCACGAGGTGCAGAACTTGGCATTATCTGCAAGAAGCTTGCCGCACGAGGCGCAATACCGAGACATTGCCACTCCTTTCGCCACATTTCAATGCAATACGACGATTATACCCAGCGTCCAAAATTCCCCATCATAAGTTGCGGTGAAATAGGGACTGTTTGGCGGTCTCAGAGCTTCAATCAGTCCCTATTTCACCGCAACTTTGGAAAGGCACCTTTAGCCATTGGGGACGCACCGAGCACTGGGGTATCATGGCTTGGTTGATATATATCTGCATTTACGCGCCTTGTAGGAAGGGGCTGCGCCCATGGCTTTTGAGCCCGCTCAACATAGCTTCATTACGCTCGAGGGTGTCGATGGCGCCGGTAAATCTACGCAGGCGCGCCTGCTTGCCCGTGCGCTCGAGCTCGCTGGCTACCAGGTTGTGAGCCTGCGCGAGCCGGGCGGTACCGCCATCAGCGAAAAGATCCGTGCTCTGCTGCTCGACCCTGCCAATACGGCGATGGGCGACACCTGCGAGTTGCTGCTCTACGAGGCGGCACGCGCTCAGTTGGTGCACGAGGTCATCGCGCCCGCCCTTGCTGCCGGCAAGGTGGTCCTGTGCGATCGCTTCTACGATTCCACGACCTGCTACCAGGCGTTTGCCGATGGCCTCGATCGTCAGATGGTGCGCGATGCCAACAACCTGGCTGTCGCCGGTGCGCATCCGGCGCTCACGCTCGTCTATCACATCACGCCCGAGCAGGCGGCGCTGCGCATGGCCGCCCGTGGTGCGGCCGATCGCATGGAGGCCAAGGGCATGGCCTTCCAGGAGCGCGTCTATCAGGGATTTTGTGCCATTGCTGCCGAGGAGCCAGACCGCGTAAAGCTCATCGACGCCACTGCGACCGTCGAGGAAGTCTTCGAGAAGACGGTCGAGCAGATTCGCGCGCACGGTCTCGACATCCCCCAGGATGCCGTCGCCGCCGCGCTTGCCCAGGAGGCCGAGTAACATGGCCCCCGCTCAGGCAAGTCTGCTGGCCAAGCTCGACACCCAGGAACGCGTGCGCGACTTTTTGACCAACGCCATCGCAAGCGGCCGCGCATCGCACGCCTACCTGTTCTTGGGCGCGCCCGGTGCCGGTAAGCTCGACGCCGCGTGGGCGCTCGCCCAAGCCTTCCTGTGCGAGCAGGACGGCTGCGGCTCATGCGATAGCTGCGTGCGCGTCGCCCGCCATACACACCCCGATGTGCACTATTACACGCCCGAGAGCGCCACGGGCTACCTCATCGCCCAGACCCGCGAGCTGCTCGACGACGTGCCGCTGGCGCCCATCCGTGCCAAGGCCAAGGTCTACATCATCGACCGTGCCGAGCAGCTGCGCGCCAACACCGCCAACGCACTGCTCAAAACACTCGAGGAGCCGCCCGAGGACGTTATGTTCATCCTGCTGGGCACCTCGGCAGACGTGATGTTGCCCACCATCGTGAGCCGCTGCCAGTGCGTGCCGTTTCGGCTGGTATCGCCCGCCGTCGCCGCGCAGGCCGTGAGTCGCGCCACCGGTCAGGACCCTGCGCGTTGCCGCATGGCCGTCGCCGTAGCGGGAAGCCCCACGCGTGGCATCGAGTTCCTCAAGAGCGCCGAGCGCCAGGACGCCCGCCGTCAGATGGTCCGCGCCATCGATTCGCTTATCGCCGCCGACGAGGCCGACGTGCTCAGTCGCGCCAAGTCACTCATCGTCGCCGTTAAGGCGCCGCTCGCCGAGGTCAAGTCCACGCAGGAAAAGGTGCTCGAGCAAAACGCCGACTACCTGTCGCGTGGAGCATTGAAGCAGCTTGAGGACCGCAACAAGCGCGAACTCAACGCGCGCGAGCGTTCGGGTATCATGGAAGCGCTGGCGAGCGCGCGGACGCTCATGCGCGACGTGCTGCTGACGCTTCAGGACGAGGCGGCCGACGTGGTAAACGAAGACGTGCGCGACACGATCGGTCGGCTTGCCGCCGCGACCAATGTTGCGGGTGCCACCCGGGCGCTCGAGGCAGTCGCGACCGCCGAGCGCAACATCGCCAGAAACGTTACTCCCCAGCTGGCCATCGAGGTCATGCTGTTCGATATCAGGAAGGCACTGAAATGCCGTTAGTCGTACCCGTTAAGTTTACCTACGCCTCGCGCGACCTGTGGTTCGATCCGCAGGATCTGGATATCCTCGAGGCCGATTATGCCATTTGCTCCACCGAGCGCGGAACCGAGATCGGCCTGGTCACGGCCGATCCCTTCGAGGTGCCGCAAGATGAGATCGGTCAGCCGCTCAAGCCCGTGCTGCGCGTGGCGAGCGACATCGACCTGCAGCTTGCCGACGACCTGGCCATCCAGGGCGACGAGGCCATGGTCGACTTCCGCCGCCTGGTCAAGGAGCTCGACCTCGAGATGAAGCCGGTCGGCGTCGAGTACCTGTTTGGCGGCGAGAAGGCCGTGTTCTACTTTGCGGCCGAGGAGCGCGTCGATTTTCGCCAGCTCGTCAAGGACCTGTCCTCGACGCTGCACATTCGCGTCGACATGCGCCAGATCGGCGTGCGCGACGAGACCCGCCTGGTGGGTGGCTACGCCCAGTGCGGACAGGAGCTCTGCTGCACGCGCTTTGGCGGACAGTTTGAGCCCGTCTCGATTCGCATGGCAAAAGAGCAGGACCTGCCGCTCAACTCGTCCAAGATCAGTGGCGTGTGCGGTCGCCTGATGTGCTGCCTGCGCTACGAGTTCGAGGCCTACAAGGACTTTAAGAGCCGAGCGCCCAAAAAGAAGACACTCATCGATACGCCGCTTGGCAAGGCGCGTATCCAGGAGTATGACACGCCGCGTGAGCAGCTGGTGCTGCGCCTGGAGAACGGCAAAGTCTTTAAGGTCAACCTGGCCGATATGACGTGCTCGGAGGGCTGCAAAAAGAAGGCCGCCGAGCAGGGCTGCAACTGCCGCCCCGACTGCGTGACGCGCGACGTGCTCGAGCGCATCGAGTCGCCCGAGATGCGCCTGGCGCTCATGGAGCTCGATCGCGAGAACGGCGTCGACGTGGGCGATGGCCTGTCGAGTGCCGACCGTCTGGCCGGCACGTCGATGCCCAAGCGTCGTCGTCGCGATGCCGAATCCGATGCTCGCGCCGGTCAGGGTCAGGGCGAGGGCCGTGGCCGTGGAAAGGGTCGCGGCAAGGCCGAGGCACCCGAGGCCGAGGGGGCGGCCGATGGCCGTCGCCGCCGCAAGCGCGCGGGCTCGGGCGATGCTACCGAGGCTGCAGCCGCGGGCAAGAACGCCTCTCGCGAGCGCGAGGTTCAGCAACCCCAGCAGCAGAATCGCGGCGGTGGCATGAACCCCACACGTCGCCGCCGCCGTCATCTGTCGAGCGAGGAGCGCGAGGACGCCTTCCGCGCCGCAGCTGCTCGCGAGGCTGGTGCCGCTTCCAAGGGCGCCTCGGCCTCCGATGCGCCTGCCGACAAGGGCGGCAAGTCACGTGGCGAGGAGGAGCGCACGCCGCGTCCGCGCCGTCGCCATTCCTCGGGCGCGCAGCAGAAGCCCTCAGTGCCCTCCGTGGCCGATCAGGTCTCGGATGGCGAGGTCAAGGTCACGCGCCGTCGTCCCGGGGATGGCGGGGGAGCGGCTGCCAAGGCTTCGCGTGGCGCCGCTCGCGACGAGCGCGAGCCGCGCGGTGGCGAGGGCTCGGCCGACCAGGGTCAAAAGCGCCGTCGCCGTCGCCGTTCCCGCAAGCCGCGCCAGGATGGCGGCGAGGGCTCGACTCCGTCTTCGTCCGCACCGCAACCGCCCGCCGGCGAATAACGCCCGCGAGCGGATTTAGCCCGCCTTGCCCCGAGCGCATCGGGGTATCATAGCGCCGAATCAACAACCCTCCCCGCGACCGAACGTAGGGAGGGTTGTGTCTTGAAGAGCCATCTGAACATATTGAGCCGTCTGCAGGGAGCCGGTGCCCTACCGTTTGCGGACGAATTGCTACCGTTTGCCGAGCACGCGACGTACGAGGCGCTTGAGGCGTTGTCGCCCACGCGATGTGCCGGCTGCGAACGCGCCGGTGCGCTTATTTGCCAAGACTGCCTGGCCGCGCTCACGCTCATCGACCCACGTCATAGCTGTACCCGATGCGGCGCCCCGTTTGGGGATTTGCTGTGCACTGAGTGTTCGGTCGAGGGCACGTCCTCGGCAATGGCGGAGGCACTCGATCGCTGTCTGGCGTGCGCCGTCTATGCGCATCCGCTGCCGCGCATCATTAAAGCGTACAAGGATGCGGGCGAGCGACGTCTGGCTCCGTATCTGGCGGAGCTGCTCTACGACACCGCCCTGCATGCCCAGGTCGTAGCGCCCGATCGCTACGGAGGTGTGCTGTCCGGCGCGGATGCGGTGGTGTTTGTGCCTGCGACGGCGGCAGCGTTTCGGCGGCGTGGTTTTGATCATATGGAGGCCATTGCGCGCCCATTTTGCGAGCTGTCGGGTGTTCCCCTGCTCGATGCTCTCGTCAAGTACGGGCATGGCGACCAGCGCGAACTCGGTCGTGAGGAGCGCCGCGAGCGTGCCCAAGGCATGTACGAGACGGTTGAGGACGTGCGGGGCAAGCGCCTGCTGCTTATCGATGACGTTATCACCACGGGCGCGACGATGGCAGCGGCTTCGGCGGAACTCAAGCGCGCCGGCGCTGCGGCCGTTGATGGCCTCGCTATCGCACGCGTTTGGTAGGGGTGGTTCAGATGGCAATAAAGATCGGGCAGCGTGGCAAGCCTGCAAGCGAGCAGCTGGCTGCTTCCGTAATTTTGACGGGTGCCTCGGCGCTGCGCATGATGCGCGCCGAGCGCCGGCAGATGGGCTACATTAGCTGGAAGGATCTTAATCCCGATGAAGAGCGCCGTGTGCTGCGCACGTCGTCGCCCTCGACCGAGGACATCTATCTTCCCGATTTGGTGCGGATTGGGGCCGCAAGCGGCGAGGTGCAAGAGGATTTGTGCTTGCTGGTAGGATCTGCAGCGCAGCGCCGCCGTATTCTTGGCGTGAGCTGGTCCGTATGCTCCGAGTTGCCCGCCGGCTCGATTCTGGAGGTGGAGCCGGGGGTGTACAGCTTGTCTCCCGAGGCCCTCTGCGTAGCCGTTGCGCGCGAAGTCGGCTGTATCCAGGCGTTTGCCCTGGCCCAGGAACTGTGCTCCAAGATTTCGCTGAGCGATCGCGGGCAGTATCTACCTCCCTACACATCGCCTGTCGTAAACAAATTGGCAAAGGACAAAGACCAGCCGCCAGATGTCGGTTACTTTGAGGTCGAGCCCGTGCTGACACCCGATCGCCTGGCAGATTACCTCGCGGCGTGCAAAGGAAGCACGGCCAAACGGCTGCGGCGTCTGTGCCCCTATCTGTCGGAAAACCTGCGCTCACCCATGGAGTGCATCATGCTCGCCATGTTTTCGCTTCGGTTTTCCTGTGGCGGATTTGCCTGCGGTCCCTTTAAGACCGACTACAAGATCGAGTTCGATGACCGTGCGCAGGCAATCTCGGGGATGCCGCATGCAGTTTGCGATGCGTATCAGGAAGCAGCCCAGTTTGACCTGGAATACAACGGTGAGCTGGGCCATTCCTCCCGGAGGGGACGTATCCATGATGAAAAACGCAACACGGGCTTGATTACTATGGGAATCGAGGTCGCGACGGTCAATAACGAGATGCTCTGCGACATGGAGGCAATGGAGGCGCTCGCATGGCGCATGCACCAGCGTATGCGAAAGCGGTACCGGAATCGTGTCGATGCCCGCAGGAAAAAGCAAGAGGCGCTGCTTAACACGCTGCGGGCGTGTTTTGGGCTTAAACCCGCCTAACAATGCTCTGAAACAGGGGGTTGGATATATGCTCTGGCCAAAATATAGCAAATATGAGTACTGCTACAAATTCAGTAACAGTAAAATCAGGGATTTTGGGACTGGAAGATGGGGTAAATTAGAAAGTTATTAAACAAATGTGGAATATCCTGGCATCAATCTGACGTAATAGAGCGTGAAAACAGCTTGCAGAGCCAAAAACTCCTGCTACTAAATTGGTAACAGTACTCATATTTGCTATTTTTTGGCCACGGCACCCTGAGACGGGTGCCCCGGAGCTCCCCGTAGGGGAGCTCCGGGCTTCATAGGGGCACGAATAGCCCGCTCCGACCTGCGAAATCTGTACTCGCGATGCGAATAACGCCCCTAACCTTAAACTTTAGCTTGAACTTAGCTATAATGCGCTACGTTCCTGCCAGGCTGTGGTTGCGGACGGACGAAATGCCCGTCCTAGTCCAAGACAGACGCGGTCAAAGGGATCCACGTAAGCGACCGCGTGCGCGCGGCGCGATCATGGCGCGTCCTAGATGTAAGCCGCACCGTCCGTTCTACTTTCTTTGGGGCAATACCGCCTCGCGGGCGAGCGGGCCAGTCGTGAAGGTGGCTGCGGCCTCCCGAGCAAACACCCCGGTGCGCAAGTGTGGGGTCAAATACCAGGTCAGCTGGTGGGAACAACCTGATATTCCGCGCAACGCACGGATCGTATACGACACAGAAGGCAGGGTAGTGGACATGGTGAGGGGCAGCTTGATGCACGCGGCTCGGTTAGGTGCTGGGACCGCAGCGGTCATCGCCGTTTTGGGCCTGAGCGGATGCGCGTTCAACCCGCTGTCTACGTTCACGACTCCCACGATCGACCAGATCGAGTACGAGACCGTCACGCCGGCGGTGTCGGACGATGCCCTGGTCACTCCCGGAACCCTGACGGTCGCCCTCGATACTTCCGATGCGCCGCAGGCAATGCAGGGCGCCGACGGCGAGCTCACGGGATATGCGGTCGACGCCGCCCGCGCCCTCGCAAGCCGCATGGGCCTTAAGGTTGCCTTTGTCGATGCGTCCTCGGCAGGTTCCGCGCTCGGCGACAAAAAGGCCGATATCTTTATCGGCGAGATTAACTCCACGGACGGGGACATTAGCTCGCTCGGCACCTGCCTGTACGATGCCACTTCCGTGTTCGGTAAAACTAGCGATGGTGGGTCGCTAAGCGTTTCCACCGATACCCTTAACACGTCCACCCTGGGCGTTCAGGCGTCCTCGGCCTCGCAGGAGGCGCTTGCTAAGCAGAGCATCACCGCCAACCAAAAGACCTACTCCAACATCAACGAGTGCTTTGAGGCGCTCGAGTCCGGCGAGGTCGACTATGTGATCTGCGACTCCACGGCCGGCGGCTACCTTGCACGCCTGATGAGCGAGATCTCCTATGTCGGTGCGCTCGAGGCGCCCTCGACGCTTGGTGTTGTGGGCCTCTCGTCCAATGACGAACTATGCCGTGCCGTGAGCGATGCCCTCGACGGTATTACGGCCGACGGCACGCTCGAGGCGGTCCACTGCGTCTGGTATGGCACGATGCCCTACGACCTCACCACTAAGACGGTTTCGGGCGCTAACGTGCAGCCGGGCGACTCTGAGTCCAGTGAGACCACGTCCTCCGGCAGCGAGTCCTCCGATTCCAACAATGAGACCGCATCCTCCGAGGACAAATCGTCCAGCCAGGAAGCCACCATCACCGACGACGACATTAACAAACTCAATAGCTAGTTATTGCTAGGGGTGGTGTCTCCTATACGTTGGAAAGGACACCTCTTCACGGTTTCAACACGCACTGCCGGGCTTCCCCGATGGGGGAGCCCGGCTTTTTCATCCCAATAAAACCAGCAGGTCAAAGCCAATTTTCGGGACCAAATACAAAGCGGCCGGCCCCCTCCTATAGCGCACTTTGCCATGGAAAAGTACGAGACTTCGGTATGCGGTATCAAGCAATCGTTATTCGGGTCTTTAGGAATCCGCGTGATTAAATGCACGGCAATGGGTACATAGCCAGTACAGTAAGTCCCCGAGGCAGATTGGAGCCACGTATGGATATCAAGGTTTCTGGACGCAAGACGACGGTAACCGATGCTCTGCGTGCGCATGTGGATGAGAAGATCGGCGAGGCGCTCAAGGTTTTCGATATCGAGCCCATGACGGTCGACGTTGTACTTCGCTATGAGAAGAACCCCTCGAACCCCAACCCGGCAATCGTCGAGGTTACGGTTCGTGCCCGCGGTTCGGTGATTCGCGTTGCCGAGCACGGTGCAGATATGTACGCCGCCATCGACCTCTCCGCCGATAAGGTCACCCGCCAGCTGCGCAAGTTCAAGACCAAGGTTGTGGACAACCGCCAGGGCGGTGCCAGCGCCGCGGATGTCGCACCGGTCGAGCGCGTTGAGGATCTGGCCGACCTGCTGCTGCCCGAGGAAGAGGACGACCTGCTCGTCCGCGAGAAGGTTATCGACGTCACCCCGATGACTGAGGAGCAGGCGCTGGTGCAGACAGATCTGCTCGGCCACGACTTCTACGTGTTCGAGAACGCGACGACTGGCCTCATCAATGTGGTGTATCACCGTAAGAATGGTGGATATGGCATCATCAAGCCCCGCATCGAAACACTTGACGAGTAAAATACGTTAACTTGCATGAGTTAACGGTTGGCGGCCATCCCATGCGGGTGGCCGCCTTTTTACGTAAGGAGTCGCTTTGATGGACAAGGCCGCATCCGCCGGTCATTCGGACCGTTGCCGCATCGTCGTCGATACCTGCTGCGACTTTAGCCCCGAGGTCGCCGCGAACCTCGATGTCGATATCCTGGGTTTCCCCTTCATTATCGATGGCGAAGAGCGCACGGACGACATCTGGTCGAGCATCACACCCAAGGAGTTCTACGACCGGATGCGCGCCGGTGCCCGCGTGTCCACCTCGGCTGTGTCGCTCGGTCGCTATATCGAGTTCTTTACCGAGTGCGCCAAAGAGGGCACGCCCACGGTCTACCTGTGCTTTACCTCGGCGCTGTCGTCGAGCTACAACTCCGCGTGCCAGGCGGCAGATGCCGTGCGCGCCGAGTATCCCGATTTTGAGCTTTACGTGGTCGACAACGCTCTGCCCTGTGCGACCGGCGCGCTCTTGGCGCTCGAGGCCGTGCGCCAGCGTTCGGCGGGACTGACCGCCAAGCAGCTGGTCGATTGGGCAAACGAGGCAAAGACCTACGTCCACGGCTACTTTACGCTCGAGAGCTTCGACGCACTGGCTGCCGGCGGCCGCATTCCGCCCGCGGCGGCGCAGCTCACGGCAAAGCTCGATGTCAAGCCCGAGCTCTCCTACGACCTGGCCGGCTCGCTGTCGCTGATCGGCGTCAACCGCGGCCGCAAGAAGGCGCTCAAGTCCATCCTCAAGTCGTTCCGCGAGAACTACGTGCCCGATCGCACCATGCCCATCGCCATCATGACGGCCGATGCCGAAAAGGATGGTGACTGGCTCGAAGCCGCCATCCGCAAGGAGGAGGGTTGCGCCGACGTCACGATCATTCGCGGCTCCGTGGGTCCCACCATCGGCTCGCACGTGGGCCCCGGCATGGTGGGCTGCGCGTTTTGGGGTAAGAACCGCGCCGACAAGGCGTCGCTTTCCGACCGTATCGCCCGCCGCGTGCGCGGTCAGTAGGCAAGCGCTGCGTCCGTAATCGCCCTCGACTCACAGCCCAAACGCTGGCACCGAGTATTCAACCTGGTAACAACACCCAACCCAAAAGGAAAGGTTTCATGGCAAACAAGCTCTCCGTCGCATTCATTGGCACCGGAATCATGGGTGCCCCCATCGCCGGCCACATTCTGGACGCCGGCTATCCCGTCACGGTCAACAACCGCACCAAGTCCAAGGCGGCGGCGCTTATCGAGCGCGGCGCCGTCTGGGCAGATACGCCGGCCGATGCCGCGGCGAACGCCGATGTCGTCTTTACCATGGTGGGCTATCCCTCCGAGGTCGAGGAACTCTACCTGGCGGGCGACGGCCTGCTCGCGTGCACCAAGCCGGGTGCGGTCTTGATCGACCTCACCACGAGCTCGCCCGAGCTTGCCCGTGACATTGCCGAGGCCGCCCAGGTTTCTGGTCGCATGGCGTTTGACTGCCCCGTCACCGGCGGCGAGTCGGGCGCTATCGCCGGTACGCTCACGGCTATCGTGGGCGCTACCGAGAACGACATCGCGCCGGTCCGCGACATCCTTGCCACCTTTGCGGCCAACATCTGCTGCTTCGACGGCGCCGGCAAGGGCCAGGCTGCCAAGCTCGCCAACCAGGTGTCGCTGGGCGCCTGCATGGTCGGCATGGCAGATGCCATGGCATTTGCCGAGTTGAGCGGCCTTGACCTGGAGAAGACCCGCCAGATGATCCTGGGCGGCACCGGCAAGTCCGGCGCCATGGAGAGCCTGGCTCCCAAGGCGCTCGACGGCGACTACAAGCCCGGCTTTATGGTCGAGCACTTTATCAAGGACCTGCGCTTGGCGCTCGCCTATGCCGACGACCGCGAGCTTGCGCTGCCCGGTGCCGACGTGGCCTTTACGCTCTACGACATGCTCGACGCCATCGGTGGTGCCAAGCTGGGTACCCAGGCCGTCACGGTCCTCTATAAGGAGGAGGCCGACGCCATCGCCGCCGGTCTGGACTGGTCGCAGTATCGTCCCGAGGAGCATGGCGCTCACGAGGAAGGCTGCGGTTGCGGCGAGCATGGCGACGATCACGAGTGCGGTTGTGGCCACCACCACGACGAGGGCCACGAGTGCTGCGGCGGCCACGGCCATGATGACGGCCACGAGTGCTGCTGCGGCCATCATCACGAGGAGTAGCGCCCATGAGCTGGACGTTCGTGGTGCTTGCGCTGGTGCTTTTTCTCTTTGCGATCTACATCGGCTTTTTGTGCGGCCAGTGGGCGTGCGAAAAGCGCGTCATCACCAAGCGCGACTACTGGATTGCCAACTTTGCAGGAGCGGCGGCAGTCGTCCTGCTGACCTGGGTGTTCTCGCTGTTCCCGCTGGTGCAGTTTGCGCCGATCGGCTGGCTCGGCGGCTTTATCGCCGGCCTTAAGATGAGCTTTGGCGAGTCCGTCGGTCCGTGGCGCAAGCACGACGAGGTCTTTAACGTCAACAAGGCCCACCGCGCCGCCGCCGACGCGGGCGATGCCGAGGAGCGTCGCCGCGCACGCCGCAATGGCGCGGCCGACCGACAGCTCATCTCGGTCACCGATGACAGCAAGGGTGCTGGCAAGCACGCTAAGAAATAGTAAGAAGAGGTAACTATGGCAGAAAACAAGGAAGAACAGCTCACCGACGAGGAGCTGGCACAGCTTCAGCTGGCAGAGGAGAACGAGAACGCCGTCGACCGTCTGGTCAAGGAGCTCGGCTGCCCCACGCGCCGCATCCGTCAGTTTGCCGCCCGCGTGCTGCACCTGCTTGCCGAGCGCGATCCGCAGCGCGTCGTGCCCTGCGTGCCCGCGCTGATCGAGGCACTCGACCGCCCCGAGGCTCAGACCCGCTGGGAGGCTCTCGATGCCTTAGCGGCGCTCGCCACTACCTGCCCCGAGCAGCTGGGCGATGCCTTTGAGGGCGCCGAGACCGCGCTGTTCGACGAGATTTCCTCCACGCTGCGCTATGCCGCCTTCCGCCTGCTGTGCGTGTGGGGCGCCACGAGCGTCGAGCGTTCGCGCGAGGCTTGGCCCATCCTGGACGAGGCCATCCAGTGCTACCACGGCGACCTCGAGTATCGCGACATGCTCGGTTGCCTGTACGAGTTTGGCCAGGGCGAGATCGACGCCGAGGTCGCCGAGAAGCTTGCGCTGCGCCTTAAGTTCGATGCCGAGAACGGCAAGGGCAGCTATCTCAAAGCCCGTTCGAGCGAGATTTGCGAAATGCTTGTTAAACGTTTTGGCCTGGATCTCTCCAAAAAGAAGAAGCGTGCTAGCGTAAAAAAATCTGACGACGCCGAAGACGAGGAGTAACAGATTATGGCGCACGATGTAGTCCTGATTCCCGGTGACGGTATCGGTCCCGAGATTACGCAGGCCATGCGCCGCGTGGTCGAGGCCACCGGTGTCCAGATCAATTGGAACGTCCAAGAGGCCGGTGCCGGCGTCATGGACGAGTTTGGCACGCCACTGCCTCAGCACGTGCTCGACGCGGTCGCCGAGACCAAGGTTGCTATCAAAGGCCCCATCACCACGCCGGTCGGCACGGGTTTCCGCAGCGTTAACGTCGCCCTGCGCAAGCATTTTGACCTGTACGCCTGCGTGCGACCCTGCCTGTCGCAGCCGGGCGACGGCTCGCGCTTCCGCGACGTCGACCTGGTCATCGTGCGTGAGAACACCGAGGACCTCTACGCCGGCATCGAGTTCGATGAGGGCGCTGCCGAGGTCGAGGAGCTCTCGCAGCTCGTCGAGCGCTCGGGCCAGAAGACCTTCGCCGCGGATTCCGCGATCTCAATCAAGCCCATCTCCATCGCCAAGAGCCGCCGTATTGTGGAGTACGCCTTTGATTATGCCCGCCGCTGCGGCCGCAAAAAGGTGACGGCCGTGCATAAGGCCAACATCATGAAGGCGACCGACGGCCTGTTCCTGCGCGTTGCGCGCGAGGTGGCCGCCAACTATCCCGATATCGAGTTCAACGATAAGATTGTCGACGCCACCTGCATGGGCCTGGTCCAGAACCCCAACGACTTCGATGTCCTGGTGCTGCCCAACCTGTACGGCGACATCGTCAGCGACCTGTGCGCTGGCCTGGTGGGTGGTTTGGGCATGGCCCCCGGCTCCAACATCGGTGCCGACTGCGCCATTTTCGAGGCAACGCACGGCTCCGCGCCCGATATCGCTGGCCAGGATATCGCCAACCCCACGGCCGAGATCCTCTCTGCTGCGATGATGCTCGATCACCTGGGCGAGAACGACGCGGCCAATCGCATTCGCGCCGCCGTTTCTGCCACGCTCGACGAGGGTGAGCAGGTTACCGGCGACGTTCGTCGTGCCCAGACCGGCTCCGTTGAGGGCGCTGTGGGCACGCAGGCCTTTGCCGATGCCGTTATCGCGCACCTGGCCTAAGGCATGCAGACTGCAAACGCCTAAATAGTACTTAAGTGTTTGCGTATAACCTGAGAATCAATACGCCCGGCGCTCTGTCGGGCGTATTCTATTGCGGACTATGTTTCCTAACAAGGAGTAACTGATATGGGTCTGATTCAAAAGAAGGACGAGAAGGACGAGATCGACGGCATCCAGATCATCGAGCGCGGCGAAGGCCCCGACGGTGACGAGGACGAGAAGATCGATCTGGTCGCCGGTACGTCTGCCGAGCACATTGCCGCCGGCACGACGGCCGAGGAGGAGGACGCTCGCCTGGAGGCAAAGATCGCCGCGGACGCCGCCGACGAGAACCTCATGCCCGAGGAACAGGACGAGGACGACGACTCCGACGCGGACGACCATGCATCCAAGCACAAGAAGACGATGATTGCCGCCTTTGTTGTCGCTATCGTGATCGCTGCTGTGGTCGGCTTCTTTATCGGCAACGGTGGTTTTGGCGGCAAGGGCGTCGGCTCGGCGACCCTCACCGAGGACCAGCTCGATTCGACCGTGGCAAGCTACAGCTACAACGGCAAGAAGAGCGACATCACCGCGCGCGAGGCCATCGAGAGCCAGTACAGCCTCGACACCGTCAAGGATGGCGATGGCAACTACACCGCTCCGTCTGCCGACGTCATCCTGTCCTACGTGCGCAACAAGATTCTGCTCGATGCTGCCGAGGACGAGGGCATTACCGTTTCTTCCAAGGAAATGAAGAAGTACGCTGAGGATTCCATCGGCACCTCCGACTACAAGACCATGGCCACGCAGTACGGCGTGTCCAAGGACCAGGCCAAGCAGATCGTCCGTCAGTCCGCGACGCTGCAGAAGCTCTACAAGAAGAAGGTGGGCGACAGCTCCGCAAGCATGCCGACTGCTCCGACCGAGCCTTCTGACGGCAACGAGGAGACTGCGAGCAAGGACTACGCCGATTACATCATCAACCTTGCCGGCGACGAGTGGGATAGCGAAAAGGGTACCTGGAAGGACGCCGATAGCACCTACGCTAAGGCCTTCGCTGACGATGCCTTTACGGCCGATAGCGCCACCTACAAGCAGGCCATGACCGCCTATTACACCGCCTACCAGCAGTATTCCTCGCAGGCTTCGAGCGCCAGCTCCAAGTGGACCGAGTACGCCAACGGCCTCTACGCCAAGGCCAATATCAGCATCTACGGCCTGTTTGCGTAAGGTTTGCCTGCACTACTGCGCGTTAACCGATCACCTGATTAAGCCCGCTAGAACGGACAATGAACTGCCTCCCATTTCTTGGACATGAGAAATGGGAGGCTTTCTTTATGCGCGTTGATTTGAGGGTGAAGCATGATGTCGAGGCCAGGAAGGCGGCCATAGGGCTCTTCGAGCTCGGG
>CABUUJ010000020.1 GCA_902494715.1 uncultured Collinsella sp.
GGGGGGGGGGGGGAGATGTGGCGTTTCCGCAGATAAAACCGACCAAAATAAACCTGTCCCTTTTTGGTAGGTGGAGAATGGGGTAAAGTAAGTGGCGGTTAACTAGAGGAGGCTTGCTATGGCACCTATCGATATTGTTGTACTGGCTGTTATCGGTATTGCGTTTGTCGCGGTATGCGTGCGCATCTACCGCAAGGGTACCTGCGCCGACTGCGCTCAGGGTGGCGTTTGCACGGGGCATTGTTCCAACAAAAAGACGTGCGCCGCGCTTAAGGGCGTAGACAAAATCGCCGAAGACTTGGGCCGCGGTATTCATTAGTCGACCGGCGTTTGGGCATGTTTGACTACGGATACGGCAGTTGCTGATACAATAAGTACGTTAGCAACTGCCGCCGAGCGGCTCAAACGAAAGGAAGCCTGTATGGAGTCCTCCGCCTACCCGATGCTCTTTAGTCCGATCAAGGTCGGTACGACCGAGGTCAAGAACCGCGTCTTTATGCCGCCGGTGTCCACGAACCTGGCCGATCATGGCTATGTGACCGACGACTTGGTCGATCATTACCGTGCCCGTGCCAAGGGCGGCGTTGGCCTCATCATTACCGAGGTCGTGACGGTCGAGCCCACCTATACCTATCTGCCGGGTGACATGTGCTGCTACGACGACACGTTTATCCCCGGTTGGGAAAAGCTCGCCGCGGCCGTCCACGAGTACGGCTGCAAGATCATGCCGCAGCTCTTCCACCCCGCCTACATGGCCTTTAACATCCCGGGCACGCCGCGCCTGATTGCTCCGTCCTTTGTGGGCCCGTCCTATGCTCGCGAGGCGCCGCGTCCCATCACGGTCGATGAGACTCACGAGCTCACGCATCAGTTTGGCGACGCTGCCGTGCGTATGCAGAAGGCCGGCGTCGATGGCGTCGAGGTCCATGCGGCGCACGCCCACGGCATGCTCGGCGGCTTTTTGACCCCGCTCTACAACAAGCGTACCGATGAGTACGGCGGCTCGCTCGACGCCCGCATGCGCTTTTTGCTCGAGGTCATCGCCGAGATTCGCGAGCGCTGCGGCAAGGACTTTATCATCGACGTTCGTATCTCGGGTGATGAGTACACCGATGGCGGCCTGACCCTCAACGACATGATCTACGTCTCGCGTCGCCTGGAGAAGGCCGGCGTCGACATGATTCACGTGTCGGGCGGCACCACCATCAAGCGCGGCTCTGCGATTCCCGCCGCCGGCACGCAGCAGGCCTCGCACGCCGCTTGCTCGCGTGAGATTAAGAAGCACGTGAACATTCCCGTCGCCACCGTCGGCCGCATTAACGAGGCATGGATTGCCGAAGAGCTGATCGAGGACGGCGCTGCCGACATCTGCATGATGGGTCGCGCCAATCTGTGCGATGCCGAGTTCTGCAACAAGGCCGCTGCCGGCAACGCCGACGACATCCGCCCCTGCATCGGCTGCCTGCGCTGCCTGAACGGCATTATGTTTGGCAAGCGCATCTCCTGCACCGTCAACCCGGACGTGGAGCGCGACGAGGCCGGCTACGAGCCTGCCGCTGAGGCCAAGAACGTACTGGTTGTGGGCGCCGGTCCCGCGGGCATGGAGGCGGCGTTCATTGCCGCCAAGCGCGGTCACAACGTGGTGCTCGTGGATAAGCAGGACGAACCGGGCGGCGAGATGCGTATCGCAGCCGTTCCGCCGGCAAAGCAGGAACTCACCCGCGTGATCAAGTATCAGTATCGCCGTCTTGCTGAGGCGGGCGTGAAGTGCGTCTTTGGTACCGAGCTCTCGGCCGAGGACATTCAGCGTGACTACGCCGGCTACGAGGTCGTCCTGGCTTATGGCGCCGAGCCCATCGCTCCGGCCTTCATGCAGGGCTTTAAGCAGGTTATGACGGCCGACGACCTGCTGGGCGGCAAGGCTTTTCCGGGCAAGAAGATCGTCATCGTGGGCGGCGGCACCGTCGGTTGCGAGACGGCCGACTACTTGGCCCCGCTGGTCAATGATCTGTCGCCGGCCAACCGCGATGTCACCGTCATCGAGATGACCAAGACGCTCGCCGCCAACGAGGGCGGTGCCGGCCGCGCGGTGCTCATCACGCGCATGCTTTCCAAGGGCGTTCACGTGCTGACCGAGGCCAAGGTGACCGAGATTACCGAGGACACCATCAGCTACGAAAAGGACGGCGAGGTCCACACCATCACCGGTGCCGATACGCTGGTGCTTGCCATGGGCTATCGTCCCAACACCAAGCTTGCCGACGACCTTGCCGCTGCCGGCGTTACCACCCACGTGCTGGGTGACGCCAACAAGTGCGGCAACATCCGCGACGCTATCGGCGACGGCTACAAGGTTGCCTGCGAGCTCTAGTCAACCCCTTTGCACCAATCGATTGCAAAAAGCGGCGGCTGCCCTGTGTGTTGGGCAGCCGCCGCCTGCGTTCGACGGGAAGGCGCAGATAGTCCGATTAGGGCCCAGGAGCTCCTTGACCTTGGCGATGATGGCCTCGTCGGTGGCGTTGGCAAAGAAGTACTCCTGGAACGGTTTTCGTCTTGCAGGGCAGTTACCGTTTCTACAGTTCAACTTCCAGTTCGGCTTTGTGCTTGTAGAGGTAGTCGCGCATGTAGGGGATGGCAAATGAGACCTTGCCGTACGAGGGAGCCTCGATAATCGATTCTCTTAACAGGCGGCTGCGGACGGAACTCACCTGTTGAGGCGTTTTGTTTAGGGCATCGGCAACCATGCTGGTCGAGCTCGTCTGCCCCAAAGACGCCATGCTCAGCAGATAAGCGATGCACGTGGGCGGAATGCACTGCAGCGCGGGCTCAATCACCATGGCGCAGAAGCGTTCGCGTGCCGTTGCAATGCCGCGCTCGGCTTCTTCTTCTCCAATAATCGCTGTATGTGCGCGTCTCGCCAACTGCCATGCGTAGTATCCAACGAGTTGGATCATGAAAGGATAGCCTTGCGTTGCCTCGGCAAGTTGGCCGGCAATACCTGGCTGCAACTCCATGCCAGACGCTTCAATGGTTTCCTCGAGGGAGTACGACACTTCGGTTACTGCCACAGCCTTCAGGTCAAAGGGGAGGGTACGGCGCAAAAACGTAAGTGTCTTTCCGTTGATGATGCTTTCAATCATCGAAGGCAGCCCAGCAAAAACAAAGGCGATATCAAGGTCTTCGCCGATAACCTGCTGAATCGCAATGGAGAGCGTTCGGACCTCATCGAGCTCTGCGTCTTGAACCTCGTCGAGAGTGATGAGCAGGCCGTTTCCATTCTTGGTTATTGTCTGTCTCATGGCGTCGCGTAGCGATGGGCCGATTCGCTCAATGTCTATGCTGCCGATGGATATGCCAGCTACGGTGGGCTCAAATCTGGCGTGTTTGGCCTGGAATTTGGGCTGCAGCTGTTCGAGAATGCGCTGGCAAAGTCCCTCGGTTGCGACCTCTTTTATGACCGTCCAGCCACGGCTTTGCGCCAAACGTGAGCACTCGTC
Organism: uncultured Collinsella sp.; assembly: GCA_902494715.1. Lineage (GTDB taxonomy): Bacteria > Actinomycetota > Coriobacteriia > Coriobacteriales > Coriobacteriaceae > Collinsella. The sequence continues at coordinate 3,498 of CABUUJ010000020.1, forward strand.
AAGGAGGACCGTCTTGCCCGTTCCACGGACGCCGGCTATGCGCATTAGGCGCCCAGGGGCACCAGGCCCGTTGGTGAGGCCTTCACTGAATTCTTCGAGTACATCTTCGCGGCCGATAATCGTGGGAGGTGTTTTACCTGCTGTGGGCTTAAAAGGGTTTGTTTGCATGTGAGCCACCTTTGCTCAAGATATAGCAAAGTATAGCAAGATATAGCAAAGTATAGTGAGATATAGCAACGTATAGCGCTGTTCGCGGGTTCTTACGGTGGTGCTATTTTCCGAATGCCGCGCGGATAAAGCGCTGGGCGAACAGCTTGTTGGCAACTCACGAGGGCTCGGGGTGCCAATTTGGGATGGAGTAGTGCTGTGCCACGAAAAGGGCCTATCTACTACGTTTAAGCCGCAGGGGTCAACCATAGTCGGCTTTTTTCGAAAATCGACAAGCTATCTACCTGCGGTTTTGTTTTCACGGTTTTCGGTATGGCCGAGGCTATCCGTGTTAACGTAGTAGATGGGCCACTTTTGTGGCAAGGGGGCCGATCTGCGGGCCAGGGTAGCTAAAAGAGCCCCGTCCCAAAAAGACTGTTGGAAGTTGCGGTGGAGTAGTTCCTGTTTTTGCTGCTGAAGGCCTTGAGCAGGAACTATTCCACCGCAACTTATGAGGGGGCGGGGGATGCGATAGTATTGCATGGTGGTATTCGATTAACCGAGGCTTCATCCGAGGGCTTTATGGAACAGCAGCATTATCAGAGCCTGCAAGACCAGGCGTACAACGCATTGCGGTCCAAGATCATCTATGCCGAGCTCAAGCCCGGCACGCGCCTTTCGGCGATTGGCCTGGAAAAGGAGACGGGAATCGGGCGCACGCCCATTCGCGAGTCCTTTGTGCGCCTGCGTGAGCAGGAGCTGGTGGAAACGCGTCCCAAAAGCGGCACCTATGTCTCGAAAATCAGCATGGAACGCGCCGAAAACGCCTGCTTTTTGCGCGAGAAGCTCGAGAGAAGCGTGCTTATTAAATGCTGTTCGGCCGCTTCGCCCGAGCAAAAGCAGCGGCTTGAGCAGATTCTTACCGAGTCCGAGTCGCTCGACCATGGCGAAACGCGCCGTTTCTTTGACCTGGATAACCTGTTCCATGAGACATGTTTTGAGATTGCCGGTCGTCACATGTTGTGGGATTGGATGAAGAGCATCAACACGCATTTTGAGCGATACAACTGGTTGCGTATGGTGTCGCAGGATCTGGATTGGGAGCCGATTCGTCGGCAGCATCGCCGGATTCTCGAGGCCATTAAGAGGGGCGATACCGATGCGGCGAGTTATCTGGCAGAGACGCACTTGCACCTGATGCCCGAGGAGCAGGGCCCGGTTATTGCCTTGCATCCCGACTATTTTGAGCTGTCTAAAGACTCGGCTATCTAGCCCATTATCGCATCTGCTCGAGACGCAAAAACGATGCTTCTCACCTACAGCGTTTTGCAACCGAGATTTTTAAAAAATGCCTAAAATGGCTCAGGCTGCCAACAATTGGGAAACGGGGTGCGCTATGGCGCAGATGAGAATCAAGGACATTGCCGCCGAGGCGGGCGTGAGTCCGGCCACTGTCTCGCGCTATCTCAACAACCGCCCCGGGCAAATGACCGAGGAAACCCGTGCTCGCATCGCGGCGGTCATCGAGCGCACCGGCTATCGCCCGCGTGCCGCCGCGCGCAATCTGCGCAGCTCGCGTACCAACCTCATCGGTGTGATCCTGGCCGACATCGCCAACCCGTTCTCGAGCGCCATGCTCGAAGGGCTTTCCGCCAGCGCCGCCGCGCGCGGCTGCTCGCTCATGACGGCCATTAGCGGCAACGACCCCGTCAAGGAGGCCGAGTCGCTCACCAGACTTATCGATGCCGGCGTGGACGGTCTGGTCGTCAACACCTGTGGCGGCAACGACAAGGCGATCGCCGCGGCCGCGGGGCGCCTGCCCGTTGTGCTGCTTGACCGCGATGTTGCCGCCGGCGGTGTCGATCTGGTGACATCTAACAACCGCGAGCTGGTTGCCGGCTTGGTAGGCGCCTTGGCTACCGCCGGCAGCGAGCGCCTGTGCCTGCTCACCGAGGCAAGCGACGATAGCCCCGCGCGTCGCGAGCGCGCCGAGGCCTTTGCCGACGAGCTTTCGCGCCGCGGCCTTGCGGGCGAGGTCGTCACCTTGGCCGATGGTGGCGCCTCGGGTGTCGGCCGCTTGGACGAGACCATCCGCGGCTATGCAGGCAAAAAGCTCGGCCTCATTGCCGTCAACGGTCTGGTCTTCCTGCGTTTGACCGAGGCGCTGGCGCAGCTTGGTCCCTCGCTGCCGGCGGGGCTCAAGATCGCGACGTTTGACGACTATCCCTGGAATCACGTGCTCTTTGGCGGCGTCACCACGGCAGCGCAAGACACCCTTACCATTGCCGAGCGCGTAGTCGAGCGCCTGTCCGAGCGCATCGACGTCGTTACCACCACGGTGGGCGATGCCGCAAAGCTGGCGCCCAAACGCATCGAGATCCCCGGCCACATCGAACACCGCGCCTCGACCTCACGCTAGCCGCTCGTTCGTAACTGCCTGTTCGCACACGTTTTTTGAGCGCTTGATACGCTTTAACTCTGCGGAAACATTTTTCTGCGATAGTATCTGCGATATAGACCAGTCGAAACCCGCCCGAAAGAAAGGGGAGCGACATGAACCAGCAGAACATCGATTACGTACTCCGCTCCGTAGAGCAGCGTGACATCCGCTTTGTGCGTCTGTGGTTTGTCGACATTCTCGGCCGCCTCAAGAACTTTGCCATTAGCCCCGAGGACCTCGAGGTCGCTTTTGAGGAGGGTATTGGCTTTGACGGCTCCGCCATCGAGGGCTTTGCCACGCCCGAGGAAGCCGACATGCTGGCGTTTCCCGATGCTTCGACCTTCCAGATCCTGCCGTGGCGCCCGAGCCATAACGGCGTCGCCCGCGTGTTCTGCGATGTGTGCACCCCCGACCGCAAGCCCTTCGCCGGCGACCCGCGCGATGCCCTGCGCCGCATGTTCCGCAAGGCCGAGAAGGCTGGCTACCTGCTCAACGTGGGCGCCGAGCTGGAGTACTATTACTTCCCCGACGAGCACACGCCCGAGCCGCTCGACAACGTGGGCTACTTCGATCTTTCGGTGAGCGATGCCGCCCGCGACCTGCGCCGCAACACGGTCCTCACGCTCGAGAAGATGTCCGTGCCCGTGGAGTACACCTTCCACGCCGCCGGCCGCTCGCAGCACGGCATGAGTCTGCGCCACGCCGAGGCCCTGAGCATGTCCGACGCCATCACTACGGCCAAACTCATCATTAAGCAGCAGGCCTACGAGAGCGGTTGCCATGCCTCCTTTATGCCCAAGCCGTTGGCGGGCGAGGACGGCAGCGCCATGTTTTTACATCAGTCGCTGTTCGACCACGACGGCAACAACGTCTTTTGGGGCGAGGACGACGAGAAGTACCACCTCTCCGATATCGCCAAGCACTATATGGCCGGCATCCTGGCGCATGCCCGCGAGATTAGCGCCATCACCAACCCCACGGTCAACTCGTACAAGCGCGTCACCACGGGTGGCGACTCCGTGCCGCAGTACGCCACGTGGGGCCTGCGCAACCGCGCGAGTATGGTCCGCATTCCGGTCTACAAGCCTGGCAAGCAGCTGTCCACGCGCATCGAGCTTCGTAGTCCCGATCCCATGGCTAACCCGTATCTGGTCAACGCCGTCACGCTGGCGGCTGGTCTGGACGGCATCGAGCGCAAGCTGGAGCTCCCGCCCGAGGCCACGGCCGAGACGCTCAAGCTTACCGACCGTCAGATGGTCGAGGCCGGCTACACGCCGCTGCCTCGCTCGCTCAAAGAGGCGCTCGACGTGTTTGAGGACTCGCAGTTTATGAAGGATGCCCTCGGCGAGCACATCCATAGCTTCTTCCTCAAAAAGAAGCGCGACGAGTGGCATAAGTTTGAGTCTACGATCACCGAGTGGGAGATCAAGCACTACCTGGCGAACTCCTAATCGCGCTGGCTTGTTCCAGTACGATTGAGCTCATTTCTTTGGAGGCCGATATGTCCGAAAAGAGTGCCCTGTTCATGGCGCGCACGACGCGCTTCCACGAGTTTGCCCGCAGCTTGACGACCACCCTGGGTGTCGAGGTGAGCCTGGCAACCCCCGATTCGCCGACTGCGGCGCACGACTTTGACCTGCTGATTCTCGATTCCGACGGCATCCGCAGCGACCGTATCGATCAGATTGCCAAGTGGCTTGACGATCGTGGCGGCGTCCCCATGTTGGTGATCGTCGACGACGAGGCGCTCGGTACCTTGCGCCTGCCCAATCACGCGCATGCCGACTTTGTATGCCCCACGGCGACACCCAACGAGCTCAAGGCTCGTGCGCAGCGCCTGATGGGCGAGGAGGAGACCGTCACCGCCGACGATGTGCTCAACATCGATAACCTCGAGATTAACCTGGCTACCTACCAGGTGACGCTCGATGATGAGCCCATCGACCTGACGCTGATGGAGTACTCGCTGCTGAGCTTTTTGGCGACGCACCCCAACCGCGCCTACAGCCGCGAGGTGCTGCTGCACCGCGTGTGGGGCTTTGAGTACTGCGGTGGCACGCGCACCGTCGATGTGCACATTCGACGCATCCGCTCCAAGGTAGGCCCGCAGATCGCGGCACACATCACCACCGTCCGCGGCGTGGGCTATCTGTTTAAGGACTAGATTTCCACCACAAAGGGGACAGGCACCTTTGTGGTGGTTTTGCCGTAGGCCGGGTCCTTTCGGGTCTGCAGCAGAACTTAAGCCTTCCTAAAAGATTGCGTTCTCATACACGTACGCCCGCATATTGGGGTACAACTCAACGTGAACAATGATGGCCCGCCACATGTTTGGCGGGCCTTTGGTTATTTGACGAAAGGATCGCAGCCATGAGCGAGAACGATTCCCAGCGTCCCCAGGATGCGGGCAACGCCGGCGAGACCCAGCAGCAGCCGCGTGTGCAGGTGGAGCCGACGCCTGCCGGCAGTAACATTCCCTACGTGCAGGCCTACGACACGCAGACCGGCAAGCCGCTGGGTGGCCAGCAGGTCGTGAACAAGCACACGGTGGTCAAGACCAAGACCAAAAAGCTGCCGATCTTTATTACGGCGCTTGCCGGCTGTGCCTGCGGAGCCCTGCTGGTCATTGCGCTCATTATGAGCGGCACGCTCGATATCGGCGGCGGCAAGAATGCCGTGACGGCGGGTGCTTCGGGTTCGTCGACGCAAAAGATCACGATCGACTCCGAGGACACCACGCTGGCCGAGGCCGTTTCTGCCAAGGCCCTGCCCTCCGTGGTTTCCATTACCGCCACTTCGAGCGGCAGCCAGAATGGCTCGCTTTCGCAGTCTGCCGACGAGTCGGATAACTCAGGCAGCGTCGGTTCGGGCGTGGTGCTCGATACCGAGGGCCATATTCTCACCAACAACCACGTGGTCGATGGCTATGACCAGTACGTGGTGACCATGGACGACGGCACCACCTACGAGGCCGAGTTCGTGGGCAACGATGCTTCGAGCGACCTAGCTGTCATCAAGCTCAAGGATGCAGACGCCTCCAAGCTCACGCCGATTGAGATCGGTGATTCCTCCAAGCTCAACGTGGGCGAGTGGGTCATGGCCATCGGTTCGCCGTTCGGCAACGAACAGTCTGTCTCCACGGGCATCGTCTCGGCGCTCTATCGCTCCACAGCCATGAGCTCTACCAGCGGCAACACCATCTACGCCAACATGATCCAGACTGATGCCGCCATCAACCCGGGCAACTCCGGCGGCGCGCTCGTCAACGACAACGGCGAGCTGGTGGGTATCAACTCGCTCATCGAGAGCTACTCAGGCTCCAGCTCGGGCGTGGGCTTTGCTATTCCCGTTAACTACGCCAAGAACATTGCCGACCAGATCATCGACGGCAAGACGCCGGTTCATCCGTACCTGGGCGCCACGCTTTCGAGCGTCAATGCGCTCAATGCCCGTACCAACAAGCTCAGCACCGATAGCGGCGCCTACGTGGCAAGCGTCGTCGAGGACGGTCCCGCCGCCAAGGCCGGTATCCAGGAGGGCGATGTCATTACCAAGCTGGGCGACGACGAGATTACGAGCGCCGATGGCCTGATCATCGCGCTGCGCAGCCACGAGGTGGGCGAGAAGGTCGAGATCACGCTCATGCGTGGCAAGGACGAGAAGAAGGTCACCGTCGAGCTGGGCTCCGACGAGGAGCTGCAGAACCAGCAGCAGGACGACAGCGCGACCGATACCGGTAACGGCGGTATTACCGACGAGCAGCTGCGCCAGTATCTGGAGGAGCTGCTGGGCCAGCAGGGCCAGGGTCAAGGTTACGGCCAGGGTTTCTAGCGAGCCGTTTCGCACACACCAATGCCAGAGGGGCTGTTCCGCCAACGCGGGGCAGCCCCTCTTTTCTTATTGATTCGTTGGGGACGGAGGAAAACGGACCATTTCGAAACGGCAAGGGCATGGTTTGATCGCGCGATCCACCCTGGTCTGGCGGCTGCCGATTCGGTGCGGTTCGAAAGGGCTATTCGACCCCGTTGCGACCGGTGGTACTCTTGTATCCGTTTGAAATCGAGCGAAGGAGTGCCGCTATGGAGCAATCGAGCCTGTTTGGTGACGGCGTGGACATCGATACCGAAACGCCAGCGAGCACGGATACCGCTGCACCGGCCGATGCCCGTGCCCAAGCCGCCGCGCGCGCGGCCGAGCTGCGCCACGAGCTCGATTACCACGCCTATCGCTACTACATGCTCGATGCGCCCGAAATCACGGACGCGGCCTTCGACAAAATGCTCGTTGAGCTGCAGGAAATCGAGGCGGCCTATCCCGACCTGGTGACGCCCGACAGCTATACCCGGCGCGTGGGCGGCTACGTGAGCGAGCAGTTTACGCCGGTCACGCACATGGCCCGCATGTATTCCATGGACGATGCCATGGATCTGGACGAGCTCGACGCGTGGCTCCAACGCACCGAGGATGCGCTCGGCGCCGGCAGCGTCACCTATACCTGCGAGCTTAAGATTGACGGCCTGGGCGTGGCCCTGACCTACCAAAACGGCACCTTCGTACGTGCGGCCACACGTGGCGATGGCACCACAGGCGAGGACGTGTCGCTCAACGTGCGCACCATCAAGGATGTGCCCATGCACCTGTCCGAGCCGGCGCTCGCCCACATGGGCGCCGACCGCGAGCGTACCATCGAGGTGCGCGGCGAGGTCTACATGCCTAAGGGCAGCTTTGTGCGCCTGAACGATGAGGCCGATGTCGAGGGCCGCGATCCCTTCGCCAACCCGCGCAACGCCGCCGCCGGCAGCCTGCGCCAAAAGGACCCCAAGGTCACGGCGCGCCGCGATCTTGCCACCTTTATCTATGCCATCGCCGATACCGATCCGCTGCACGTCCACAGCCAGCGCGAGTTTCTCGATTGGCTGCGCAACGCTGGCTTTAGCGTCAACCCTAACGTTGCCCGTTGCGCCACGCCCGCCGAGGTCCACGAGTTCTGTGCCCAGGCGCTCGAGCACCGCGGTGATCTGGATTATGACATCGACGGCGTAGTCGTAAAGGTTGACAGCTTCCAGCAGCAACTCGACCTGGGCTTTACCGCCCGCGCGCCGCGCTGGGCCATTGCCTTTAAGTTCCCGCCCGAGGAAAAGCAGACCGTCCTGCGCGAAATTCGCATCCAGGTGGGCCGCACCGGTGTGCTCACGCCGGTCGCCGAGTTCGACCCGGTGACGGTCGCCGGCTCCACCATCGCGCGCGCCACGCTGCACAACATCGACGAGATCCGCCGCAAAAACGTGCGCGAGGGCGACACCATCATCGTGCACAAGGCGGGCGACGTGATTCCCGAGGTCGTGGGCCCGGTGCTCGATAAGCGCCCGGCCGATTCGGTTGACTGGCACATGCCCGAGGTCTGCCCCGTGTGCGGCAGCCCCGTGGTCCACGAGGACGGCGAGGTCGCCTACCGCTGCGTCTCCATCGACTGCCCCGCGCAGCTCAAGGAGCGCCTGCTTCACTGGGTGAGCCGCGGCTGCATGGACGTCGACGGCCTGGGCGATGAGATCGTCGACAAGATGATCGCCGCCGGCCTGATCCACGACGTCGCGGACTTCTACCAGCTCACGGTCGACGATATCGCCGGCCTGGACACAGGGCGCACCTATGCCAGCTCCAACAGCAAAAAGGGCGTCAAGAAGGGCGATCCTATTCCGGTGGGCCTCAAGACGGCCGAAAAGATCATCGCCGAGCTCAACAAGTCCAAGAGCCAGCCGCTCGGTCGCGTGCTGTTTGCCCTGGGCATCCGCCACGTGGGTAAGAGCGTGGGCGAGGTCATCGCCGAGCGATTCTTGTCGATTGACAAGCTCATCTTGGCGAGCGAAGAGGACATTGCCGAGTGCGAGGGCATCGGTCCCAAGATTGCGGCGAGCGTCAAGCAGTTCCTGGCTGTGCCCGAGAACCTTGCCGTGCTGGAGCGCCTGCGTCGGGCGGGCCTGTCGCTCGAGGTCGACCTGGGCGCCGCGCACGCGCACGCCGCAGCCGACGCTGGCGTGGCGGGCAAGCTCGCCGACGCACAGCCACTCGCGGGCCTGACCTTCGTGCTCACCGGCACGCTCGTCAACCGCACGCGCGACGAGGCAGGCGCGGCGCTCAAGGTGCTTGGTGCCAAGGTTTCGGGCAGTGTGTCAAAGAAGACGAGCTATCTGGTCGCCGGCCCCAAAGCGGGCTCCAAGCTCACCAAAGCCGAGCAGCTGGGCGTACCCGTGCTGGATGAGGATGCACTCGAACAGATCTTGGCTACCGGTGAGGTGCCCCAGGCTTAGTGCATCGATAGCCAAATTGAAGAACCGCCCGGAAAGCATGACTGAACTGCCTTCCGGGCGGTTCTTATTTGGACGGGGCAACCGGCACCGTGATCTGCGTCACGTAGGTTGTGGGGTCGTCGCTGATGATGTCATCGATCAGGGCAATCTCGCGTGATGGACCGGCGGGTGTCAGTCCGTGCTCGCGCATATAGCCGAGCAGCTGCTTATAGCGCGGGCCCGCTTGCCCGTGCGTGCCGCGAAAGCTAATGGTCAGGCAGCGCGCGGCGGGTCGCGTCTCGACGTCGCCCACGTAATCATCGGTGTCATCGAGCAGCAGAAAGACTTCGTCGTAGCCGTCAAAGTCGCCGGCGGCCAGGCGCTCGGCGCTAATCCCAACGCCCAAGTTGCCCAGGAAGACAAAGGTCTCGTGCTGGCCCTTCTGCAGCTGACGAATCTGCCACTCCAGCGCATAAGCGTCGGTAGGCTTGACGCGTTCGCGCAACACGGCGCAGCGAAGCTCGGGCGCATCGATTGTGCAAATGGTATCGAGCTCGGTGTTCAAGGCATCGTGGAGCAGCGCAAGCCGGTTGTCAATCTTGCGTGACACGCGTTCGAGCTCGCGGCGCTTGCGCTCGATGAGCTCCTGCTGCTGAGCCAGCTGCCGCTGCATGAGGTCCACATCGCGCGTGGTCACAAACTCGCGGATTTGCGCCAACGGCAAGTCGAGAACACGCAGATGGCTGATGGTATTGAGGGTGGAGAGCTGCCGCGATCCGTAGTAGCGGTACCCGCTCGTCGGATCGATGTGCGCCGGGTCCAGCAAGCCCATCTGCTCGTAATGACGTAGCGTCCCCACGCTCAGGTTAAACAAGCGCGCAACTTCGCCAATGCGGAGCAGGCCCTCGGTATGTTCGGTTGGCATGTCGGTCACAGGACCGCTCCTTTCGGTAAAAAGCAGGGGAGGGGCGCTAGGCTCGCGTCGCCTCGCTACGCCATCAACCTGTCAAAAGCCCCGCGCCGGTTGAGCACGGTAAACGCGACAACACAGATGACTGCCGACAAAATCGATCCGCACGGCGAAGCGATGCCCATGGGAAAGAGCGTGTTGGAATAGGCGTTCGACAGCAGCCACGCGCCCGGCACGCGAATGAGCGCCACGGCCAGCACGTTGTGCGCAAAGCCGATGTAGCTCTTGCCGTATGCAGCGAAAAAGCCGCTAAAGCAAATGTGGATGCCGGCAAAAATCGCGTCGAAAATGTAGCTGCGCATATAGCCGGTACCGGCGGCGACCACCGCGGCGTCCTTGGCAAAAAAGCCGATAAACGCCGGCGCCACCAGCCACATCAGCACCGTGATCAGGCAGCCGTACACCACCGAGATGGTCATGGCGTCCTTGAGCACCTGACGTGCACGATCGCCCTTGCCCGCGCCGGCATTTTGCGCCGTGAGTGCGCTGACAGTGGCGCCCATGGAACTCGGCACAATGAACAAAAAACTGATCATCTTCTCGACCAGGCCCACGGCGGCGGCGTCGACGAGCCCTCGGTGGTTGGCGATGACAGTGATAAACATAAACGCCACCTGGATGCAGCCGTCCTGCACGGCCACGGGCACGCCGATCTTAAGAATGCTGCCGAGCACCTCGGGCTGGGGGCGCAGGTCGCTGCGCTTAACGTGGATGTTCGTGCGGCGGCTCTTAAGCCACACGAGCGCGAGCGCAACGCTGGCCGTCTGCGCGGTTACCGTGCCGAGCGCCGCGCCCACGGGGCCGAGCCCCATGTGGCCGATGAACAGAAAGTCGAGCGTGATGTTGATGATGCATGCCACGCCGATCACGTACATGGGCGAGCGCGAATCTCCCAGCCCGCGAAAGATGGCCGAAAGAATGTTGTACGCGGCGATAAAGGGGATGCCCATAAAGCAGATGCGCAGGTAGGCGGCGGTGCCTTCGACTGCCTCGGGCGGCGTGCCAATGAGCGCCACAACCTGCGGGCACAGTGCGAGCAGGACAGCGGCCAGCACCACCGAGACACCCATAAAGAGCGTGATGGTGTTGCCGATGGCGGTCTCGGCGCGGTCGAAGCGGCGTGAGCCCACGGCGTGGCCGACGATAACCGTCGTTCCCATGGCCAGGCCCACGAGCGTCACGGTAATGATATAGAGCGTCTGTGCGCCATTGCCCACGGCGGTGATGCCGGCGGCGCCGCTAAACTGCCCCATCATGTACAGGTCGGCCATGCCATAGAGCATCTGCAAAAAGTACGAGAGCATATAGGGCAGGGCAAAGACTGCGATGGTCTTAAGGACATTGCCGCGTGTGAGGTCGTGTTCCATGGGCGGGGCACTTTCTGGCTGGGTTTGTTTACGTACCAGTGTAGTGAAAACCCTACAACGATTGTAGAGTCAAGGTTTGTGTCGGCAGTGGGGCGAAAAAAGTCACGCTCCGAGCACGATGCTTTGACCCCTCTGTGCCCCTCACCTCGCCTCAAACCATCTCAACATTCGACGTTTTTTGCCAAAATCGGGAAAAGCGTCGAATGTTGTGATGGTTTTTCTGCCACTCGACCGGGCGGAATCGCTTTCTTGCGCGCGAAGGTGTGCGGACCCGTGGGCAGGGGAATAAGGTTGGTTATCCGACTCCATTGGAGGGCTCATGGACCTGCCGATCGTCCTGTCCCATAAGACTGCCTGGCTGTACCACAACGTGGAGCGTCCGTTTGAGCCGCTCTCGCGAGCAAGCAGCCTATACGATGAGGACTCGCTTGCTAACGAGGCGGAGCCGACCGCGGGCCTGCCCAAATTGGGACTCGATGCCAAGGGGCTGAGGGCTTCAACGGCAGTTGGGATCGTTACCGACTATCTGGTCTCACTTGGTATTCCACGAGAAGAGCTCGATCATATCGACACGCTCGTCAACTTCGATTTTGAGCGCTCGACGCCGGCTGGATTTAGGTGCCACGTGTTTGGGGCGCCGGTACCTCCAGGCCATCTTATCGAGGTGGCAGAGGGCCTTCTGGTGGTTGATGAGGCCATGTGCTTTGTCCAAGCGGGTTCGTGGATGAGCGAGCCCGAGCAGCTGGAATATGGCTACGAAATCTGCGCCCGATACCATTTGAATCATCTGTCGACAGGCGATTATGTCGAGATGGGGCAGAGGTACACCGTTGCCGACTTGATTGCCTATTGCAATGAGAACCGATCTCGTCAGGGGGCTATACGCGCGGCCGCCGTGCTCAAGCGCGTGCACGATGGCGCGCGTTCGCCCATGGAGACGGCCACCGCAATCATGGTCGTAGCAAAACGTTCCCAGGGCGGGCTGGGATACGCCAAGATCGAGCTCAACCATCGGGTCGATGTTCCCAACGAGTTCAAGTATCTCGCAAAGGCCGGGTATTTCGAGATCGACGTATACGCGCCTGCGAGCGGTACGGGGATTGAATACAACGGCTCGGACCATCTTGATAAACAGCGCAGCGCGTCGGACGCGGAGCGTATGACCGTGCTGAGCGCGCTGGGCTTTAGGATGATCGTCCTCACCGGGACTCAGTTTGCCCACCAGCTGCAATTGCATCGGGCGATGAACGCCATCGCGCTCGCTATGGGCCTCAAGTGCGACCGAAGCGAGGTGTTCCAGAAACGGCAGAACGACCTGCGAGAATTCGTGATTCGACACTGGGATGGCGGCCTTTAGGGGCGCTTTGGTCCTTCTACGGGGTGCCGTGGGCAGGCAGACCATCACAACATTCGACGTTTTTTGCCAAAAACGAGAAAAGCATCGAATGTTGTGATGGTTTGCGTGTTGAGGATGGGCTTGGAAAGTCCGTTTTGCTCGAAGCGACCTGTCCTGTCGTACGGGTGTCGGCATGATTCTCGCATGGGGTATTATGTTTTCCGAAGAATAAAACGCCGCGTGAGGGGAGGGCTGCGTGGACGGGCGCGTGCAACATGACGGCTTTGGCCGCGACATCAACTACCTGCGCATTGCCGTTACCGACAAGTGCAATTTCCGCTGCATTTACTGCATGCCGGCCGATGGCGTGGCGCCCCGTGCACACGACGAGCTGCTCAGCGCCGAGGAAATCGCCCGCTTTGTGCGCCTGGTGGCAGGGGAAGGCATTCGCCGCGTGCGCCTGACGGGCGGCGAGCCGCTGGTCAGCCGCCGTATCATCCCGCTTATTCGTGACATCCGTGCGATTCCGCAGATCGAGGACATCTCGCTCACCACCAATGGCGCCCTGCTGCCCAAGCTGGCGCCGCAGCTCAAAGATGCCGGGCTTAACCGCGTCAACATTTCGCTCGACACGCTCGACCCTACGCTCTTTGGAAAGATCACGCGCCTGGGTCGGCTCGAGCAGACCATGGCTGGCATCGATGCGGCGCTGGCTTGGGGCTTTGAACCCGTTAAGGTCAACTGCGTTGTGGTGCGCCGACTCAACCAGGATGTGGCGGCCCTTGCGCGACTCACGCTCGACCGACCCATCCACCTGCGCTTTATCGAATACATGCCCATCGGTGACGAGCGCACGAGCTCGCATTGCGCCGTAGACCCTCACGCGCCCACGCTCAATCCCGAGCTGTGGGACGCGAGCGACACCGTGCCGAGCGACGAGCTGCGGGCGCGCATCAATGCCGGGGCCGCGGCGGCGGGACTGGGCGAGCTCGAGCTCGAGCCGCTCGACATCAACGACGCTCCTGCCGGCGCGGGCCCTGCGCGCTACTGGCACTTTCCGGGCGCGGCGGGAACGGTCGGTTTCATCAGCGCCATGTCCAACCATTTTTGCGCGAATTGCAACCGTCTGCGCCTGACGGCCGATGGCAACGTGCGTCCGTGCCTGTTCAGCGATGCCGAGTATTCGGTGCGTGAGGCGTTGCGCCGTGGTGATGATATGCAGGTACTTTCGATTTGGCGCGATGCCGTGGCCCACAAACCGCAGGAACACGCGATAATTGAGGGCACGCAACGATTTATGTCCCAAATCGGAGGATGATCATATGGCCAAGAGCAGGTACGCCGATGCCACCAAGGCCGCTCGCAGGGCCGCGATGTCTGCCCACAAAGCCACGGCTGCGGCCAGCGATGCCGTTGCAGGCGCGCAGCCGTCTGCCGGTGCTGCCACTGAGCCCGCCCGTGACGCCCGTCGTGACGAGCTGACGCACGTGGACGCCAAGGGCGAGGTGCGCATGGTCGACGTGTCCGACAAGGCCGAGACCCATCGCATTGCTATCGCCGAGGGCACTATCCTCATGCATCCTGAGACGCAGGCTATGGTGCTGCAGGACCGCGCCAAAAAGGGCGACGTGCTTGCCTGCGCGCGCGTGGCGGGCATTATGGCCATCAAACGCACAAGCGACATCATCCCCATGTGCCATCCGTTGCTCATTACCAAGAGCAAGTGCGACATTGCGCCCATTGCTTCGGCGGGGACGCCGGCCGAGGACGTGCCCGAGGGCTGGGCGCCGGCGCGCGCGGACGGGCAGGTTGGCTTTCACGTGCTGGTTACGGCCGGCGTGACGGGCAAGACGGGTATCGAGATGGAGGCCCTGACCGGCGCGAGTGCCGCGTGCCTAACGATCTACGACATGTGCAAAGCCGTCGATCGCGGCATGGAGATCGTCGACGTGCGCTTGCTGCACAAGGAAGGCGGCCGCTCGGGCATATGGGACCGCGCAGAGCGACAGGCCGCTGCTGAGGCTACCGCTGCCGACGGCGACGCTCCCGCGAGCGCACCCGTCGCCGTCGCGCCTGCGGCCCTGACCCCAGCCGTCCCCGCGATCGCGTTTATCGGCTACCAAAACTCGGGCAAGACCACGCTTGTCGAGAAGGTTATCGCCGAGCTCACCCGCCGCGGCCTGCGCGTGGGCTCGCTCAAGCATCATGGGCATCACGGCTTTGATATCGATGTGCCCGCTAAGGACACCTGGCGCCATCACCAGGCCGGCTCCAAGCACGTGGGCCTCATTTGCGCCACGCGCTGGGCGGAATACGCCGACACGCGCGAGGAGGACGAGATGCCCGCGCGCGAGCTGCTGTTGCGCTACAACGATGTCGACGTGGTGATCATCGAGGGCTACAAGACCGAGGGCTTCGACAACATCGTGGTGGCGCGCTCGGGTGTCGACCGTCTGCGCGGCAAGAGCTCGCTCGACCTGGTCGATGGCCACACGCTGGCCCTTGCCTGCAACGAGGCCCTGGCACGTCAGGCCTTCGACGCCGGCTTTGCGACCCGAGCCATCAACATCAACGACGCCCGGGCCATCTGCGACCTTATTCAAGATTATCTGGCCTAAAACCAGCCAAAAAAGACAGGTTAATTTGGCAGGTTTTATCTGGGCAAACGTCATTTCCACCACAAAGGGGCCAGGCACCTTTGTGGTGGTTTTTGCTTTGGTAGATGTGTGGGGCATGCCTTACAATCTACCAAGTAGTTCATGACGGGCGAAAAACGGAGAGAAGGGGCTTGATGCGTCCTTAATGTTTCATGCGGATAGATTGATTTGACAGACGGTGGCGAATGCCCGCCGTCCGCATTCGTATGAAACAAGGAGTCTCCATGCTCGCCTCTCTTTTCTCAAAGCCTCAATCATCGCTGTCCGCGCAGGCTAAGCACCTGGTGGCAATGCGCTTCCTCATATATACCGGCTTTCAGACCAGCTACTTCATCGGTGTCATCGGAACGCTCACCTATGCAGACGATGCCTCGGTTGTGGCGACATCGCTGGCCGTCCTTTTTATGAACGTATTCGTGATCTTGGGATCCTTTGCGGGTGGCGCGGCGCTCGACGCCTGGGGCCCGTGTTGGCATTTCCGGGCGAGCATCGTCGGCACGCTGACAACCGGCGCGGCGATTATCGCCTTTGGCAGCGCGACCGGCATCGTCCTGCTCGGTGCGGCGCTCTTGGGCTTTGTGATGGGGTTTGCCCAGCCCATCGCCACATCCTATCCGGCTTACCTCACTGACGATCCTGTCGAGCTCAAAGACATCAACTCCGCCATCGCCATGCTCTCAAACGTGAGCATCATCGTTGGCCCCACACTGGGCGGCTTTGTCGCGGCGGCCGCGTCGTCGCGCGCGGTGTTCGTGCTCATGATGATCTTTACCGTACTGGCGCTCGTCGCCGGTTGGGGCTTTAGGCCGCAAGGAGGTCGCGTCGCCGGGTATGCGGATGCCGATTCGGCAGAGGAAGGGGAGCGTGCGGGACAAAGCTCCAACCCTAGCACGTCCGCCCGCGCAACCTCCGCGACCAGCATCAAGACAGTCTTCACCAACAGCGTCCTCGCGCTACTTTTCTGCATCATCTTCCTCTCGAACTTTGGCTATGGAGCTTTCGATCCGCTGGAGTCGTTCTTCTACCGCGATGTTCTGCATGTCGGTGTTGAGTGGATGGGCTGGCTCTCGTCGGCCAGCGGTGTGGGCGCGGTGCTGGGCGCCGTTATTGCGCTCCGTTTGCCGCCGCATCTGATCAACCTTAAAACGCTGCTCGCGGCGCTTATGTCCGTGGGCCTGGGAAGCCTGCTCTACGTGGGAACAACGTATGTGGGCGTGGCGCTCATTGGCCAGATTGCCCTGGGCGTGGCCTGGGGCGTCGTCAACCCGCTCCACAACACGATCGTGCAAACGACGGCCCCGCTCGAGCAGCTCGGTCGCGTGAACTCGGTCATGGGTTTTGGCAACATGTTCGCCGGCGTGGCCCCGCTGGCGATTGCCCCGTGGCTGGCGGCGACGTTTGGCGTGCAGCAGACGCTCGTTGGTGCGGGCATGGTCGTGACGGCGGTTCCCGCGGCGTTGCTGCTGTTTGAACGCCGACATTTTGATCGTGCCGCAAGGCAGTAAAAACCATCACAACATTCGATGAAAATCGCGATTTTGCCGAAAAACGTCGAATGTTGTGATGGTTTGCGCTCCGGCCAGGCCACCCTTCGGGTTCGGCCACCACAAAGGGGCCAGGCACCTTTGTGGTGGTTTTTGCTTTGACGGGCCGCGCCTGCGCCTTGGTATACCATGTACACCACTTTCGACCTCATCCAGCACCGTCGCACAACCCAGAAAGGCCCCCATGGACACCACCTTCAGCCACATTAAAGCCGTACTCTGCGATATCGACGGCACGCTGCTCACGAGCCAGCACACGGTGTCCCCGCGCACCGTGGCGGCGATTCGCGCCCTGCGCGAGCGCGGCGTACTCTTTGGCCTGTGCACCGGGCGCGACGCCCGCGCGACCGAGGCCATGTACGAGCTCTGGGGCATCGAAGGCCTGGTAGACGTGATGGTGGGCTGCGGTGGCGCCGAGGTCATCGACCGCGCGCATGACATCAACGAGCTGAGTTATCCGCTGCCGGGCGAGACCATCGCGCGCATTTGCAAGCACATGGCGGACCTTCCAGCAACGCCCGTCTGCCCCCGAGACGGCGTGTTCTACGTGCCCGAGAGCAATGCGTGCGTCGAGCACCTGTCGCGCGTCGACGGCGTGCCCTACCAGGTGGTCGATTTTGCCGAGTTTTTGCGCGAGCCGCAGCCCAAGGTGATGTTTACCATGGCGCCCGAGGTAATGCCGCGGGTGATTGAGCGGGCGTCGACGTTTGCCGATAACACTGTTAAGGCGGCGGCTCTGCAAACCACGCAGCGGCTCTACGAGTTCATGGATCCGCGCGTGTCCAAGACGCGCGGCCTTGTGCGCGTGGCGGAGCTCAACGGCATGGAGCTCCAGAACATCTGCGTGTTTGGCGATGCCGATAACGACACCTGCATGGTGGCTGACGCCGGCGTGGGCGTGGCCATGGCAAATGGCAGCGACGCCACCCGTGCCGCCGCCGACTTTGTAACCGCGAGTAACGACAAAGACGGCATCGCGGTCTTTGTCGAGGAGCATCTGCTGTAGCGCCGGGGGAGAACCATCACAAAGGGGACAGGCGCCTTTGTGGTGGCCTCAGGCGATTTGGGCGAGTTGATGCCTGCAATCTGCGCGCAAATACCAATATGGTTGTCTGAACATTACGCTTCTGACTACCGATGAGTTAAAGATATTCTCATCAGTTTGGTAGGGTATTTCTCCCGGTAAATGACCTACAGCTCATGGTCAATTTTCGACTGTTTACAGGATGTTTACTCTTGAGCAAAATGTTGTGCAAATAAATCTAATGCCATTAAAAAATGATGGGCAACTAAATTACCAGTAGAAACAAAAAATAGATAGCGAATAAACGAAGGTAAATCTGAGCAATTGTCAAGAGAATTGACAATTCGCTACAAAACTATCGGTTTATTTGCCCAGATGTTCAAACAATCGTTAGAATAGTCATTACTAAGCGTGCGCAATTACAGATTGCGCAGATACGTTTGATAGTGAAAGAGCAAGATCGCGGTCTCTTGGGGAGGAGACATCGATGAAAGCAAATTCAGACAAATCTAAGCAGAGTAATAGAGCGACGCGCCGTGTGCTGGCAGGCGTTTTGTGCGGAGCCTCCGTGTTGAGCCTGGTACTGTCGCTCGTCATGCCTCCAATCTCGCAGGCCATTGCCAACGATGCCCAGACGGTTTCTGCCGAGGAAACCGTAACGGCGGGTGGTTCCTCAACTGAGTCTACTGATGTAGGAAACACCAACAACGGGGATACCGAAAAGCTGAATAGTGACGAGGCTGAGAATGACGCGAGCGAGGACACCGTCGCAGCAGACTCGACTGCTGATGGCTCGGAAGTCAAGGGTGCCGAGCAGCCTGCCGAAGACGACACTAATGATGAAGACGCAATCGCGCCTGCTACAGAGAATGAATCAGATTATGAAATTCGCAACGCGGCAGAGCTGAGCTCAAAGCTCCTTAACAAGGAACTGCGTGATGGAGACGGCGTTGCTACTTTTAAGCTTACGGCCGATATCGACTATAACGATGAGATTAGGCTCGAACAGTCCAGCGACAATCTCATCAATATCACCTTGAACTTAAATGGTCACAAGATAAAGCAGGATAGTGCTGGCAAGCCTCTGTTTGATATTGCTAAGGGCGCGACGCTTACGGTCGTGGACGACGTGGACTCTGGGTACATTCAGGAGAATGTTGTCGACGGCCACCAGCTGCAAGATAAGGACGAGCATCTGACGCCTGACAATTATGGCAAGACGGCAAAGATGTCTTATGACGATAATGGCATTCCGACTGACCTTACCTATTACGTAACCGAATCGACTGCAAGTGGTGCAGGTACCACCGAGAAGATCTATGAGCACACGGCGACTATTCAGGGCGCAATTGTTGGAGTCACCAAGAACTCCACGATGAGGCTCATTAACGTTTACCAACATGGCACGTTTAACCTCGTAAGTGGCGCTATTACGCAGAAAAAGGGCTGCAAAGTCGGCAGCCTCATCTATGCCGAGAACGGCTCTACCGTCAATATGAGCGGTGGCTACGTTTGCGGTGCAACCTCTACGAGCCGTGGCGCAGGCATCGAACTTGGCGTCCAGGAGAACAAAGGTGCCACACTCAAGCTCACCGGGGGCGTGATCGCGGGCAACTGCGCTCCTAGTGGCGGCGGTGTATATGCCAATGGGGCTGCAGTCACGGTGACCGGTGGCATAATCTCCGGTAATAGCACACTCGACGTGGGACTCGGTGGCGGCATTATGGCCGAGCGCGGCATCGTGACCGTTTCTGGTGGCTATATCACGAATAATAGAATGGTTAAATTCTGCAATACAGAGGGCTCGGGTTGCCACGGTGGAGCTGGGCTTGCTGCCCATAAAGGCGCCCATGTCACCATTTCCGATGGCCAGATTACTGGCAATTATTCTGATGAAGCCGGTGGCGGCGTTTACGTTACCGATCAAGGGCGAGACGATTCTCGCAAGGATACGGCATGGCTCAAGATTACGGGAGGAATTATTGCCTCTAACGTGAGCTTCCGATCTGAGGGTGCTGGCATTCGAGTGGGCCAGAAGGTTGACGCGATGATTGGCGACACTCTAGACAACAACGGCACTCCAGGCAGCAAAGTCTACATCACTAATAACCGCTGCATGTCTCGCTTTGACTGGGGCGGAGGCGGTGTCTTCGTCCAGGGCGATTCGAATACCGCAGATAATGCGGGCAGGCTATTTGTCTATTACTCCTATATAAGCAGCAATACCGCTGGCGGCTATGGCGGTGGCGTTGCAGTCTGCCCGACGGGCAAGACGTTGGTAACGAACACTAAGGGCACGGCAATCTTTGGTAATTCGTCTGCTGGCAAAGACCAAAATTTCAAAGAATACAATCGGGCAGATGGCAGTGGTAATGATGGTACGCCCCATCTTTCAGGTGGTGGTATTGCTGATACTAATAAGACTGAAGATAGAGAGGCATACGGTTCGCCCACGTTCCGCGAGTCCGGTCATGCCGATTTCTTCCTCGCAGCGCGGGATCACGCAACGCCGGTCGCAGCGGTAACCGGTAAGATGCTCGGCGGTGGAGACGCCCAGTACTCGGGAAGCATCGAACTTAAAGAAGCTATCACCATCCCCGCCAACGGTGCTGTTGGGGTAAAAAATAGCATCGGCCTGACCTCGGGTGTCGAGGCCACGGATAAAGCGGCGACTGATGCACAGGATAATGCGACAACTTTCATCACGGGCAACTATTCCTGGGACCATGGTGGCGGCATCATGTCGAATGGTGATCTGTACTTGGGTCAGCCAACGGACGCGTATGTCTACCCAAGCCTTAAGGCGACCAAGGAGCTAATCGATTCGCAGACTGGTAAGAAAAAACCACTCACTAAGAATGAGTTCACCTTTAAGGTCTACCGCAAGGATTCGAAAGATCCTTTCGCGAATGGGACATTCGATCGCGGCGTTTGCACTGAGGTAGGAAATGCAGGTAATGATGCAAACGGCAACATCACGTTTAACCTTGGTGACCAGTCTGCTCCGAGCAGTTCGGCTGGCGAGATTACATACTACCTGGTTGAAGATGCTGGTAATGATCCCTACATCAAGTACGACCCTGCTGTGTATGAGATTGTGGGGACGCTCAAGGATAACGTGACTGAACTTATGTCTGTTCCGACGCCGAATGACAAGTACGAGCTTAAACCTCTCAGCGTTCATAACTACACGCTTATAAACACGAGTGTGACTAAATACTCCGGAGGTTCAACTAAATCGCTGGGCACTCTGCATGATGACGGCCAAGGCTATTATTCGATTGTCAACTCCGATGGATCAAAGACCTTCACCAACACGTACACTTCGTACACCTCCAGCGGCTCTTGGAAACCTCAGGTGACCAAGGAGGTCGACGGCGGCGAGATGAAGAAGTTCAAGTTCGAACTTGCGAACGACGAGAACTTCACCAATCCGGAAACGGTAACAGTCGATCCGTCGAAAGCTACAACCGACGAAAACGGCAACGAGACTGTGCCGGTCAAATTCGAGACGAAGGACTATGAGCTCAAGGACCTTGAAAATGGATCCAAGACCTTCACGTACTATGTGCGCGAGGAGAACGAAAGCTCGACCTATCCGCATTACAAGTTTGATCAGTCGGTCTATAGGTTCAATGTTGTGGCAACGGATAACACCAAAGGAGGAATCGACTGTGCGGTGACCTACAGGAAGGGATACGTTAACTCCGAAGGCAAGTGGATAAACGACGATACCACTGACCACGACCTCACCGACACCCCCACTTTCACCAACACCTACTCCACCTCTTTGCCCCTTTCTGGTATGTCGGGCGTCACTCTGACGTACCTTGCCGGCGCGGCGGTGCTTTGCGCTGCTGCGGCCTGGATGCACATTCGTCGCAAGGCGAATGTGAAGGGAGGCGAGCGTCGTGAATAAGAAAGTTTGCTCCTTCCCGATCTTGTTTGCGCTGCTTGCCCTCCTGATCGGCACCTGCGCGGTTGTGTTCCCCGCATCCGCGCAGGCCGCGCCGACCTCGACCGGTTCCATCACGGTGAGCGGCACCGTGGCGAGCAGCTACGACGCCTACCAGATCTTTAGCGCCAACGTCGTCGACGGCGACAGTGACGCCAAGATCGCCACCGACCTCGCCTGGGCAAACGACGCCGCGCGCGACGCCGTCCTGCCCGTGCTGCACAGCGCCGGCATGCCCAATTCCCAGACCACCGCGCAGGAAGCTGCCGAGTGGCTCAACGCCGATTCCCACCTTACGAGCGCACTGAGCGCACAGCTCGCTCGTTCCCTCCAGAGCCCTGGTGCCGTGTCCGTGGCTCTTAACGCGGGCACGACGGCCGAGCTGTCCTGCGGCTACTGGCTCATCGTCGCCGACGACGACGCCATTTCCCAGAACGAGGCCGGCACCGCGCCGATCATGGCCCTGGTGGGCGGCAGCGCCGTTACCGTCAAGCCCAAGGCGGCGACCCCCAAGGTCCAAAAGCATGTGCTGGAGGACGGCACCGCCGCCTGGCAGAAGGCCGCCGACGCCACGGTCGCCGACGACCTGTACTGGCGCCTCTCTGCCACGGTCCCGGTGGGCCTCACGGCCTACGACACCTATACGGTGCGGTTCGTTGACACCATGAGCGCGGGACTCGACCCCTCCAAGGTGGCCGCGAGCATGCGTGTGTACGTGGCGGCGGGCACGGACGGCGGTTTTGACGCGGTCCAGACCGGCAAGGACGGCCGCGCCGGCACCGAGCCCGCGAAGGGCTGGACCGACATCACGGCCCAGTGCGCCACCAAGGTAGCGGCCGACGGTAAGACCTTCACCGTGCGCACCGGCGACCTCATCGCCGCGCTCGGCGGGGCCGACGCCTTTACCGCGGGCGCCCGCGTGGTCGCCGTGTACAATGCGCCGCTCAACAGCGCATGCAGCCACGGCATCGCGAAGGGCAACCCCAACGAGGTCTACCTGCGCTACCCGCGCTCTCCCTTTGCCGACCAGTCCGGCGATGCCGGCTTTACCCACACGCCGAGCGACGATGCGTGCGCCTACACCTGGGATCTCGCGCTCACCAAGCGCGGCAGCGACGGCGACAAGCCGCTTGCCGGGGCGGTCCTGAGCATCGCCGACGACCGCGGTCGCACGCTGGCGGCCGACGGCACGTGGGATGCGGAGGGTAAGGCCACCGTCACCACGGGCGAGGACGGCCGCGTGACCGTCTCGGGCGTGGACTCGGGCAAGCTGGAGGTCCGCGAGCTCAAGGCGCCCAAGGGCTACACCGCCTTTGAGGGCACGCGCTCCGTGACGGTCAAGGCCGAGGGCCTGGACGTCGACCAGGTTGCCGCCGCCAAGCCCAAGCTCACCATCACGGCCGAGTCGCCCCTGCGCGCCGACAGCGCGGACGGGTCGACGGGCAGTCTGGAGGCGTCGATCATCAACTCGCCCGCCGGCACGCCCCCTAGCATCTTCACCGGAGGCTTTATGCCCTCGACTGGTGATATGGCAATGTACGCCGCGGCCGCCGCAGCGGTCGCCGGAGCCGCGCTCATCGTGGTCGCGCTCCTGGTCAAGCGGGGAGGTGGCAGCCATAAAGAGTAGCTGGCAGCCCCACAGAGAGCGGGGCGAGACATAGCGAAGCAGATGCTAAGACACAGACAGACGATGACCGATCGAATGAGAACCAACCGGAAAACGGAGGAAAAGAAGATGAGCATGAGCAAGAACATCGCACGCCTGGCAGTAACCGCCGGCCTCACAGCAGCGTTGAGCTTCGGCGGAGTTATGGCCCCGGTGACCATGGCGTTTGCTGCGGAGGGCGACAACACCATCACCATCACGCAGAACGCGAACAACGGAGCCACCAAGTTCAAGGCGTATCAGATCTTTAAGGCCGATGTCTTGGACAAGGACGGAAAGAAGGTCGTGTCCAATGTCAGCTGGGCGAGCGATGAAGCGGAGGATGCCGTCCTGGGGGTCCTTAAGGGCGAGAGCGGGTCGGGCATCTCCGATGCCTCGACCGCGCAGGAGGTTGCCGACTACCTTTCCAAGACGATTGCGGATACCACTGCTACCACGGTCGTGGAGAAGGATAATCTTCTCAATAAGATTGCCCTGGCTGTCGAAAAAGCCGTGCCCCCGACCGGTGAGGCTTTTGATGCCGGCGCCGCCTTTACCGCCACGAACAAGGGGTATTACCTGTTCATGACCGACGCCGCATCGATTGGAGCCAAGGACAATTACGCCGATAAGAAGCAGACCGGTACCTCGCCGATTTTCGCCGTCGTGGGCGGCAGTGCTGTGGAGGTTGCCGAGAAGACGGACATCCCCACGGTCGAGAAGAAGGTCATGGACGACAAGTCCAACAGCAATTGGGCCGACAAGGCTGACTCCCAGATGGGCCAGAATGTTGAGTACCAGCTTACCGGTACCGTCGCTAAGAACGTCGATACATTCGATACGTATTACTATCAGTTCCATGACGAGCTCTCTGCCGGCCTGACTGCCAATCAGGCTTCTGTTGAGGTTAAGGTCGATGGGGCTAAGATTGATCCTGACAAGTACGCTGTTTCCTACGACCAGGAGAACGGCAATAACCTTCTGACTGTCACGTTCGATGATCTTAAGAGTTCGGGCGCAACCGTCACGCCGAATTCCAAGATCGTTGTGACCTACACCGCCAAACTTGATCCCGCCAAGGCTAAAAAGGTCGTTGTCGGTGGCGAGGGCAATGAGAATACCGTCAAGCTCATCTACTCCAACAACCCCGGCCATGATGGCAAGGGCGAATCCGTGCCCGACACCGTGCGCGACTACACCTATGCACTCAAGCTCGTCAAGGAAGACTCTGCTGATTCCGACGTTAAGCTCTCGGGCGTAAAGTTCACCATCCAGGCGACCGGTGCCGACGAGGGTACTGGCATCCAGTATGTCCAAGAGGACGGCTCTTTTGGCGATACTGCTTATGAGTTTACGACTGATGATAAGGGCGAAATCAGCGTCAAGGGCCTCGATGCTGGCACCTATACGGTCAAGGAGACCCATACGCTCGACGGCTATAACACCCTGTCCGATTTCACGTTCACCATTACTGCCACGGGTCTTGATCAGAACGAGGGCGCGAATGCGCTGCAGGTGACCACATCCAAGAATGGCTCTGACCTCGTCGCCACCCCCTCCTTTGATAGCGGCACCGTCACTCTTACCGTCCAGAACAAGAAGGGCTCCGGCCTCCCGCTGACCGGTCTTAACGGCGTGACCTTCACTTGGATCGCTGGTGGCGCGGTGCTGTGCATCGGCGTGGCGCACCTCATCCGCAGCCGTAAGCAGGCTGAGGAGTCCGAGCAGGAGTAACGCTCACTCACCCATCCCTTTGGCAGGTGGGATGTGATGGCCATGAAACTTGCGGACACTTTTCTCGTCTATCCACGTTCTTGCTTTGCCATTCACTTTTCGGGGCAGACTCCGCACTGGAGTTTGCCCCGTTCTTTTTGAACAGCGCAGCCGGGGCGCCGTCGCTCGTATGATCGAGCGTATGATTAGCGAACAAATGTTTGCAAATATTGCGTTTACCAGCTGTAAGTGCGAGTGCTCGCAGTAAAATACCCTTACGACGCATTCCGTGCGCGGGCGGCCGACGACTCGATCGGAGGTCCCCAAATGCTGAAATTCCTTAACGCGCTCGCCGCCCTCGCGGCGGTAGGCTCGTTCGTCATCGCGTTTCTTGACTCGTATGAGGTTCGGTTTAAGGTCCGTAGGCGCACGCGCGGTGCGGACGGTAGAAGGCATTTGCGCTGCAACAAGCGCAAATAAGAATGCCCGGGGTTAGAGGCCCGGGCATTTAACAAAACCAGAAAACTAGGCCGCCCGCGCTTTCGAACACTTACGCGGGATGCGTCGTTTTCTATTGCCATTGTATCCCGAATCGCCCAGCCGATTCGGGATATTTTGAAAACTCAAATGCGGGCCCATACTTGCACTGCGCAATGTTGCCAGGCTGCGTTGCGCAGCGCATGAGCTCGCTAATCGGCTATTATTTGTTCAGACAACTTGAGTTGTAGAGGAGTGACCGGCGATGGTGCAGGGCGCCAAACATATGAAGAGCAGTAACGCCGCGGACAACGGCGGCTCAAGCCCTCAGCCCAAACCTCAACCAAAGCCCAAGCGCCGTCGCAAGCGACTGCCGCGCTGGGCCGACCGGCTCATCACCATCGTCATCATCCTTATTGGCGTGGGCCTTATGACCTGGCCGTGGATCTTGGATCGGCTCGAGGCCTCGGGCGTGTTCAACCAGATCAGCACGGTGTCCAGCACCGTGGATGCGCTCTCCGAAGAGGAGCGCGAGCGCATTCTGCTGCAGGCGCGCTCCTATAATGAGCAACTTTCCGGCGAGGCCACCGAGCTTCCCGCCGACCAGATCGAGCCCTACGCCCAGCAGCTCATCTTTGACCGCGACCCCATGATGAGCTGGGTCGAAATCCCCTCCATCGACGTGAGCATGCCTATCTACCACGGCACGAGCGAGGAGGTCCTCATGGCGGGCGTCGGCCACCTGGAGGGCACGAGCCTGCCGGTGGGCGGCGCCTCGACGCATTGCGTGCTCACCGCGCACTCGGGCATGCGCAACCTGAGCATGTTCGACGACATCCATTCGCTGGAGCCCGGCGACCTGGTGCTGCTGCACACCATGAGCAAGACGCTCGCCTACAAGATGGTGGACTCCGAGGTCGTGCTGCCCGAGGAGATGGAGTCGCTGACCATCGAGCCCGGCGCCGACAGGGTGACGCTCGTCACCTGCACGCCCTACGGCGTGAACGACCATCGCCTGCTGGTGCACTGCGTGCGCACCAAGTACAACAAGAAGGACGTCGACAAGCAAAAGTCGCTGGCCGACCGCCACTGGGGCAAGCGCGAGTTTGCCGTGCTCATCGTGGTCGTGGCCATTGTGCTGTTGCTGCTGGACATCGTGATCCACGCGGTCCGCAAGCGCCGCAAGGCCAAGGCCTCGGCATAAGACATCGTTCAGAACCACCACAAAGGGGACAGGCACCTTTGTGGCGGTCGGGGCTTTCAAACCATCACAACATTCGATGAAAATTGCGATTTTGGCGAAAAGCGTTGAATGTTGTGATGGTTTTTGTTGCGGACAGTACGGTCTTCGTTGTGGACGAGACGGTTTTCGCTATGGACGGTGCGGTTTCGCTGCAGAACCGCCAGCCTGCCGCCTGCCAACCCGCCACCCTCGTTACGTTTTCGCTGCATTTGGGTAAAGCGCCTGCCCAAGCCGGCGTTGCCCTGTATACTGGAACGGTTTAACTGTTATGCGGAAGGGAGCGCCTATGGCACTCAGCGAGAAAGACGTGCGCGGCATCGCCGAGTACGCAAAGATCGCACTGACCGATGACGAGCTCACCCAGATGA
This sequence comes from uncultured Collinsella sp., assembly GCA_902494715.1. Lineage (GTDB taxonomy): Bacteria > Actinomycetota > Coriobacteriia > Coriobacteriales > Coriobacteriaceae > Collinsella. Next base: position 30,671 of record CABUUJ010000020.1, read on the forward strand.
CGTCCTACATGAACGACGCCGTCCAGATGCTCGAGCCCGTCCTGCAATATGACTTGCCCGACGTGGAGCCCACGTTCCATCCTATCGGAAGCCTGTCCAACGTGATGGGCGATGACCTGCGCGAGCCCGAGCGCGACCTGCCGCTCGACGTTGCGCTGGAAAACGCCGGCAGCGCGCGCGACCGCTACTTCCGCGTGCCGTCCATTTTGGGAGAGGGGGAGAGCGAGTAATGGCGCTAAGCTTCGATTCCCTTACCGCCGCCCAGATCGCCGCGGGCGTTGCCGCCGGCGACTTTACCGCTACCGAGGTGGCTCAGGCCTCCCTTGCCGCCATCGAGGCGCGCGAGAGCGGGGTTCAGGCATTCCTGCAGGTGGCGCCCGAGCTCGCGCTCGAGGCCGCTGCGCGCGTGGATGCCGACCGTGCCGCAGGCAAGCCGCTGCCCCCGCTCGCGGGCGTGCCGCTGGCCATTAAGGACAACATGAACCTCGTGGGCACGCGCACCACCTGCGCTTCCCGCATGCTCGAGAACTACCAGAGCGTCTACACCGCCACTTGCGTCCAGCGCATGCTCGATGCCGGCTGCCTGCCCATGGGCAAGGCCAACATGGACGAGTTTGCCTTTGGCAGCTCCACCGAGAGCTCGGCGTTCCACCGCACCAACAACCCCTGGGATACCGAGCGCGTGCCCGGCGGTTCCTCGGGCGGCTCCGCTGCCGCCGTCGCCGCGGGCGAGGTCGCGCTCTCGCTGGGCTCGGACACCGGCGGCTCCATTCGTCAGCCGGCGTCGCTGTGCGGCGTGGTGGGCTTTAAGCCCACGTACGGCGCCGTGAGCCGTTACGGCGTGGTTGCCTTTGGCTCGTCGCTCGACCAGGTGGGTCCCTTCGGTCGCACGGTCGAGGATGTCGCGCTGGCCATGAACGCGCTTACCGGCGCGGGTCACGATCCGTATGACTGCACCAGCCAGGATTGCGCCGTCGACTTTACCGAGCATCTTAACGACAGCATCGAGGGCAAGCGCGTGGGCATCATCCCCGCGTTTATGGAGGCCGAGGGTCTGACGCCCGAGGTCAAGGCCGCTGTTCAGCGCGCCGCCCAGGAGCTGCAGAACCAGGGCGCCGAGCTGGTCGAGGTCGACCTGCCGCACCTGGACGCCGCCATCGCCGCCTACTACGTCATCGGCCCGGCCGAGGCGTTCTCCAACCTAGCACGGTTTGACGGCATTCGCTACGGCTATCAGGAGGAGGGCTGCGCCAATCTGTCCGACCAGAGCTCGCTCTCGCGCGCCCACGGCTTTGGCGCCGAGGCCAAGCGCCGTCAGATGCTCGGCGCCTACCTGCTGAGCTCGGGCGTGTACGACAAGTACTACTACGCCGCGCAAAAGGCTCGCACGCTCATCACGCGGGACTACGACGCCGCATATGCCAAGGTGGACACCATTCTCATGCCCGCCTCGCCGCGCACGGCCTTTAAGTTTGGCGAGATCAGCGACCCCACGCAGATGTACCTCTCCGACCTGTACACCATCTCGCTCAACATTTGCGGCAACGGTGGCATCTCGGTGCCGCTGGGCCTGGGCGAGGATACTCAGCTGCCCGTTTCTGCCCAGCTGGTTGGTCCGGCGTTTAAGGACCGTCAGCTGCTCACGTTTGCCCGCGCCCTGGAGCGCGGCTTTGCCGATGCCGCCACGGGTGCGCCCGCGCTTTCCGTCGCGCCCGATTTTGCCGGGAAGGGAGGCGAGCTGTAATGAAGGAGCTTTCCGAGGTCCTGCAGGATTGGGAGGCCGTGATCGGCCTGGAGATCCATACCGAGCTCACCGCACTCGATACCAAGATGTTCTGCAACTGCAAACTCAGCCACGATGACGAGCCCAACGCCAACGTGTGCCCGGTGTGCCTGGGACTGCCCGGCGCCCTGCCGGTGCCCAACAAGCGCGCCATCGAGAGCATCGTCAAGGCCGGTCTCGCCACCAACTGCGAGATCCAGCGCCACTCGATGTTCTACCGCAAGCACTACTTCTATCCCGATATGGCCAAGAACTTCCAGACCACGCAGGGTCCGGTCGCCTTTGCCATGTACGGCCATCTGGATCTGGACGTGACCGGTCGCGGTGCCGCCGAGCGCCCCGACTGCGCGTTTGGCGAGGCCGAGGCCCAGAGTCTGGCGAGCGCCTCGGCCAACGCCGAGGGCCTGTCCACGTCCATGACGTCGACCATGCGCGAGGGCAATCAGCGCGCCGGCCATCTGGCTAGCTACGATGCGTCCAACCTGCGGATGCCCGAGCGTCGCGAGGACGGTTCCTACACGGTGCCCATCCGCATCCTGCGCATCCATATGGAGGAGGACGCCGCCAAGATGGTCCACGTGGGCGGCGCCGAGGGCCGCATTACCGCCGCGGCCGAGTCGCTCGTCGACTACAACCGCTGCGGCACGCCTTTGATTGAGCTCGTGACTGAGCCCGATCTGCGCACGCCCGAGGAGGCCCGCCTGTTTATGGAAAAGCTCCGTCGCATTTTTGTGACGCTGGGCATTTCGGACTGCTCCATGGAGAAGGGTTCCATGCGCTGCGACGGCAACGTGTCGCTGCGTCGCCGCGGCGAGACCAAGCTGGGCACCAAGACCGAGCTTAAGAACCTCAACTCGTTTAAGAGCCTGCATGACGGCCTTGCCTACGAGATCTGCCGCCAGGCCGAGGTGCTCGAGGAGGGCGGCATCATCTATCAGGAGACCCGCCACTGGGAGCCCAGCCGCAAGCGCACCGTGGTCATGCGCGTTAAGGAGACGGCCGACGACTATCGTCTGTTCCCCGATCCCGACCTGGCGCCGTTCGACCTTGACGACGAGTTTATCGACCGTTGCCGTGACGAGATTCCCGAGCTGCCCGATGCCAAGCGTGCCCGTTTTGAGGCCGACTTTGGCATTAAGGCGGCCGACGCCGAGCAGATTGCCGGCGACCCCGAGTTTGCCGAGTTCTTTGAGGCCGCCGCTGCCGGTATGGCTGGCAAGGAGGCCCAGACGGTCGCAAACCTGCTGGTGAACGAGATGATCGCCTACCTTAAGGGCGCGGGCGTGTCGCTCGCCGAGTCCGGCATTGCGCCGGCTCAGGTGGCGGCTCTTGCCAAACTGCTGGCGACTGATGCAATCAGCTCCAACCAGGCGCACGAGGTCTTTGAGGCCATGGCCCAGACCGGCGACGACCCCAACAAGATCGTCGACGAGCGCGGTATGCGTCAGGTGAGCGATGCCGGCGCGCTGCAGCCGATCGTGGACGAGGTGCTGGCTAACTGTGCCGATCAGGCACAGCAGTATCGTGACGGCAACCAGAAGGTCATCGGCTTTTTGGTGGGCCAGTGCATGAAGGCGAGCCGCGGCAAGGGCAACCCGAAGCTCTTCAACGAGTTGCTGAGAACGTCGCTCTCGTAAACGGGAACCCGGGAGCCCCGGCAGGGCGGGTGCTTCCTCAAAATTTCGAACAGTCCTGCGCAAGACGA
>CABUUJ010000021.1 GCA_902494715.1 uncultured Collinsella sp.
AATCGCCGAGCACGCCCAGACGACGGAAGCCGGCCTTCTGCAGCTCGATGTTCTCGACAGCGAACTCGTTGCAGAGCTCGCGGATCTTAGCCGTGGGGGTCTGGTTGAACTTCTCGGTGCCGAGCTTCTCCTCGACCTTATGCTCAATCGGCTGACCGTGGCAGTCCCAACCGGGGACATAGGGAACCTCATAGCCCTGCATCATCCAGTAACGGTTAATCATGTCCTTGGAGATCTTGTTCATGGCATGGCCGATGTGGATCGGACCGTTGGCGTACGGAGGGCCGTCGTGCAGCACGAACTTCTTGTGACCCTCGTTCTTCTTCAGAACCTGCTCGTAGACCTTGTTGTCCTGCCAGTCCTTGAGTCGCTTGGGCTCGGACTTGGAAAGACCGGCACGCATGGGAAAACCGGTCTTGGGCAGATTCATCGTCTGCTTGTACTCGTTTGCCACGGTACCCCTTTCATGTCGTGGGCGCGCACGCCCGTTGGGCACCAAAAAAGCGCCCGTCCCTGCAAGCTGGGACGAAGCGCCACAAAACGGGCTGTACGCCCACAAAAGCTCTTCGCTTAACCACCCAGCTTAGATGCCCTCGCCCGCGTAATCGCGCGCTCGCATCCGTTACTCGGCTGGCCTGTATCGACGACCATCTCGGCGATATCTACTAAGACGTGCCTATGCGGCACGTCCGTTGGGACCGCAGCTCCGGGGTGATTTTCATCGGTCGCATGCACGGGATCTCAGCGCTCCCCGCTCTCTGTAGCATGCGGACGGCCGACTACTCGTCCCCATCAACGCTTATGCGGAGTATGCTAGCACGTTCCGCGCCGGCGAAAAACCCTCAACACTGGTTTTATACGTTCGAAATTTCTCGCGGCTGTGGACCTTCTCTTGGAGCAAAATACCTGAAAGCACTTTATCGAACGAAAGAAGGTTGCTATGCGCACGATTAGAATGAGCGACTACACCGTTGGCGAGGATTGCTTTGACGAGCTGTCCGGCGCGCTGGCCGAGTACGGCGCGAAGAAGGTCGCGATCATCGGTGGCAAGCGGGCACTGGCCGCAGCACTTCCCGGTATCGAAGCTGCGCTGGCAGGTACCGACGTCGAGATTCTGGAGACGCGCGTCTACGGTACCAACAGTACGCGTGCCAATATCGCCAAGGTCGTGAACTCCCCCGCCTGCCAGGAAGCCGACGTGCTCATCGCCTGCGGCGGCGGCAAGGCACTCGACACCGTCAAGACGGCTGCTATCGAGCTCAAGAAAATCGTCTTTACGGTACCGACGATCTGCTCCAACTGCTCGGCCGCGACCGCCATTGCCGTTGTCTACAACGACGACGGCTCGCTCGAGGGCTATTCATACCCCAACCGCCCTGCGCACATCTTCATCAACCCCAAGATAATCGCCGAGGCTCCGGCGGAATACTTCTGGGCCGGCGTGGGCGATGCCCTGTCCAAGCAGCCCGAGGTCGAGTACGCCACGAGCGCCGGCAACCTAGAGCACACGGCAGGCCTTGGCCTGGCACTCGCCCATACCTGCTCCGAGCCGCTGTTTACCTATGGCGTCCAGGGTCTTGAGGACGTGCGCCAGGACCTGTCGACCGAGGCCGTAAAGCAGATCGCACTCGACATCGTGGTCAACACGGGCTATGTCTCGAACCTGACCAACCAAAACGATTACTACTACAACTCGAGCGTGGCGCACGCGTTCTACAATGCGACGTGCAGCATTCCGCGCGAGGGAACCTATCTGCACGGCGAGGTCGTGAGCCTGGGCGTGCTCGTGCTGTTTGCCTATACGGGCGATACCGAGAACCTTGAGCGCTACGCCGCCTTTAACAAGCAGATGGGCCTGCCCGTTACACTTGAGCAGGTCGGACTTTCCGAGGCCGACATCCCCGCCCTGTGCGAATATGCTCACGCCACCAATGAGTGGAAGCAGGGCAACCCTGAGCCCTTCACGGACGAAAAATTCGCCGCCGCCATCAAGGCCGCCAACGCCTACGGCCACACGCTCTAGGCCTAGCCCAAAACCACCACAAGGGAGCAGTACCCTTGTGGTGGTTTTTATTGCTCCAGCATGCTGGGATCGAACTCGCTAGCCGGGGTCACGCGATAACCGTGGCGGAGCAGTAAATCAACGAAGACGCCGTTGCCCGCCGTGAGGGTGCCACTGAATGTTCCGTCGTAGATGAGGCCCACGCCGCACGAGGGACTACGGTCCTGCAGGATGCACGCAGCGATCTCTTCCGGCCCACCCGCCTGCTCGCACATGTCGAGCGCACGTTGGGCGCCTAGGCGAAATTCCAGGTCAACGGACACGCCCTCGCAGGTACGAACCTCGCCGTTCACAATCTCGGACGGCGTGCGCGGCGTGGGCAGGCCCCCAAAGACCTCAGGGCACACCAAGAGGACCTCGGTCCCTGTACGCTCGCAGGCCTCGACCAACTCGCGATGATAGTTGTCGAGCCCGTTATACTTGCAGCTCTCGCCCATCAAGCAGGCGCTCACCACGATCTTCATTTCCATCCCTCTCAAGCAAAACGCCCCATTTGAGAAAGCTGCTCAAATGGGGCGTCGGCGTTTACTGGCTCGGCCGCGGCTTTACTGCTGCTTGGGCATCAGCGGATTCTCACGCGTGAGGAGGTTCATGAACTCCTCACCCGTAATGGTCTCCTTCTTGTACAGATAACGAGCCAGCTCGTGGAGCTTAAACTTGTTCTCCTTGAGGATCTGCAGGGCGCGATCGTGCGCGTCCTCGATCAGCTTAGCGACAATCGCATCCACGCGCTCGGCCGTACCAGGGGCGCAGGTGAGCGACGTGTCCTGATTGAGATACGCATTCTGCACGGTACCGAGCGCCATCATGCCAAACTCGTCGGACATACCAAAGCGCGTCACCATGTTGCGGGCGAGCTTAGTGGCCTGCTCGATATCGTTGGCGGCACCGGTCGTCATCTCGCCAAAGATGAGCTCCTCGGCCGCACGGCCGCCGCAGTAGACGGCGAGCTTGTCCAAGACCTCCTGGCGCGTCGTCAGGAAGCGCTCGTCCTCCTCGACCTGCATGGTATAGCCAAGAGCACCGCTCGTGCGCGGCACGATGGTGATCTTCGTGACCGGTGCAGAGCCCTTCTGGCGGGCGGCAACGATGGCATGGCCGATCTCGTGGTAAGAAACAACCTGCTTCTCGTGGTCGGACAGCACCGTGGACTTACGCTGCTGACCGGCGATGACGACCTCAACCGACTCCTCAAAATCGTCCTGCGTGGCACGCTTGCGACCCTCACGGACGGCTCGCAGGGCGCCCTCGTTGATGATATTGGCCAGGTCGGCGCCGGAGGCACCGGGCGTGGCGCGGGCAATCGCGGTCAGATCGATCGACGGCTCGGTCTTCACACTCTTGGCGTGGAGCTCGAGGATGTTCTTACGGCCGGTCAGATCGGGCAACTCGACGGGGATACGGCGGTCAAAACGACCGGGACGCAGCAAGGCCGGGTCAAGGCTGTCGGGGCGGTTGGTTGCAGCGAGAACGACAATGCCCTTGTGGTTATCGAAGCCGTCCATCTCGGTCAGCAGTTGGTTGAGGGTCTGCTCGCGCTCGTCGTTGCCACTAAAACCGCCGCCATCACGCTTCTTGCCGATGGTATCGATCTCATCGATAAAGACGATACACGGCGCCTTTTCCTTGGCCTGCTTAAACAGGTCACGAACCTTAGCAGCGCCGCGACCGACAAACATCTCAACGAACTCAGAGCCCGAAATGCTAAAGAACGGAACGCCCGCCTCGCCGGCAACAGCCTTGGCAAGCAGGGTCTTACCGGTACCCGGAGGGCCAACAAGGAGAGCACCGCGCGGCAACTTGGCGCCGATCTCCTCATAGCGCTGCGGCTTCTCCAGAAAGTCGACGACCTCCTTGAGAGACTCCTTGGCCTCTTCCTGGCCGGCGACGTCCTTAAAGGTCACGCCCACGTCCTTGGAGGCGATCACGCGCGCGCCGGACTTACCCAGTCCGCCGCCGCCAAAGCCACCGCCGCCAAAGTTCATCGAAGGACCGTCATCACCCATGGCCTTCTTCATGCGGCGGTTGAGCCACCAGCCGATCAGGAAGAAAATCGCCATGGGAAGGATGAGCGTAAGCAGGTAGTAGGTCATCAAACCCGAGTTTTTATCGGGAACGACCGACTCCAGCGAAGCGCCAGACTCAAGCACGCGATCGGTAAAGCCCGCATCGTTCGGCACACCGGTCGTCTTATAGGCGATGTTCTCGTCCTCGCCCTTCTTGGTGTAATAAATCGAGTAATCGTCCGTGTTGTACTCGACCTTGTCGACACTCTTCTTATCGAGCGCTTTGACAAACGTCGAGTAATCGGTCTTCGTAATCTGCTGCGTGTGACCGATGTTGGGGAACAGAACGGTCGAGAGCACGAGGTAGACGACGAAGGCGATGAGCACGTAGAGGATCATATTCCGTCTACGTTTGTTGTCATCCATCTCCATCTGCTTGAACTCCATCTACTGGGGTTGATAATGCTTTCTAGAATACCCAACCCGGACGGCGATAAACCGACGCCGGGCACGAAAGGACAGAGATGGCATCACTGGAAGTCGGCAAGGTTCAAATCTATACGGGCGACGGCAAGGGCAAGACGACGGCTGCGCTGGGGCTCGCGCTGCGCGCCACGGGCTATGGACTTAACGTGCTCATGCTTCAGTTTGCCAAGAAGCTGCACTGCGCCGAACACGATGCAGCACCTCGATTGGGGCTACGCATCGTACAAGCCGACCGCGACACACCCGAAGCCTGTGCCGCACAGATCATGGAGCTGGCGCGCGAGCAGATTAGCCAGGTCGACGTGCTGATCTTGGATGAGCTGGGAGAAGCCATGCGACGGGGCTTTGTGACGCGCGAAGATGTCGAAGCGTTGATCGCGATGAAACCAACAACCACGGAGCTCGTGCTCACCGGCCGCGGTTTGCTGCCCCTCACCGACCTTGCCGACCTAGTAACCGAAATGCGCCCCGTCAAACACTACTTCGACGAAGGCCTCCTAGCCCGCCAAGGCATCGAATACTAGCCATTGCGGACGTCCCCAATGACTAGGCGGTGGCGCGACCTAGCCAGTTGCCGCTGTGGTGGTAGATGGTGAACATTATGGCGGTGATGAGCCAGGTTACGGGGTAGACCAGCAGCAGGTGCTCAAGCGACGGATCGAACGGCATAATCGCAAACACCCAGATCACCCTGAGCACGACGGTGCCAAAAATCGTGAGCAGCATGGGCTGCAAGCTCACGCCGGCGCCGCGGATGGAACCCGACGCGTTCTCGATAATCGAAAAAATCGCATAGAACGGCGCAATGAAATGGAGGATGGTCGTGGTGTACGCCGAGATCGAAGCATCGTCGACAAACAGACGAGACAGCGGACCCGAGAATACCAGCAGCACGGCAGACAGGCCACCAATGAGCATAAACGACAGCACGAGCGACGTATGGTAGCCCTTGCGCATGCGCTCGTAGTTGCGCGCGCCAAAGTTCTGTGCCGAGAACGTGGTGATCGACACGCCAAGCGCCTCGGTAACCATCCAGACAATGCCATCCAGGCGGCCCGAAAGACCCCAAGCCGTGGTGACATCGGCACCAAACGAGTTGACCGACACCTGAATCAAAACGTTGGAAATCGAATACGCAGCAGACTGAAAGCCAAGCGGCAGACCACACGAGATCATGCTCTTACAAATGCCAGGATCAATGCCGAGTTTGGACAGTGAAAGCCGCCACGCACCCGGTGCGTGCATCATACGAATCACGATCATCGTGGCGTTGGAGCAAATGGTCAGCGCCACCGCGATGCCACAGCCCAGAGCCTCCATATGAAGCACGGCAACGAAGATGATATCCAAAACCGCATTAACAAGGCAGCCGGAAGCGATGATCACAGCAGGCCCGCGCGTGTCGCCCACGGCGCGCAGCAATGCCGTTCCCATATTGAGCAGCAGCGCCGCAACCATGGCGGCAAAATAGCAACGGGCATAGGCCACGCCCTCGGCCAATAGTTCATGCGGCGTGTTCATAAGCACCAGCATGGGCTCAACGAACACTATGCCAAGAATCGAGAAAACGATACCGCCCACCAGCGCAAGCGTCATGGCCGTATGGACCGAACGACTCAGTCGCTCATCATCGTGCTGGCCAAAATACTGACCGGTAATGACCGCGCAGCCGGCGCCGACGCCAACGCAAAAGCCAATGCAGAGCTCGGTGAGGACCATCGTGGCCTGAATGCCGCCCAGCGCGAGCTTGCCGCCAAACTGGCCAACGATATACGTACCGATAAGCGTGTAGGCCTGCTGAAAAAACGAACTAAAGAAGATGGGGACGCACAGCGACAGCAGCTGTTGCCAAATGACACCCTGCGTTACATCGATAGCCGTAGATTTCTTAGCCACACGCCCTCCCCGCCAACGTATGTTAAACAACAAAACGGCAATTTAAGACCAAAGCCAATGTCAGCTTAGCACCGACTGGCGTCGACCGAAACACCCCGAATCAGAGCCAGGTGCGAAATATCTGCCTAGTGATACAAACCCGGCTGGTAGTGATACTCATTGCTCACATGCGGGCACAGCTGCCAAAAGGCGACGGCACTCGCCGCGGCCACGTTGAGCGAATCGACCCCGTGCGCCATCGGAATGCGCACCGCGTGGTCACAGCCGGCAATGGTCTTGGCGAGCAAGCCGGCACCCTCGGTGCCCATAAAAATCGCCAAGCGATCAATCTTCTGCAGTACAGGATCATCAAGCGAAACAGAGTCGTCCGTCAACGCCATAGCGGCACACGAAAAACCGGCATCGTGCAACGCGCTCAGACCATCATGCGGCCACACACGAGCCTCGCTGCCAATGCGCGTCCACGGCACCTGAAACACGGTGCCCATGCTCACGCGGGCCGAGCGACGGTACAGCGGGTCGCAGCACGTCGGGCTGACCAAAATACCGTCAACGTTCAATGCGGCAGCCGAGCGGAAAATCGCGCCAACATTGGTGTGATCAACAATACCCTCAAGCACGCACACGCGCACCGGACGATCCCCCGCCGCCTCGACGACGCCGCCCAAGAACTCATCAACCGGAATCTGACGCGGGCGACGGAACGCCGCCAGCGCGCCGCGCGTCACGTTAAAGCCCGTCAACTGCTCCATGAGCTCCATGGAGGCCACGAACACGGGAACCGGACCCGCTCCCTCGCGCACGACAAGCTGGTCAAACAGCGGCATCATCTGGTCGAGCCAGCGCTCGCCCAGAAGAAAGCTCACCGGCTCATATCCGGCGCGCACGGCACGCTCGATGACCTTGGCGCTCTCCGCAATAAAGATGCCCTTTTGCGGCTCCAGCACGCAGCGAAGCTCACGCTCGGTCAGTCGCACGTAGGCATCGAGCCGCTCGTCCTCGAGCGAATCAATTCGCAGAACCTCAACGGCATCAGTCATAGCAGCCAGCCCGCACCCTTCTTTACAGCACATCTATACCAAACGAGGCGACGCTAAGCGCCGCCCCATGCATTCAATCAACCCGATGATACCGTTCACGCCAGACGATTTACGCCTCGATGCGACGATACGTCACGAACTCATAATTGACGCCCTCGTCACCCTCACCGGCGGCAATCGTCGCGACCCCGCTACGCTGCGCAATCTCCCACGCGGGATCGACGTCCAAGTCGGGAAAGTACGTGTCCACGGGATGGACGCAGTGGTTATGAGTGACCTCGGCCTCCACGCAGTACGGCAAAAACTGCCGATAGACATCGCCGCCACCGATCACCCAGGCAACGAGCTCATCGGCAACCGCAGAGAGCGCTTCGTCAACGCTATGCACCACGTCGACGCCCTCGTGGGTAAAGCCCATATCGCGCGTAAGCACGATATTGCGGCGGTTCTTGAGAGGACGCCCGCCGGGAAAACTCAGCAGCGTCTTGCGTCCCATGATAACCGGGCAGCCCTTGGTGCAGGCCACAAAATGGCGCATATCGGCGCGATTGGACACCACCATGTCGCCCTCGCACCCAATGCCCCAATCGTCACACACGGCGACGATAGCAGATAGCTTACACGTCATGAGCACCACCTACACCGCAATGGGAATGTTCTTGACCTGCGGGCCGTGCTCGTAGCCCTCGACGATCAGGTCATCGGTCGTAAACGCATAGAAGTCATGCACATCGGGGTTGAGCGTTACCTTGGGTGCCGCAAACTGCGGACGCTCGATAAGCTCGCGGACGATATCGACATGACGATCATAGATATGGGCGTCGGCGATCACGTGCAGCAGCTCACCGGGAATCATATCGACCGACTGCGCGACCATCATCAGCAAAATGGCGTACTGGCACACGTTCCAGTTGTTCGCGGCCAAAATGTCCTGGCTGCGCTGGTTGAGAATCATGTTGAGCGTCGGCTTGTCGTCCTGAGGACGCTGCGTCACGTTATAGGTCACGCTATAGGCGCACGGATAAAGGTGCATCTCGGACAGATCGCTAAACACGTACGTATTGGTCATAATGCGACGACTATACGGCGTGTGCTTAAGGTCGTACAGCACACGGTCCATCTGGTCGAAGTCGCCCTCGGCGTAATGGCTCTTCTGACCAATCTGATAGCCGTAGGCTTTACCGATGGAACCGGTCTCATCGGCCCACTCATCCCAGATATGGCTGTTGAGATCATGCACGTTATTGGACTTCTTTTGATAGATCCACAGAATCTCGTCCATGGCAGACTTAAGCGCTGTACGACGCAGGGTGAGCGCGGGGAACTCCTCGCGCAGATCATAGCGCGCCGTGACACCAAAGTTTTTAATGGTATAGGCAGGGGTGCCGTCCTCCCACACCGGACGGACCTTTTGGCCCTCGGTGGTGGTGCCATGGTCCAAGATATCGCGGCACATGGTTACAAACTGCTGATCAGCTTTGCTCATTGACCCTCCTGTCAGTCGCCTATAAGCGAGATTTATTGTAGCCCAGGCGCACGAGTGTCGAATTGGACACTTAGTCCGGCACACGCAATGCACGGCAGCGCGGCTCCGCATGCGGCAACGAGGCATCTTAGCCTTTTTCTGACATATGACAGAAATGCCTTGCGCCCAACGACTAACGCGTTATCCTATTGTTGACATATGTCAGATAAGGAGTGTGCATGGCAGGAAGACGCGAAAAACTGCGCCGCGTCGGGATCATCCCCGAATACCGCGGCTTTACCCCCGATGGCCTGGCCAGCGGTGATGCCATCGACATGACCGTCGACGAGCTTGAGGTGCTGCGCCTGTGCGATCTGGAGGGCCTCAATCAGGAGGCCGTCGCCCTGCACATGGGCATCGCCCGCGCCACGGTGGCGGCAATCAGCAGTCGCGCGCATCGCAAGGTGGCAAACGCGCTGGTCAACGGACGAGCGCTCGTCATCGAGGGCGGCAATATCGCGTACTCCCCCATCGCCACGACGACGGCCGCATGGCCAGCAAAGGAGGTCGGCACCATGAGGGTGGCAACGACGTACGACAACGGCAACATCTTTATGCACTTTGGCCGCAGCGAGCAGTTCAAGATCTACGACATCCAGGATGGCAAGGTGCTCAACGAGCAGGTCGTAGGCACCGGCGGCACCGGCCATGGCGCCTTGGCGGGCCTGCTTGCCAACGGTGGCGTTGACACGCTCATTTGCGGCGGTATCGGCGGCGGCGCTATCAACGCGCTTGCCCAAGCCGGCATCACGGTCTATGCGGGCGCCCAGGGCAGCTGCGATGCCTGCGTCGAGGCCCTCATTGCCGGCACGCTCGCACAGAACGGCGAGGCCACCTGCGACTGCCATGGACATGATCACGAGCACATCCACGAGCATGGCGAGTCCTGCGGCTGCCACGGTCACCACGACCATGACGGGCACGAAGGCTGCGGATGCCACTAGCGGCAAGCACCTCGTCGAGAACGCGCTTCCACGCGTGCGACAACCAGCGGACAAACGGCGAAGGCCGCCTGGAATACCATCCAGGCGGCCTTCGCCATACACGACTCAACTAGTCGTTACTTCTTGTTGCGCATCTGCGCTTCCATCTGGCGCAGCAGGTCCATATCGGACTTGGGGCCGCCCGTTCCCAGGCCGCCCATGCCGCCCAGCCCCATGGCATCCAGACCGGGAATATTGGGCATGCGCATCTTTTTGCCCTTCTTACCCTTCTTGCCCTTCTTGCCGCCGGCCTGCGCCTGATTGGCCATCGTGCGCATGCGGCCCATCATCTTATTCATCTCGCCCCACTGCTTCATAAGGCTATTGACCTCGGTGGGGGTCACGCCGGCGCCCTTGGCAATGCGGGCACGGCGCTGGCCGTTGATGATGGAGGGGCGAAGGCGCTCCTCCTTGGTCATCGACATGATGATGGCCTCGTTCTTATCGAAGATACCTTCGTCCAGGTTACCACCCATCTGGTTAAGCGCACGCTGGCCACCGGGGAGCATGCCCAGAATGCCCTTCATGCCGCCCATCTTCTTGACGGCCTTCATCTGGTCGAGCATGTCGTTCATGGTAAAGCCCTCGCGCAGCATGCGCTCGGCGGCCTCGAGCTGCTCGGCGTCGGCCGCCTCCTGGGCCTTCTCGATAATGCCGACAACGTCGCCCATACCCAGAATGCGCTTGGCCATACGATCGGGGTAGAACGGCTCCAGCGAATCGGGCTTCTCGCCCATGCTCACAAACTTGATGGGCTTGCCGGTCACCTGGCGCACGGAAAGCGCGCCGCCGCCACGGGCGTCGCCGTCGAGCTTAGAGATAATCACGCCGTCAAAGTCGGTGCGCTCGGCGAAGGTCGAGACGACGTTGACGATATCCTGACCGGTCATGGCATCGACGACCATCAGCACCTGATCGGGCTTGACGGCCTTCTTGATGTCCACGGCCTCCTGCATCATCTGCTCATCGATCTGAAGACGTCCGGCGGTATCGACGATGACCACGTCGCGCAGGTGGTCGACGGCCTCCTGGATGGCGCCCTTGGCGATATCGACCGGGTGCGCACCGTCGCCGCGGAAGACCGGTACGCCGATCTCGCCACCGAGCGTGGCCAGCTGGTCGGCAGCAGCGGGACGGTAGACGTCGCACGCGGCGAGCAACGGCGAGCGGCCCTGCTTCTTGAGCAGGTAGGCCAGCTTTACTGCAGCCGTGGTCTTACCGGAGCCCTGCAGACCCACAAGCATGATGACATTGGGAATGCGGTTGCTAAAGACGAGCTTGCTCTCGGTTGAGCCAAGCATCTCGGTGAGCTCGTCGAGCACGATCTTGACGACGTTTTGCGCCGGCGACAGCGACTCCATGACCTCGGCGGTCATGCAGCGCTCCTTGGTCTTGGCGACGAACTCCTTGACGACCTTAAAGTTGACGTCGGCCTCGAGCAGCGCCATGCGAATATCGCGCATGGCCGAAGTAATATCGGCCTCGGTCAGCTTGCCCTTGCCGCGCAGGCGGTCAAATGTGTCGTTGAGGCGATCGCTCAGGGAATCAAACACTAGTCACTCCTTAATTGGACTCGCCCACCAGGGCGCGGCAGAAATCTTTGGCATTGAACTCCTGCAGATCATCGACCTGCTCGCCCACGCCCACGCGCAGGATCGGGAGCTTGAGTTTCTCGGCCACGGCCATGGCGATACCGCCCTTAGCCGTGCCGTCGAGCTTAGTCATGATAATACCGTCCAGGCCCAGCGCCTCGTTAAACTCGAGCGCCTGGTTCAGACCGTTTTGGCCCGTCGCGGCGTCGATCACAAGCACGACCGAAACCGGCATGGGACCGGCGGCCATATTGGCGGCGCGCTTACGGGTCACATTGACCACCTTGGCAAGCTCGCGCATGAGCTCAGGGCTCGTGTGCAGACGGCCGGCGGTATCGATAAGCACCAGGTCGCTGCCGCGCTTGTCGGCCTCGTCGAGCACGTCGTAGCAAACACTTGCCGGGTCGGAGCCGCGGTCGCGCTTGATAACCGGTACGCCGGCACGCTGCCCCCACACATCGAGCTGCTCGATGGCGGCGGCGCGGAAGGTGTCGGCCGAACCGATCACCACGTTCTTGCCGCGGGCGGCCATGGCGCTCGCGATCTTACCGACCGTCGTGGTCTTGCCGGCACCGTTAATGCCCACAAACAGCACGCAGCTCGGCGTATCGGAAAACGGATCGCGCTCGATGGGCACAAAGTGCTGCTCGAGCTGCTCGGCCAGGGCACGGCGAAGCTGCGGAGCGGTCTTGAGGTTCTTCTTGGCCGCGGCATCGCGTAGGTCATCGGAGACCTGAATGGCGACCTCGGCACCCATGTCACCCATAACGAGGGTGTCCTCCAAGTCCTCCCAAAAATCCTCGTCGACCTCGCCGCCAAAGTAAAAGACCTCGTTGAGGGCCTCGCGGCTGCGCTCAAGTCCGCGCGAGAGTGCGTCAAAGAATCCCATTATGCATTCACGACCTTTCCGGTTTCGCGATCGAGTTTTTGCGAGACGACGCGACTGACGCCGTCGGCTTGCATCGAGACGCCATAGAGGACGTCAGCGTCCTCCATAGTACGGCGCTGATGCGAGATGACCAAGAGCTGCGTATCGGAACGCAGTACATCAAGGGCGCCGATGAGCTTGGACAAGTTGGCGTCGTCGAGCGCCGCCTCGACCTCGTCCAGCACATAGAACGGCACCGTACGCGTGCGGTACACGGCAAAGAGCAGGGCGAGCGCCGTCAGGCTCTTCTCGCCACCCGACATGAGCATCATCTTGGTGATGCGCTTGCCGCGCGGCTGCGCCACGACCTCGATACCCGTATCAGCCGGGTGCTCGGGGTCGGTCATCTCCAGATGCGCCTGTCCACCCGGGAACAGCATGGCGAAGATCTCGCGGAAGTTCGCGTCGACCTTCTCAAACGTCACCAGGAAGGCCTTCCGCATCTTGCGATCAATGGCCACCGTGATCTTGGTGAGCGCCTTGCGCGCGCTCTCCAGATCGGCCAGCTGCTCCTCGATGTAGTCGGCGCGGCGCTTGAGCTGCTCGTACTCCTCCATGGCAACTTGGTTAACGGGACCAAGGTTGTTGATCTGGCGCACAAGCTGGTTGAGCTCGCGCTCGGCGGCGTCGCGGTCGGTGGGCGCGGGAAGCATGAGCGCTTCCTCGAGTACCGTGGTGCCATCGGCGGTGATGGCCTTGATGGCCGCCTCCACCTGCACCTCGAGCTTGCCGCGTGCGACCTTGAACTCGTTTTGCGTGGCAGAGGCGGTATCGACTCGCTCCTTAGCGCGGGCAACCTCTGCCTTGGCATCCTCGATGGTCTTCTTGAGCGAAGCGGAGTCCGCCTCCTCCAGAGAGGCCTGGTCACGCAGGCGCGCTGCCCAATCCGACGCGCGTTCCAACAGGGCAGAATAGCGTTCGTGCATGGGATCGACGCGCAGGCGCAGCAGCTCGAGCGAGCGCGAGGCCTGGCGTGTTCCGCGGATACGACGGTCGATGCCCTCAAAACGATGCTCCAGGTCGGGCACGCGGCCCTTCAGCGAACGCAGGCGTTCACTCGTCTGGGCTAGGCGAACCTTGGCGTCGGCGAGCTTGCCGGCAGCCTCGGAATCGTCACGGCGAACGCGGTCGAGTTCGTCGTTGGCCTCGGCAATCTGCAAGCCCAGATCGCTTGCCTGCGCACGGGCCTCGTCACGCGAACGGGTGAGCTCGTCCACGCGCGGGCGCGCGGCGCGAACGGCCTCGGCAGCCTGCTCACGGCGCTTGGAGATACGCACGCGCTCGACCTCGGCATTGTTGGCGCTTTGCTCCAGACGGCCGATCTCGGACAACAGGGAGCGGCGCTCGCCCTCAAGGCGGGCAATCTCACCGGCGGCATCGCCCTCAGCGGCACGCGCTTCCTCAACGGCCGCATTGGCCTCGACGACCTGATCCGACACATGCTCAAACACAGCGGCCAAATCGGGCTCAAGCCCCTCCAGCTCGCGAATGCGACGCTTACGCTCCAGAGCACCCGACGCCTCGCCGGCATCGAGGCCCACACGCACCAGGCCGCCGCAGGCGACGCGGGCGCCATCGGGGGTCACGTAAGTCACGCCGTCAACGACCGGCGCCGAAAGCGCGGCAGAAAGATCGTCCACTACGTAATAGCCGCCGAGCAGCGCCTCGACGACGGGTCCGTAGCCTGCGCGCACGGACAGACGATCAACCAGGCGGGTACCGGCAGCGCCCTCAGCGGCGGTAGAGCCGCTCACGCCGCGCGCCACCAGAAGTGCCTCGCCCGAGGCCTTCTTTTGGTCCAGAGCCGCACGACCGGCACGCTCAAGCGTGGCGGCGTCATCAAACAGCAGCGCATCGATATCGCCGGCGAGCAATTGCTCAACCAGGCCCTCAAGCTCGCGCGGGGCTTCGAGCACGTCACCCAGGCGGCCCGAAACATCATCGCCCAGCGTACCCACCAGACGGCTCACGAGCGGCGAGCTGTCGGCCATGCGGGCATCGAGTTTCTTTTGGCTGGCAAGCTCCGAGCGCACCTCGGACAGCTTGTTGCGCGCCTCACTCTCACGATTACGCAAGTCCTTCAGGGCTGCACGGGCGACCTCGGTGGCCTCACGCGCATCGGCCTGGGCCTGGCGCGCTTCCTCAAGAGCGCCTTCAAGCTCCTCAGCGCGGTCGCGACGGCTCTCGAGTGAGGCCGTGACCTCCTCGAGCTGCTCGTCAATCTGCTCCAGGCGCGAGGCGTACATGTTGTCCTCGACCTCGGCGTTGCTCAGCGAGTCCTTCACCTTGGCGAGCTCGAGCGCGGCGTTATCGGCCGCACGCTGCACATCGCGCTGCTCGCGCGTGAGCTGCGAAATCTGATTGTCGAGCGCAACGCGACGCTCGTGGAGCTGGGCGGCGGCAGGACCGGCGGCGTCAACGTCGTCCTGGGCCTGCATGTGCGCACCGGTAACTTCCTCAAGCTGGGCACGCGCATCCTCGAGCTCCTCGACCACGCGACGACGCTGATGTTCGGAGCTCGAAATCTGCCCGCGCATGTCGGACAGGCGCGACACCATGTTGTGGCCTTTTTCCTCGAGCAGGCGCATATCGGAGTTAATGCGGCCGACCACGTCTTGCATATGGCGGCGCTGCTCGCCCAGGTCGCCCACAAAAAGGCCCTTTTCCTCGAGCATGACCTGGAGCTTCTCGAGCTCGCGCTCCTTTTCGCCCAGGCGGTACTGCGCAAGCTCAAGCTCGGCAGCGCCCTCCTTGGAGCGGCTCTCCAGGTCGTTCCACTGCGACTGCAGCGAACGGAGCTCGTCGACGGCCAGCATCTGCGTAAGCTCGTTCGCGCGCGAGGACAGCTCTTTGTACTTGCGCGCGCGATCGACCTGACGCTCCAGCGGCCGCAGCTGACGGGCGATCTCCTTATTGATGTCGCGGGCACGGGTCAGGTGCTCGTCCATCGATTTAATCTTTTTGAGCGCACGCTCCTTGCGGCGCTTGTGCTTGGAGATGCCGGCAGCCTCCTCGATCAGGGCGCGGCGCTCCTCGGGGCGGCTCTGCAAAATGGCGTCGAGCTTGCCCTGGCTGATGATGGAATGCGTATCCTTGCCCAGGCCCGAATCGTGCAGGATGTCCTGAATGTCCATCAGGCGGCACGGGCTCGAGTTGATGAGGTACTCGCTTTCGCCCGAGCGATACATACGACGGGTGATAGCGACCTCGTCAAAGTCGACGGGCAGCATATGGTCCGAGTTATCGAGCACCAGCGTAACCTCAGCGACACCCACCGGCTTGCGCGCTGACGAGCCCGAGAAGATGACGTCCTCCATGGCCTGGCCGCGCAGCTGCTTGGCGCTCTGCTCGCCCAGGACCCACAGAATCGAGTCAGAGATGTTCGATTTTCCCGAGCCGTTGGGACCGACGATGACGGTCAGGCCCGGCTCAAACGTCATATGGGCGCGGTCGGCAAACGACTTGAACCCTTTGAGCGTGAGGGACTTGAGATACACGGTTCCTCGCTTACACGTGCTTCTTGTTCAGAATCACGCCGTTGGTGGTGTAACCCATGCGGTCGAGCGCTTCGAGCGCGGCGGCTCCCTCGGCTTCTTTCTTTGAGGAGCCGGAGCCGCGACCCTGACGAATACCATCGATCAAAACCACGGCGGTAAAGGTGGGCGCATGCGCCGGGCCCTCGGAGCCAACGAGCTTGTACGCCGGGGGCTCGTGACCGTCGGCTTGCACGCACTCCTGCAAAAACGACTTGGGGTTCGCAGGATGCTCGGCACGCTCAGAAGCCAAATGTGGCTTAAGCGTACGGTGAATGAACTCCGCCGCAACGTCCCAGCCAGCATCCAAGTACAGCGCGCCCACGAGCGACTCATAGACGTTCTCGAGGGCCGAATGCAGGCCGCGCGCACCGGTACCGGTCTCGGAGGCACCAAAGATGATGATGTCGTCGATGCCCAGCTCGTGAGAAACCTCGGACAGCGTAGCGCCCGAGACAAGCGACACCTTCAGGCGCGTGAGCTTGCCCTCGTCAAACTCAGGATAGGACTCAAACAGGGAGCGTGCGACCACAGCGCCCAAAATGGAATCGCCCAAGAACTCAAGGCGCTCATAGCTGGCAGAAACCGGCTGGCCCTCGACTGCCGAGGGATGCGTAAGGGCCGCGCGCAGCAGCACCTTATTATTGAACTCATGGCCCAGGATTTCCTGGGCGCGCGTAAGTCGTTCAGACAAAGCCAAGACCTAGGCCTCCCTGGCGTTTTCGATAGCGTCGACGGCGTCGGCGACAGAGTTGAGCGAGAGCAGGGTCTCGTCATCGATCTCGAGGTTGAACTCGTCCTCGATAGCCGTAACCAGCTGCAGGCGCTCGAGCGAGTTGGCATCGAGGTCGTCAAAGGTGGTCTCATCGCTAATTTCGGCAACATCGACGCCCAGAACGTCAGCAGCGACCTCGGCGATCTTGTCGAAGATTTCGGAGCGATCCATAGCGCTTCCTCTCATAGTGCATGAATACCAAAAGAATGGTACCGCCCGGGCGGTACCAAGACACGGTTCTGATTCTACCCCACGACGCACGCCCCGAAGCGCATAACGCCGCTGTTATAAAACGATACCGTCCATGGAGTTGGCGACGTTCTCGACCAGCCCCGCGCGCACGGCTTCGGCCGCCGCGAGCGTACCGTTTTTAACAGCCTCGACCGAGGTGGCGCCATGGCCGATCAGGACCACGCCACGCAGGCCCAAAAGAATCGCGCCGCCCTTGGCGTCGCCCGAAAGCTTGGCCTTTATCTCGCGCATTTGCTTTTTAATGAGCAGCGCGGCGATCTTGGTGCCGAGCGAAGACATAAAGGCACCCTTGAGTTCCTGCAGCAAAAACTTGGCAGCGCCCTCGGTGGCTTTGAGCGCAATATTGCCCGACATGCCATCGGCAACGACGACATCGAAGTTACCGGAGGTGATGTCCGTTCCCTCACAGTTACCAACAAAGCCGGGAACGGCGGCTTTCATGGCCGGGAAGCAGGCCTTGGTAAAGTTGGAGCCCTTCTCGTCCTCGGTGCCGTTACCAAGCAGGCCCACGCGGGGATGCTCGATGCCCAGGACGACGCGGGCATAGGCGCTACCCATCTGGGCAAAACGCACCATGTCATCGACCTCGACATCGGGGTTGGCGCCCATATCGCACAGCACCGTCAGACCGCCGGCACGATTGGGCAGCGCATTGGTCAGACAGGGACGCACCGGCTGCTTCTTACCTTCGGCCATATATCTAAACGGCGTCACGTAGGCAGTAGCCGCGGCGGTCATGGCGCCGGTGGAGCCGGCGGAGAAGAACGCGTCCGCATTTCCCTTCTTGATGGCGCGGCACGACAGCACGATCGAAGACTTGCGTTTGGTCATCACGGCGCGAATGGGATCGTCATCCATGGCGATAACGTCGGGTGCCTCAAGGGCCTCAACACGTGCGTGGGAAGCAGCAAAGGGATTGACGATTTCGGCGGGGCCAGCTGCCAAGACCTCGATATCGGGATCCGCCGCAAGCGCCGCCTCGATACCGTCGAGGACAACCTGAGGCTTCTCGTCTCCGCCCACAACGTCTACACAAACGCGAACGTTACTCATATACATGCTCCTTATACAAAAATGGCCGACTCATTGAGCCGGCCATTGTGGTTCCAGTTGGAACGGCATCGCATCCAGAGTATACAGTTACTCGGTAACGATAACCTCGCGGTCCTTGTAGAAACCGCAGCTGGGGCACACGTGGTGCGGGAGCTTGACAGCACCGCAACGGGGGCACGTGGACTGAGCCGCAGCCGAAATCTTCATGTTGGCGGAACGGCGGGTGTGAGTGCGGATACGACCCTGCTTTTGTTTAGGTACGGGCATAGTGACCTTCCTTATGAACTATCCAGTGTGGCGATTACGCGCAAGTAGCGATACTACCACAGTTTTACTCGTCAAGTTTGAGATTCTTCAATGCTGCAAATGGATTTTCCGTGGCAGCGGCCCATTCGGCCTCTGCTTGAGCGGCGCAATCGCATTGCTCGACGTTGAGATTGGTGCCGCAGGTGGGGCACAGGCCGCGGCAATCGGGCTTGCACAGGACAACGAACGGCGTGTCCATGACGACCGCGTCGTTGATGGGCTCACCCAGATCGACGATGCGATCCTCGCCCAGCAGCTCGTAGCCGTCCTCGTAGGCCTCGGGGTCCTCGGGCTCGTTAAAGAGATAGAATTCCTCAATCTCACCGGCAATATCAAACGAAGCGGGCTCCAAGCAACGGTCGCACTCACCAGTTGCGTGCGCGCGGACCATGCCCGTAAGCAGAACACCGGTGCCGGCATTGGTAAAGACCACGTCGTAGTCAATTCCGTCCTGCAGCTGATAATCCTTCTCGCCCACCGTATAGGTGGCGACATCGACCTTACCGGTCAGCGGATACGAGTCTCCGGGAAACTCGAGCTGCTCGGAAAGATCGACGGTAACGCTCGGGAACTCAGCCATTACCACTGACCATTCTGCTGGGCGGCACCCTCGTTGAGCTGCTGGCGACAACGGGTGACGGTGCCGGTCAGGCTCTTGAGGTTCTCCTCGAGGTGCGTAAAGACCTGCTCGGCGTAATCCTCGGCAGCATAGCGCGTCTCACGCTCATACTGCTGGGCGCGGTCGCGGATATCGTCGGCCTGCTGCTGCGCTAAGCGGACGATCTCCTGCTCACCGGCAATGGTGAGGGCCTGCTGCTGAGCATCGGCGATGATGGAATCGGCCTGAGCGGCGGCGGAAGCCATAAGCTCCTCGCGCTCCTTGAGGATACGGCGGGACTTCTGCCATTCCTCGGGATAGCTCATGCGAATCTCGTCGAGGATGTTAAAGAAGACGTCGGCGTCGATAACCTTCATCTGGGCGTTCTTGCCGAACGGCGTCTTAGCCTCTTCGATGAGCCCCTCGAGCTCGTCGACAAGACTCACGATCCTGTCGCCAGGAAAATTCTCGCCCGGCATCCGGTCTCCTTTCATAGGTAACATATCATCGTGTTAGTTTACCACATGCCACCAGCCATTAAAAAACGTCACGAAAAGCGATGTTTGAGCGCCTTGACCACATTGGACGGAACAAAATTAGAGACGTCGCTGCCGAGCGAGGCAATCTGGCGAACCACCGAGCTCGAGATATAGCCGTACTGCGGCGCGCTCATGACAAAGATGGACTCCAGCTCGTTATCCAAGCGATAGTTGAGGTCGGCCTGCTGCAGCTCGTACTCAAAGTCGGTCATGGCGCGCAGGCCCTTGACCACGGCCCCCGCCCCCTGCTCACGAGCGAAGTCGACCAAGAGGCCGGTAAAGGGCAGGACCTCAACGCCGTCGATATCACCGAGCGCCTCGCGGGCCAGCGCCACGCGCTCATCGAGCGTAAACGTGGTGCCCACACCGTTTTTACCCTGCGACTCGGCAACAGCGACGATCACGCTGGGAAAGATGCGGCGGGCGCGGCGGATCACATCGATATGGCCAAACGTGATGGGATCGAAGGTGCCCGGGACGATCACGCGGTTGATGGTGTCATTCATGGGCGTCCTCCTGAAACGTCGCGGTATCGTTGTTGTCAGCATCGGTGCCGGCGCTATCGCCCTCACCATCGTCATCGCCGACCCAACGAAGCAGGTCGACCGAGGAAATGCCGTAGCGCTTCTCACGTACAGTCTCAAAGCCTGCCGGATGCGCGCCCGCATCGGCGGCGGCATGCTCAAACAAGGCGTAAGCGCCAGACGCAAGCAGACCTTGCTGAGCCAGGTTCTGCAGCAGTTCCTCGACCGGCTCGGCACCAAAAGCATAGGGCGGGTCGAGCAGGACCAGATCAAAGGGGCCGCCCGGTACACGACCGCGCGAGGCACTCGCCAGCATGTCGCCCGTGACCACGCGCCAACGAGCACGGTCACGGCAGAGCGACTCGATATTCTTGGTAATGAGCCGCGCGGCGTTGCGATCGATCTCAAACGTCGTGAGCGAGCGGGCCCCACGAGAGAGCATCTCTAACCCTAAGGCACCGGAGCCGCCAAAGGCGTCCAGCACGCGGACCTCGTCCAGATCGAAGTCGAATGCCGACATGACCATAGATGCGCACGACTCGCGCACGCGATCAGTCGTGGGGCGGGTGACATCGCGACCACGGGGCTCCTCGATCTTACGACCGCGCCATTCGCCGCCGATGATTCTCATCCTCCGCTGACCTCCTTAAAGATATGTCGATAACGCATGGCGACCGCGTCGCGCAAGGGACGCGTAGCCACAGAATCAAGGTTGCAAGCATACCGCAAGAGCTCGACCGCGTCCAAATGGGCCCATTCGATCAGCTCCTCATCGGCGTCCAGGTCCACAAAGCGCAGGGTCACACCGCCATGCTGGCGGTACCCCAGGATTTCGCCCTCGTGGCGCAAACGCAGGTCCATCTGGGCAAGCGTAAAACCATCCGAGGTTTTTTCGAGCGATTGCAGGCGATCTTGTGCTGCCGACGCGCCGCCGTTGCCCTTGGAGTGCGTCATGACCAGGCACGTGCCCGACACGCTGCCGCGGCCCACGCGACCGCGCAGCTGGTGCAGGGCCGCCAAGCCAAAGCGCTCACCGTTCTCGATGACCATGACGGTGGCGTTGGGCACGTCGACACCCACCTCGACCACCGTGGTCGATACGAGCACGTCGATCTCGCCGCGCTTGAAGGCATCGATCACGCAGTCCTTCTCCCCCGCCGGCATGCGACCGTGAAGGCGCTCGATGGTAAGTCCCGGCAACGCCAGGCGCAGGCGGTCGAGCTCGGTTGCCGTATCGTACAGCGGCACGGGGACGGTTACGCGGCCCTCATCGTCGCGGGCAATACCGGGCACGTCTTCCAGTTCATCGGCCGAGTCATTCGGCTCCACGAGCGGGCAAATCACGTAGGCCTGCTGGCCCTTTTCATGCGCCTCGCGGATGGCGCCATAGGCGAGGTCGCGGCTCGACTCGGTGAGCACGCGTGTCGTCACGCCAGCGCCAGGGACGGGTCGATGGCGGATGATACTCGTGTCCAGATCGCCGTAGACCGAAAGCGCCAGCGTACGCGGGATGGGCGTTGCCGTCATAACGAGAAGATCGGCACCCGGGCCCTTGGCGCGCAGGGCGTTACGTTGGCCGACGCCAAAGCGGTGCTGTTCATCGATGACCACGAGCGACAGATGCTTGAACGTAACGTCATCCGAAAGGACCGCGTGGGTGCCGAAGAGCACATCAAGCTCGCCCGATTCCAGCTGGGCATGGATCCGCTCGCGCTCGGCCGCCGGCGTGGCACCCGTCAGGAGCGCCCAGGACATGCCGGCCTGCGAGAGCAGAGGGCCGGTCTTATCGGCATATTGGCGCGCCAGAACGCCCGTGGGCGCCATAACGCAGGCCTGCGTACCGCTATCGGCAGCCACAGCCAGCGCGCAGGCGGCAACGGCGGTCTTACCGGTACCGACATCGCCCAGCAGCAGGCGGTTCATCACGCGCCCGCCATCGCACATGTCATGCAGGATGTCTTGGAATGCGGCCTCCTGCTCGTCGCTCAGCGAAAACGGAAGGGCCTGTTTAAGCGCGCCCAGATGCTCGCCCGCAGTGTGGGCATAGGGCACCACATCGACCAGGCCGCCGTCGTTGCGCAGACGCAGCGCCAGCTGCAGGTAGAGGCACTCCTCGTAGGCAAGACGCCGGCGTGCGATGTCGCGCTCAGCCATGCTCGAGGGAAAGTGGATCGAACGCAACGCGCGGGCATTGCTCATGAGCTTCCGCTTTGCGCGCAGCGGCGCGGGAATCGGATCGAACGGATTGCCGACGACCTCGAGCGCGCCGCTTACGATGCGGCGCATCCACGCCTGGCTCACGCCATCGCTCACGTAATGGACCGGCAGGATGGTGCCCGCAGCACGCCCGTCATCGAGCTTTTCAAAGTGCGGCGAGGCCATCTGCTTAAAACCGTAGGCAAACTCGACCTTGCCCATCACGGCCAGGCGGTCGCCCTGTTTAAGCTGCTGGGCAATCCAGGGCTGGCGGAAAAAGGCGACCTGCAACACGCCCGTCTCGTCCACCAGCGATACCTCGGTCACCTGCATGCGCGGACGCGGCTGCTTTTGGACGATGCGGTCGACCGTGGCGATGATGGTGCACACGGTACCGATGGGCGCCATCTCGATGGACCACGAACGGGTAAAGTCGAGGTATCGATGAGGGATATGGAGAAGGAGGTCCCCCACCGTCCTAATTCCCAGACGGCGAAGGGCCTCCTCACGTTTACCCGAAACATATTTGAGTCGCGCGATATCCTCGTCGAGCGCATTGCTCTGGGCAAAGCGCTCCGAGACGCGCGGCACGGAGCAGAGCTCGGACATGGGCAGATGCCTACTCGATCGAGAAGATCACGGGATAGAGCGGCTGCTCGCCACGATGGGCGTCAATCTCCAAGTCGGGCTGAGCTTCCTCGATGGCGTCGACGATCTCCTGGAAGGCCTCATCGGACAGCTCCTCGCCGGCCAGAATCGTCAGCGCGTCGCCCTCCTCTTCCTCCTGCATGCGGTTGATGCAGTCGAGCGTGACCTGTTTCACGTCGGAGCCGACCACGTCGATGGAGCCGGCGATGATACCCATGACGTCACCGGAGTGAATCGGCGAGCCATCAGATGCGCTGGAGTCGCGCACGGCGCGGGTGACCTCGCCATCGCGAACCTCGCTGATGGCGTCGACCATGGCGGCGACGGCGTCCTCGAGCTCGGAATCGGGCAGGACCGCGAACAGCGCGGAGAAGGCCTGCGGGACGGTCTTGGTGGGAACGACGGCGACCTTCTTGTCGGTGCAGGCAGAAGCGGCAGCCTCGGCAGCCATGCGGATGTTGCCGTTGTTGGGCAAGATGATGACCGAGGTCGCGTTGACCTGGTCCACCGCGCCCAGCAGGTCGGCGGTCGAGGGATTCATAGTCTGGCCACCGGAGACGACCACGTCGACGCCAAGGGACTTGAGGATGTCGGCCTCGCCGGAACCGGCGGCAACGGCGACAAAGCCCAGCGCCTTGGCGGGCTCGGCGGCCTTTTCCTGATCCTCGTGGATCTTAGCGGTACGGTCGTGGGCCTCCATCTCCATGTTGTGGATAAAGACCTCATAGATCTGACCGAGCTGCAGCATGTGCTCGAGCACCAGGTTGGGGGTATTGGAGTGCACATGGATCTTGTAGTCGGGATAGGCGCCCACGAGCAGCTCACAGTCGCCCATGGAGCCTAGGAACTTAAGGCATTCGTCCTCGTCAAACGGGGCGTCGGCCTTAAAGAGAAACTCGTTGCAGTAGCGGAACTCCGAGCCCTCCCAGTCGTCGTTAGCCTCGATCTCAACGCGGCCAAGAGCGGCATCGCGGGCAGAGCCGGCGGAGTCAAACGTAGCGGAGAAATCCTCGACAACGGTGCTGCGACCAAGAGCGGCGGCAACAAAGTTCTCCAGGAAGATGGCAAAGCCGAAGGCGCCTGAGTCGACCACGCCGTTCTCTTTGAGGACGGGCAGCAAGTCGGGCGTGCGGGCGACGGACTGGTACGCCTCGACGACGATAGCATCGAGCGCATCCTCGGCCGAGAACTTCTTCTTCTCGCACTCATCGGCCTTGGTCGAGACATCGCGCAGGACCGTGAGGATCGTGCCCTCGATGGGCTTGCGGACAGCCTGGAAGGCGACCTTGACGGCACGACGGAAGGCGAAGGCAATGTTGGCGGACGTAATAGGCTCGTCGGCAGAGACAAGGCCCTCGGCCACGCCGCGAAGAATCTGCGAGGTAATAACGCCGGAGTTACCGCGAGCGCCCATGAGAGAGCCGTGGGTGATGGCACCGGCGATGGCCTCCATGTCGGCGTCGGCAGGAAGGGCAGAGAGCTCCTTGGTCACCGAGGCGAGCGTGAGCGACATGTTGGTGCCGGTATCGCCATCGGGTACGGGGAAGACGTTGAGCTTGTTGATCTCCTCGGCCTTGTCGGAAACGGCAGCCGCAGCGATCGGAAAACAGGTGCGAATGGTCTTTGCAATCATGGGTATTTGAATCTCCGTTTTCGGATGCTAGTTCAGACGGCTCTTGAGCGCGTCGAT
The DNA here is from genome assembly GCA_902494715.1 of uncultured Collinsella sp. Taxonomy (GTDB): domain Bacteria; phylum Actinomycetota; class Coriobacteriia; order Coriobacteriales; family Coriobacteriaceae; genus Collinsella. The sequence continues at coordinate 24,633 of CABUUJ010000021.1, forward strand.
ATGGATGCCGATCTTAAGGCTGGCGGGATCGATCTGGGCGATCTCCTGCAGAGTGAAGGCAACGGAGCTCGAAAGATTGTGGCAGACGGACTTCATGTTGACGCCGTTCTCGAGCACGACGTGAAGATCGACCGTAAGGCCGTTCTCGTCGGCGGAGACAAGCACGCCCTTGCGGAGGCGCTGACCGGCAAGCAGGCGCACGCTCTCGGCGCCCTGGAGCTGCTCAGCCATACCGACAACGCCATAGCACGTCATCGCGGCATAACCGGCAATATCGGCAATAACGTCGTTCGAGACGCTCAGGCTGCCGTTAATGGTCTCAGACACAAGAATCTCCTTTTCTTGGTGCTCGCGGCACCATGTCGTGGGAGCAATCATTGCAATATTCTACAACGACCGCGGCATGTTGAGGTGGCGGGCCTCGGGATTACATCCTCGACACGAAATGTTGATATGGTAACGTTCGCGAACGGCGATCGCGGCATGAAAAAACCCGCCGCATAAGCGACGGGTTTTACAACCTGGCTCCCCGGGTAGGACTCGAACCTACAACAGCGCGGTTAACAGCCGCGTGCTCTACCATTGAGCTACCGAGGAATTTAAAGCCCAACGGAAAGGGCTGGAAAATTCTGGCTCCCCGGGTAGGACTCGAACCTACAACAGCGCGGTTAACAGCCGCGTGCTCTACCATTGAGCTACCGAGGAATAGGTTCGTGCTCTCAAGCAACGAAGTTTATTATACGGACGAATCAGCTCAGGGCAAGAACTTTTTTAAGAAATTTTCCGACCCAGTCATTGGGGACGTTCTTAAACGACCAGTCATTCAAGAACGACCCCAATGACTACGTGAAAGCGCCCCCAAGCGGATGTGCTTGAGGGCGCCTCTTGCTTGACTAGCTTTCGATATAGTCCTTCAGCTTGCTGCTGCGGCTGGGATGACGGAGCTTGGCCAGGGTCTTGGACTCGATCTGGCGGATGCGCTCGCGCGTGACGCCAAACTCGCGGCCGACTTCCTCGAGCGTACGGGGATGTCCGTCGACAAGGCCAAAGCGCAGCTCGATAACCTTGCGCTCACGATCGGCAAGCGAGTCGAGCACCTGGGTGAGCTGCTCCTGCAGCATGGAGAAGCTGGCCGCATCGGGCGGAACGATAGCCTGGGAGTCCTCGATAAAGTCGCCCAGTTGGGAATCCTCTTCCTCGCCGATGGGGGTCTCGAGCGAAACGGGCTCCTGCGAAATCTTCTGGATCTCGCGGACGCGGTCGGCACTCATGTCCATCTCGGCACCGATCTCCTCGGGGGTCGGGTCGCGACCCAGGTCCTGAAGGAGCTGGCGCTGCACGCGGACGAGCTTGTTGATGGTCTCGACCATGTGCACGGGAATACGGATGGTACGGGCCTGGTCGGCGATAGCGCGCGTGATGGCCTGACGGATCCACCACGTGGCATACGTGGAGAACTTAAAGCCCTTCTGGTAGTCGAACTTCTCGACGGCGCGAATCAGACCGAGGTTGCCCTCCTGGATCAGGTCCAGGAACAGCATGCCGCGGCCGACATAGCGCTTGGCGATGGAGACGACCAGACGCAGGTTTGCGCTGATGAGCGCCTGCTTGGCTTCGAGGCCCACGTTCTCAATGCGCGTAAGACGACGCATCTCGGCACGCGTGAGTTCGAGCTCACCAGCATCGGCAGCCTCGAGCTTCTCGGTAGCCTCGAGACCGGCCTCGATCTTCATGGCCAGATCGACCTCTTCAGATGCGGTCAGCAGGTCGACCTTACCGATCTCCTTGAGGTACATACGAACCGGGTCGCCGGTCAGCATCACCGTGGAGGCATCGATGCCGCGCACGCGCGAACGCGAACGGGACGTGCGCACGGTGCGCTTCTTCTTGCTCTTGGAAGAGCCCATCTCGGCATCGGCCTGGCGGGCCATCTTAAGCTCGTGATCGTCAAGCGAGCCGGAATCGTGCTCGTCATCATCGAAATCGTCGGTATCGTTATCGTCATCGTCGACGCCCATCGGGGCGTCGTCGTTTCCGCTCGCGGAGATAATCTGGATGCCGCTGTTGCGCAGCGCGGAATACACCGCGTTGAGCTGCTCATCAGAGACATCGATATCCTTCAGGGCGACCTGAATCTCGTCCTCGGTTACCGAAGTCCTGTTTGAGCCGTTGCCCATGAGCTTTGCAACGTAGGATTCCAGCCCAGTACCCGTGCTCTCAGTCTTTTTTGGCACAGATTCTCCCTTCGTAGTCCACAGGACTCAATACTTTAGCACACACGTAGACCTCTATACCCAAAATAAAGACAGGATATAGGCGAGAATACGCTGGTTGACCACAACATCTAGGCCTGATCGGCACCTGCGGTCTCCAAACCGATCAAACGGAACGGGTCGGCCACGCCACCGATCGACTTTTGGAGCTCGCGCTGGCGCTGTGAATCTTGCACCGCCTGCATCGTCAGCACGCGACGGGCCTCATCGTCGAGTGAACGGTCCTGACGCAACTTGGCCTGCGCGGCTCGCATGCGACGTTTGATGGTGTAGAGCTCGAGCGTATCGAGCATAAAGACGATGTTCGTCTCGGTCGGGTGCTTACTCGTTGCCGAGATGCGCCCGGCGCTGACGAGCGACGCCGCCTCAGGACACACCGCGCGCGCCGCATCCATGCATGCCACAGGATCGGTTCCCGGCGGCGTCGCCAACACGGCCCACGCAATGGACTCGTGACGCGGGTCGACCCACTCAATAGAACAAATGCGATCGGCATACGTGCGGAACAGATCGGGGTAGCTGGTGAGCATCGTCAGCAGCTCGCGCTCCCCCGCCAGGGATTTCCGTTCCAGATCGGTCAAAACAATCGGCATCGACGGAGCTGCCGCCGCGCTTGAACTATCGGCAACGGGCGCAGCGCTTTCCATCCCCGCTGGCACATCAATTGGCGGCAAATCCTCGTCGACCTCCACCGGCGCGGCACCATAGGCATCAAGCGGAACGTAGTCGTACGGGTCCTCCTCGACCGGTGCGGACACCGCTGGCGTCGCACCCGCGGCCCAGGCACCGCGAGACGTCCCCTGCGAACCAGACACCCGACCGCCCGCGCTGCCCGCGCGCTCAGCTTGCGCGCGTTGACGCTCGTAGCTCTGCTCACGGCGGCGCTCCGCATCCTCACGCTTGGCGACATCGCGAAACACACGGCCCGAACTCGCGCGCACGGTCTCCAGGTCCAAACCCAGCAGATCGGCAATCTGGATAAAGTACGTGTCGATCATATAACTGTCACGAAGCGGGTAGATGAGCGTCAGCGCGTCCTCAAGCGCTTTGGCACGACCGCCCGGTGTGGTAATGTCGCTCGACTCCTGCAGCGAACGGTAGACAAAGTCCATGAGGGGTTCGGCCGCGTCAATGCGCGTCTGAAGCTCCTGGCCGCCATGCGCCGTAATGAACTCCATGGGGTCGTTGCCGTCGGGCAGCACTACGCAGCGCAGGTCCATCGAATCCTGCTCGATAAACTGAATCGCGCGACGGGCAGCCTTTTGACCAGCGGCGTCGCCATCGAACATATATACAATGCGCTTGGCAAAACGAGTGAGTGTCTTAACGTGATGTTCCGTCAGTGCCGTGCCCAGCGTGGCGACGACGTTTTTGATCCCTGCCTCCCAGCAGGCGATGCAGTCGGTATAGCCCTCCACCACGATGGCGGTATCCTGCGCGACGATAAACTCCTTGGCCCAGTTAAAGCCATAGAGGTTTCGCTTTTTATGAAACACGCTCGTCTCGGCGGTGTTGAGATACTTAGGCTGGCCGTCGCCCATAATGCGACCGCCAAAGGCAATGTTGTGACCCTGCTCGTCAAAGATGGGGAACATCACGCGGTCGTAAAAGCGGTCGGCAAGCTGCCCGCGCCCGCGACTCACGGCAACGTTGGCGTCGATCATCTCCTGCGGGGTAAAACCCGCCTGGGACAGGTGCGACACCAGCGCGTTACGGCCCGGTGCAAAGCCCAGGCAGTAGCGGCGGCAGACGTCGCCGCCCATGCCGCGGCTGGCAAAGTACTCGCGCGGACGGCCGTCCTTACCGCGCATGAGCATGGTGTGGTAGAACTGGGCGGTCTCGGCGCACAGATCGTAGATGCGGGCACGCTTGGTGCCGCGCTCGCGGCGATCTCCGGTGTCATGCAGCTCAATACCCGCGCGATCGGCCAAGTAACGGATTGACTCGGGAAAGCTCAGGTTCTCGCGCTTCATGATATACGTGAAAACGTCGCCACCCTCGCCGCAACCAAAGCAATGCCACACCTGCGTGGCGGGGATAATGTGGAAGGACGGCGTCTTCTCGCCATGGAAGGGGCAGCATCCCCAAAACTCATGGCCGCGAGGCTTGAGCTCGACCGTTTCCTGCACGATGGCAACCAGGTCAGACGCAGCGCGTACCTGGTCTTTTTCCTCATCGCTAATCACGGATGCTCACCCCCTGATCGCCCAAGTTGTGACGAATATCCTCGATATTACCCTCGACGGTCGCGATCAACTCATCCAGCGAATCGAACACACGCGAGGGACGCAGCCAGCGCGTAAACGCCAGCGAAACGGAAGCGCCGTACAGGTCGCCCGTATAACCAATTAAATTAGCCTCGAGATGCGCAGATGCCGCATCGTCAGCATACGTTGGCGGCAGGCCGACGTTCACAGCAGCGGGCCACGCGGTGTCATCGACCAGCACCAGACCCTCATACACGCCATCGGCTGGCACCTGAATGCCGTCGGGAACCTGCAAGTTTGCCGTGGGAAAGCCCATGCCAGAACCCTCGTGACGGCCGCGAATAACACCGCCACGCACCATATACGGACGGCCGAGTAACCCAGCAGCAAGCTCCACATGGCCCTGTCCCAGCTCATGACGAATGCGGGTGGCGCAAATGGCCTCACCGCCCTCGCAAAGCAGCTCGTGGCCATAGACATCAACGCCGCGCTCGGCTCCCCACGCCTGCATCTCGGCAACACCAGAAGCACCGCCACGACCCAGCCTAAAGTCACTGCCAACGCGAATCGATCGAATGTCGACCAGACGCGACACCAGCGAGAGAAAATCAACATGGTCAAGCGCCGCAACCTCAGGCGTAAAGGGAACGGCCACCACCGCATCGACCCCGGTTTGAGCCAAGGCATGCAGACGGTCGGCCGTCGTCATCAATTTTTGAGCGGGCGAAGGGCTCACCACAACGTCCGGGTCGGGATCGAAGGTAACCACGACCGCCTTACAGCCATGGGCACGGGCATCACGGACAAGCGCTTCGATGAGTTCCTGGTGTCCACGGTGAACGCCGTCGAACACGCCAATGGCGATTGAAGCGGCACCCAAGTGCTCACACTCATCAAACGTATCGGCAGCAACGATGCGAGCCTCGTCCGACTCGCCCGCGAAAAAGACACGCGCGAGCTCGCGAGCGGACAACATCATCGAACACCGCCGATTGCCTGCGGAAACACGTGCTCCATGACAAAGCGGCCGCCCTCAATGCGGGCGAGCGCCTTGAGTCCCCCATCGAGCACCAACGCAAACGGCGCCTTCGAGGAATCGAAATCGGCAAGCGCACGCTCAACGGGAATGCGTCGGCCGCAGAGCAGATCGTCGGCAAGATTGCCCGGCAAGTCAACACGTGTGGCGCCCAGGGCCGCAATGGGATCCAGGGCAAAGCCAGCCGCGGACTCGGGAGAAAGCTCCTCGACCGCATGACAAGCGCCAATGGAAACAACACCGGAAGCCGTGCGGCGCAGCGCGGAAATATGCGCGGCGCTATCGCAAGCGCGGCCCAGGTCGCGAGCGAGCGCACGGATATAGGTGCCCTTGCTCACCGAGAACGCCACGGTCCACACACACGTATCACCTTCGCCGCCCACGGCGATCAGGTCGGCGGCATAGACCTCGACGGGGCGCGGAGGTAGGTCCACCGCATTGCCCTCGCGAGCAGACTTGTAGGCGCGAACGCCATTGACCGAGATAGCAGAAAACGCCGGCGGCACCTGCATCTGCGGGCCCAGCATGGCGGCCAAGCGCTCACGAGCATAGGCAGGATCGTGGAGCTCGTTGGCAACAGCCACCGTGCGAACGGCCTCGCCCTCCGCGTCATCGGTATTGGTCTCGGCGCCAAACGAGATGTCGGCGACGTAGCTTTTGGTATCGAGGGTTAGCATGCCCAGCAGACGAGTAGCCTGGCCCACGCCCACCACCATGACGCCGGATGCCATGGGGTCGAGCGTGCCGGCATGGCCGACGCGCCGCTCATGGAGGGCGCGTCGGCATTGCGAGACCACATCGTGGGACGTGCAGCCCACCGGCTTATCGACGGCGAGCAGCATATTCAATTGAGAAGGCGTTCGACGAGCCATGTACCATCCAATAAGTTAGAGCTCAACGGTCACCGAAGCGGGATCCTCCCCCACCAGCTCGGCCAGCATGGGAAGTGCCACGGCGAGCGTCTCGCGAATTGTTCCGTTGTTGGAAAAGCCGGCGGCGGCATGATGCCCGCCACCGCCAAAGTTGGCAGCAATCTCGGACACATCGAGGTCGCCCTTGGAGCGCAGGTTGCCACGCACCTTGGTATCGCCCTCAATGCCCTTTAAGAACATGCAGATCTCGACGCCCATCACCGAACGCACCACATCGACCAGGCCGTCGCACTCGTCCGAGGTGACGCCGCAGGCCTCAAGGTCGCTCTGGTAGGCATAGCTATACGCCACGCGCCCATGCGCGACCGTCTTAATGCGGCCCATAACAATGGACTTGAGGTGCAAAAACTCAACGCGCATGCTCTGATATACCTCGAGCGCAACACGCGCCGGATCGGCACCGTGGGCAACAAGACGCGAGGCCGCATGGAAGGCGGCAGCATCGGCATTCTGGTACTGGAAACGGCCGGTATCGGTAACCAAGCCACACAGCAGGCAGGTCGCAACGCCATCACGTGCGACAATGCCGCAATTGTCCAAGAAACGGTCGATGATCATAGCGCAGGCTGCAGCTTCAACGCGCCTCAGGCTGAGCTCGGCAAACTCCTCGCGCGCCGGATGGTGATCGAAGCACACCACATGCGTTGAGCGGCGAAGCACCTCGGCGGAGTTATTCAGGCGCTCGACGACCGGCACGTCCACCGAGATGAACAGGTCCGGATTGCCAGTGTACGCAGATGCCGGCACCAGGCGATCGGAGCCTTCCATAAAGCGGTAGATACGCGGAACCGGGTCATCGTCTGCCAGCAGCAGGGCAATGTCCTTGTCGGGGAACACCTTCATAAGCGAAAGGCCCAGACCCAGCACGGAGCCCAAGGCATCGCCATCGGGAGAAGTATGTCCCGAAATCGCAATGGAGGACGCACCCTCGATGAGCTCGAGGATGCGTCGCTGAATATCTGCAGACTCGCACGAGGCGAGGTCGGCGGAATTAGTCATCTAAAGCTGCCTCCTGGGCGGCATCCGCTATCGGATAGCCGTCCTCGTCCTTTTCGATCGCAAGCGTGGCGGGAACGTTTTCCAGCGCACGCGTGATGCGCTCGGCCTCATCGGTCGAGCGATCGATGCGAAAATCGAGCTCGGGCG
>CABUUJ010000022.1 GCA_902494715.1 uncultured Collinsella sp.
GGAACTATTTCACCGCAACAGCTTTTTGGGATCCATTTGTGCGGGGGAGTTGTGGAGTTGTGCAGGCAGACGAGGTTTTTCTGGAAATACGCACCCAATGCGCGTATAGTACCGATTGTTTTGTCGGCTCCTGCTGCGCCGAGTCCAAACCGCGAAATGCCATGAGCGGCGCGGATGCAGTCAGGAGGCACGAGGACAACCCACCGTGGCCACGCCCCGTGCTTAAAACCCCAAGAAGGAGTGAACAATGGCAGAAGAGAAGTATGTGCCGCGTCTGAAGACCAAGTACAACAACGAGGTCAAGCAGCAGCTTCAGGACAAGTTCCAGTACGAGAACGTCATGATGATCCCCAAGTTTGAGAAGATCGTCGTGAACATGGGTGTCGGCGAGGCCGCTACCGATTCCAAGGCCATCGACGGTGCCGTGCGCGACCTGCGCGCCATCACCGGCCAGCAGCCGATGATCACCCGTGCCCGCAAGTCCATCGCTACCTTCCGCCTGCGCGCTGGTATGCCGATCGGCTGCAAGGTTACCCTGCGTGGCGACCGTATGTGGGAGTTCTTCGATCGTCTGACCTCCGTCGCGATCCCCCGTATCCGCGACTTCCGCGGCATCTCCGCCAAGAGCTTCGACGGCCGTGGTAACTTCTCCATGGGCGTCACCGAGCAGCTCATCTTCCCCGAGATCGACTTCGACTCCGTCGATCACCAGCGTGGTATGGACATCACTTTCGTGACCACCGCCAACACCGATGAGGAGGCCAAGGCCCTTCTGGACGCCTTCGGTTTCCCGTTCAAGAAATAGGTTCACCTGCCCTAAAAGCGCCGTTCCCACAAGGGGGCGGCGCTTGGGGCGAACAATACTCTATGTGAGGAGGATATAAGTGGCTAAGACATCGATGATCGTCAAGTGCAATCGCAAGCAGAAGTTCTCTACTCGTGAGTACACGCGCTGCCAGCGCTGCGGCCGTCCGCACTCTGTGTACCGCAAGTTCGGCCTGTGCCGTGTCTGCTTCCGTGAGCTTGCACTCAAGGGCGAGCTTCCCGGCGTTAAGAAGGCCAGCTGGTAAGTCACTACCAGCGTTTCAAGCATCAGTTTGGAACAGGGAAAACGCGCTAAATAGGCTTTGCCGTTAAGGGCGGCGAAGAACCAAGAGCACGTGTTCATCAAGAACGAAGGAGAATCTGTATGAACCTTACAGACCCGATCGCAGATATGCTTACGCGCATCCGTAACGCTAACTCTGTGAACAAGGCCACGGTCTCCATGCCGAGCAGCAAGAAGCTCGTCGAGATCGCTCGTGTTTTGCACGAGGAGGGCTACATCGAGGGCTACGATGTCGAGGACACCGTTCCCCAGAAGACTCTGCACATCACGCTTAAGTATGGTCCCAAGAAGGCTAAGGTCATCAACGGCATCCGCCGCATTTCCAAGCCGGGCCTGCGTAAGTACACCGGCGTTGCCGACATGCCCCGCGTCCGCGGTGGCCTTGGTACCGCCATTATTTCCACCAGCCATGGCGTTATGACCGACCGCGATGCTCGCAAGCACAACGTCGGCGGCGAGATCATCGCTTACGTCTGGTAATTCGGTCGGTAGGTAGAAGGAAAGGAGATCACCGTGTCTCGTATCGGTAATAAGCCTGTCCAGATTCCCGCCGGAGTCGAAGTGGCAGTCAACGGCAACAACGTTGTCGTCAAGGGCCCCAAGGGCCAGCTCGAGCTCGATGTCTTTGAGAAGCTCGCTATCAACGTCGAGGACAACGTCCTCACCGTTTCCCGTCCCGACGACGAGCGTGAGACCCGTGCCCGCCACGGCCTCACCCGCGCCCTCATCCACAACATGGTTGTTGGCGTTTCCGAGGGCTTCGAGAAGAAGCTCGAGCTCGCCGGCGTCGGTTACCGCGTGCAGCAGAAGGGCAAGAACCTCGAGTTCTCCTTGGGCTTCTCGCACCCCGTGATCGTCGAGGCTCCCGAGGGCATCACCTTCGAGGTTCCCGACAACACCCACGTGAACGTCAAGGGTATCAACAAGCAGCAGGTCGGTCAGATCGCCGCTGAGATTCGCGGCCATCGTCCTCCCGAGCCTTACAAGGGCAAGGGTATCCACTATGTTGGCGAGCACATCCGCCGCAAGCTGGGTAAGGCCGCCAAGTAGTCGTAACCGACTTACTCGCATAAGACCAGCACCCCGTTAGGTGCTGGCAAGATCAACCTTTTTAGGAGTTTACGTATGAACAAGCATAAGGCGAAGCTGGAAGGCCTCAAGCGTCGTCAGCGTCGTGTTCGCGGCAAGGTCTCGGGTACCGCCGAGCGTCCGCGTCTTCGCGTGACCCGTACCAACGCCAACATCTATGCCCAGATCATCGACGACAGCAAGGGCTCCAGCCTGACGCTCGTCTCCGCCTCGACCCTCGAGGCCGAGTTCAAGGGCACCCACACCTCGAACAAGGAGGCTGCGGAGAAGGTCGGTCAGCTCGTTGGCAAGCGTGCCATCGAGGCCGGCATCACCAAGGTCGCTTTCGATCGTGGTGGCCGTATCTACCATGGCCGCGTCAAGGCCCTCGCCGACGGTGCTCGTGCCGCCGGTCTCGAGTTCTAGGAGGTATGTAGCACATGGCTCGTAATCAGAAGCAGCAGCGCGAGGCCTCCGAGTTCGAGGAGCGCGTCGTTTACATCAACCGCGTGTCGAAGACCGTCAAGGGTGGTCGTCGCATGAGCCTCGTCGCTCTCGTCGTCGTTGGCGACGGCAAGGGCAACGTCGGCGTTGGCATGGGCAAGTCCGCTGAGGTGCCCATGGCCATCTCCAAGGCGTCTCTCGATGCCAAGAAGAACATGTTCCACGTGCCGGTGACCGAGCAGGGCACCATCCCGCACGAGGTTCTCGGCCACTTTGGTGCCGGTCGCATCATCATCAAGCCCGCTGTCGAGGGTACCGGCGTTATCGCCGGCGGCGCTGTGCGTCCCCTCTTCGAGCTTGCTGGCATCAAGAACGTCCTGTCCAAGTCCCTCGGTACCGACAACGGCCTCAACATCATCAAGGCTGCCGTCGAGGGCCTCAAGGAGCTCTCCAGCCCTGAGGACGTCGCGGCTCGCCGTGGCCTGACGGTCTCCGAGATGTTCGTCGGTAAGGAGAACTAAGCATGGCTGACACCATCAAGATCAAGCAGGTCCGCAGCACCAACGGTTGCAAGCAGGACCAGGTCCGTACTGTCCGTGCCCTCGGTCTCCACAGGATCCGCGAGGTTCGCGAGATTGCTGACAACGAGTCCGTCCGCGGCATGATCTTCAAGGTCAAGCACCTTGTCGAGATTGTAGAGGAGTAGCAAATGCAGCTTCACGATCTTACTCCCGCGCCCGGTTCCACCAAGAACCGCAAGCGCGTCGGCCGTGGCAATTCTTCGGGTCACGGCACCACTTCTGGCCGCGGTCAGAAGGGCCAGGGTTCCCGCTCTGGCGGCACCAAGGGTGCCGGCTTCGAGGGTGGCCAGACTCCGCTGGCTATGCGCCTGCCCAAGCTTCCGGGCTTCCGTAACCCCCGTCGTATCGAGTACACCGCTGTTAACGTTGAGCGTCTCGAGCGCAAGTTCGAGGACGGCGCTGTGATCGACGGTGCCGCTCTTAAGGCCGCTCGCATCACCAAGAGCGAGTTCGAGCCCGTCAAGGTGCTCGGCAATGGTGAGCTCACCAAGAAGTTCACGGTCAAGGTCGACAAGGTCAGCGCTTCTGCGCAGGCCAAGATCGAGGCCGCCGGCGGAAAGGTCGAGCTGCCGTGCTAAATGGTCTTAAGAATGCTTTCCGCATCAAAGAATTGCGTGAAAAGATTCTTTTTACCATAGCTATGCTCGTCGTGTACCGCATTGGTGCGCACGTTCCTGTGCCCGGCATTCCCTTCCAGGGGATGCTGGGCCTTTTCTCGACCGATAACAATTCGGTCGCCGCAGGTGCTATGGCCCTCCTGAATCTTTTCTCTGGCGGCGCGTTGAGCTATGTGTCGGTGTTTTCGCTGGGCATCATGCCTTACATCACCAGCTCGATCATCCTCCAGATGCTCCAGGCCGTCGTGCCTTCCCTGCATGAGCTTGCCCGCGAGGGCGAGGTCGGTCAGACCAAGATTACGCAGTATTCGCGTTACCTCACCCTGGCTCTGGCAATCCTCAACTCCGTGGGCTACCTCTTCCTCTTTAAGAGCTTCGGCATTAGCTTTAATGGCGCCGGCGCTCCCGAGATCATCTTCGACCTCATGGTCGTCGGCACGCTCACCGCGGGCGCCATGCTGATCATGTGGATTGGTGAGCTCATCACCCAGCGCGGTATCGGCAATGGCATGTCGCTGATCATCTTTGCGAACATCATGGCCGGTCTGCCGCAGGCGATCTTCTCCAGCACCGAGGGCAATGCCGGTGGCATCATCACCATGGTGATCATCTGCGCCATCATCCTGCTGGTTATCCCGCTGATTGTTTTCCTTGAGCGCGGCCAGCGCCGCATTCCGGTCTCCTACGCCAAGCGCGTCGTGGGCCGTCGCATGATGGGTGGCCAGACCACCTACCTGCCCATCAAGGTCAACACCGCGGGTGTCGTGCCGATCATCTTCGCTTCGGCGCTGCTGTACTTCCCGGCCCAGATTGCCGTGTTCTTCCCCGGCATCGGCTGGATTCAGGCAGTTGCCTCTGCGCTTTCGACCGGTTGGCTCAACTGGGTGCTTAACGTTGTCCTCATCGTGTTCTTCGCGTACTTCTACACCTCCATGGTGTTCAACCCCGATGACACGGCCGACAACCTTAAGAAGCAGGGCGGCTTTATTCCGGGCGTGCGTCCGGGTAGGGCTACCGCGGCCTACATCAAGAACGCGCTCAACAAGATCACGCTTCCCAGCGCTGTCTTTTTGGCGCTCATCGCCATCGTGCCTTCGATCATTTTCTCCTTCACGGGTAACCATCTGATCCAGGCATTTGGCGGCACGTCCATCCTCATCATGGTCGGCGTCGTGCTCGACACGGTCGATAAGCTCGAAGGCCAGATCAAGATGTATGATTACGATGGATTCTTTAAATAGGCTAGAGGAGGATTGCTCATGAACCTCGTATTGCTCGGAGCTCCGGGTGCCGGTAAGGGCACCGTCGCACAGGAGCTCGTCGCCGAGTTTGGCGTCGCTCACATTTCCACGGGCGACCTGCTGCGTGCTGCCGTCAAGGGTGGCACCGAGCTTGGTATTCAGGCTAAGAAGTACATGGACGCTGGCGAGCTCGTTCCCGACCAGCTCGTGATCGACCTTGTCAAGGAGCGCCTTGCCGCCGATGACGCCCAGCAGGGCTTCATCCTCGACGGCTTCCCGCGCAACACCGCCCAGGCTGTGACGCTCGATTCCGAGCTCTCCGCCATGGGTCGCGAGATCGACTGCGCCCTTCTAGTCGATGTGGCCCCCGAGGTCATCATCGACCGTCTGTCTTCGCGTCGCACCTGCCGCGCCTGCGGTTACACCGGCACGGCTGCCGATGCCACCTGCCCCAAGTGCGGCGGCGAGATGTATCAGCGCGACGACGACAAGCCCGAGACCATCAAGAACCGTCTCGACGTCTACGAGAAGTCCACGAGCCCGCTCGTCGACTACTATCGTGGCCAGGGTTTGCTCAAGTCGGTCAACGGTGACCAGGCTCGCGAGACCGTGTACGGGGATGTCAAAGAGGCTCTCGGTCTATGATCAAGATTAAGTCTGCAACGCAAATCGAGCAGATGAAGAAGGCAGGAGCGCTATCTAAGATGGCGCTCCGCCACGTTGGAGCCATGGTGCGCCCTGGCGTTTCCACCTTTGAGCTCGATCAGCTCGCGGAGCAGATTATCCGCATGCATGGCGGCACCCCGGCCTTTAAGGGTTACGGCGGGTTCCCGGGGACCATTTGCGCATCGATCAACGATGCCGTGGTCCACGGTATTCCCAACCCCGACATGATCCTGCGCGATGGCGATATCATCTCCATCGATACGGGAGCCGTTGTCGACGGTTGGGTCGGCGATAACGCTTGGACGTTTTTCGTCGGCACCCCCACGCCCGAAGCCAAGGCTTTGTGCGAGGTCACGCGCGATTGCCTTAAGGCTGCCATCGAGCAGGCTGTTCCCGGTAACCATATCGGGGACGTCGGTTATGCCGTTCAGTCCCTCGCCGAGTCTCACGGTTACGGCGTGCTTCGTGATTATGTTGGCCATGGCATTGGCCGCGTGATGCACGAGGACCCCAACGTTCCTAACTATGGAAAGAAGGGGAGGGGCGTTCGCCTCCAGGCCGGCATGGTCATTGCCATCGAGCCGATGGTTACGATGGGTTCCAACCATGTGAGCACGGGCTCCGACGGTTGGATTGTTACGACCAACGACCACCTGCCCGCCGCGCACTACGAGAACACCGTCGCCATTACCAATGACGGTCCGGTGATTCTCACCACGGATGCCCAAGGTGCTTGGTGTTCGCTCCAAGGCGGAGAAATGTAAAAGTCGCCGCCCCCTGATGCCCAACCTCGCCTTTCAATTTCGAAGGCATGACCCCAAGGTCTATGCCTTCTCATTTCAAGGCGATCTTGGGCATCAGGGAACGGCTTTGTTTTACATTTCAAATGTAACAAGTTCCACTTAGTTGTGGAGCCATTACGAAGTTATTACGATGCGTGCATACGTGTTGTAGAATACTCAATCGCTGTCGTTTTCTAGAGAAAGATGATTGCTTGTGAAGAAGGAAGACGCAATTGAGCTCGAGGGTACGGTAAAGGAACCGCTGCCCAATGCCATGTTTAAGGTCGAGCTCGAGAACGGTCATTCGGTTCTGTGCAACATTTCTGGCAAGATCCGAATGAATTACATCCGTATTCTCCCCGGTGACAGGGTTGTCGTGGAGCTTTCCCCGTACGACCTGACCCGCGGCCGCATCACCTATCGCTACAAATAGCGGCACGCATACACGCACTCCATTTCCGACTGCAGGCTTAGCTCAACCTACGGTCGGATTGTGTGTGAAGACCAGCCATAGTTTTAAACGCCTGCGGCTGGGCGAGTAGATAGTAGGGAAGTAGTTTGAGCGCTACCGAAAGGAAGAACGATGAAGGTACGTCCTTCGGTCAAGAAGATGTGCGATAAGTGCAAAATCATTAGGCGCCATGGCAAGGTCCTCGTCATTTGCGAGAACCCCCGTCATAAGCAGCGTCAGGGTTAAGAGAGGAGACTACGTTGGCCCGTATTAATGGTGTCGACCTCCCGCGTGAGAAGCGCGTTGAGATCGGTCTGACCTACATTTACGGCATCGGCCGCACCACTGCGACGAAGATTTGCGTCGAGTGCAACGTTAACGTGGATACGCGCGTTAAGGACCTCACCGAGGATGAGGTTAACGCCATCCGCGATTATATCGATAAGAACCAGATCATGGTTGAGGGCGACCTCCGCCGTGAGCGCAACCAGAACGTCAAGCGCCTTATGGACATCGGCTGCAACCGCGGCCTTCGTCACCGCAAGGGCCTCCCGGTCCGCGGCCAGCGCACCCACACTAACGCTCGTACCCGCAAGGGCCCGAAGCGTCAGATCGGTGCTAAGAAGAAGAAATAAGGAGCGCTAGATAGATGGCTACTGCTAAGAAGAACGTTCGCGCTGCCCGTCTGAAGCGCGCGGACCGTAAGAACATTTCCGTGGGCCAGGCTCACATTCGTTCTACGTTCAACAACACGATCGTTTCGATCACCGATCCCCAGGGCAACGTCATTTCCTGGAAGTCGGCTGGCCAGGTGGGCTTCAAGGGCTCCCGTAAGTCCACGCCGTTCGCTGCCCAGATGGCTGCCGAGGCTGCTGCCAAGCAGGCCATGGAGCACGGTATGAAGAAGGTTTCCGTCTTCGTCAAGGGCCCCGGCTCCGGTCGTGAGACCGCCATCCGCTCCCTCCAGGCTGCTGGCCTCGAGGTCTCGAGCATCCAGGACAAGACCCCCATTCCGCACAACGGCTGCCGCCCCAAGAAGCGTCGCCGCGTGTAACTGAAAGGATCGTATCAATATGGCAATCGACAGGACTCCTGTTCTTAAGCGCTGCCGTCAGCTCGGGATCGATCCCGCTGAGCTCGGTTACAGCAGCAAGAAGGAATCTATCCGTCAGCCCAAGCGCCGTCGCAAGGAATCTGAGTACGGCATGCAGCTGCGCGAGAAGCAGAAGGTCAAGTTCATCTATGGCGTTCTGGAGAAGCAGTTCCACGGCTACTTCAACAAGGCCCGTAAGATGAACGGCGTCACCGGTGAGAACCTCATGATCATTCTTGAGTCTCGCCTCGACAACGTCGTCTTCCGTCTTGGCTTCGCCCGCACCCGCAAAGAGGCTCGTCAGTCCGTCCGTCACGGTCACTTCACCGTGAACGGCAAGCGCGTGGACATCCCGTCCTACCGCGTCAAGGCCGGCGACGTCGTCGCTGTCGGCGAGAAGTTCCGTGACCTCCTCCCCATCAAGGAGGCCCTGATTTCCTCCGAGCGCTTTGAGGTCCCTGGCTGGCTCGAGGTCGATATCGAGAAGCTGTCTGGTAACGTGCTCGCTCTGCCGACGCGTGAGCAGATCAGCGGTGATATCAACGAGCAGCTCATCGTCGAGCTCTACTCTAAGTAGTCCATCCGGGCTGCTGAGGCTGGAGGTAATACATGTCAGAATTCATTAGGCCTCAGGTTCAGGTCGAAGAGATCAACGAGACGTCTGCTCGTGTCTCCGTCGAGCCGCTCGAGCGTGGTTACGGCGATACGCTGGGTAACTCCCTTCGTCGTGTTCTTCTGTCCTCGCTCGAGGGTGCCGCCGTCGAGGCTATTCAGATCGATGGTGCGCAGCACGAGTTCATGACCATCCCTAACATGGTCGAGGATGTCACCGACATCGTCCTGAATGTCAAGGGTCTTGTCTTCAGGGCTCTCGGCACGACCGACGAGGCGACCGCAACCATCTCGGTTGACGGCCCCTGCGAGGTCACCGGTGCGGACTTCTTTATTCCGTCCGAGTTTGAGCTGGTCAACCCCGAGCAGCACATTGCTACGCTCACCGAGGGTGGCCATCTCACCATGAGCATGCGCGTCGGCTATGGCCGCGGCTATGTTTCTGGCGAGGCTAACAAGCGTGACAACGATCCCATCGGTGTGATCCACGTCGACTCGCTGTACTCGCCGGTGTCCCGTTGCGCCAAGCTCGTTGAGGCTTGCCGTGTCGGCCAGCATACCGACTACGACCGCCTTGTCCTCGAGATCGAGACCAACGGTTCCATCGCCCCGCGCGACGCCGTGGTCCAGGCTGCCAATATCATCAACCAGCATATGGCCGCCTTTATGAACCTTGCCGAGACCCCCGAGGTCGAGGAGGAGGCTTCGATCTTCGCTCCCGAGGTCACCAACGACAACGCCGAGCTGGACAAGCAGATCGAGGATCTGGACCTTTCCGTCCGTTCCTACAACTGCCTTAAGCGCGCCAGCATTCACTCGGTCCGTCAGCTCGTTGAGTTCTCGGAGAATGATCTGCTCAACATCCGTAACTTCGGTGTTAAGTCGATCGAGGAAGTGAAGGACAAGCTTGAGTCCATGGGCCTGAGCCTGAAGGCTTAATGCTTCGCATATTTGAGGAGAAACTAGACCATGCGTCACAACGTTAAGAAGGGCCTGAAGCTCGGCACCGATGCGAGCCACACCAAGGCCATGAAGAAGAGCCTTGCTAAGGCCCTCTTCGAGAACGACCGCATCAAGACCACCGAGACCCGCGCTAAGGCGCTGCGTTCGGTCGTCGATCCGATCATCACCTGGGCCAAGAAGGGCGACCTGCACTCTCGTCGTCTGGCTATCGCCAAGCTCGGCGATAAGCAGCTCGTTGCCGAGATCTTCGACAAGGCTGCTCAGGGCATGTGGCAGGACCGCAACGGCGGTTATACCCGCATCATGAAGCTCGGCAACCGCAAGGGCGACAACGCTCCCATCGTTATCATGGAGCTCGTCACCGAGCCTTGCACGCCTAAGGCCAAGAAGGCTGCTCCGGCCCCCAAGAAGGCCGCTGCTCCCAAGAAGGTCGAGGCTGTCGAGGAGGCTCCTGCTGAGGAGACCGCTGAGTAGACATTCCGTCTGCATAGGCTATATTCGAGGGGTACGTTCGCGTACCCCTCTTTTTTTGTCGCGATACCGTTACTTGTTTGTTGGGAGCGCCCATGACTGCGCCGTCTGATTTCAATTCGACCCCCGAGCTTGACGCCACGCTCGTATTTCGCGTGGCCTATGATGGCTCGTCGTATAGCGGATTTGCCGAGCAGCCGGGACAGACGACGGTTGCGGGTGAGCTGCGCCGCGCTATCGAGACGCTGCTTCGCCGTCCGATCGATCTGACGTGCGCGGGGCGTACCGATGCCGGCGTGCATGCCGTGGCTCAGTACATCAGCGTGCCCGTAACGGACGCTGAGCTCGCTTGTACGCGCCGTAGGTGGCTGCGGGCCATGGATGCCCTGCTGCCCAAAGATATCGCCATAAACGAGGTCTACAAGGCCCGTAAAGGCTTTTCTGCACGTTTTGACGCGCGTTCCCGTACGTATACGTACCGTATTGCCGATCGAGATGCGCGCCCCGTGCTGTCCCGCGGTGCCGTGTGGTGGCATCGCTACCCATTGGATGTTGAGGCGATGTCTGCGGCCTGTCCCGCGCTGCTGGGCGAGCAGGACTTCAAGAGCTTTTGCAAGGTGGCGTCTGCCGTGGGCAAGCCCACGCACCGCTGCGTGATGCGTGCCGAGTTTGGCCATGAGGTTGCGTTTGGCGAGGACATCCTGACGTTTACCATCGAGGGCAATGCGTTTCTGCATTCGATGGTCCGTACGATCGTGGGCACGCTTGTCGAGATTGGCATGCATCGCCGTGAACCCGAGTGGATGCGCGAGGTCATCGATGCTTGCGATCGTACCGCTGGGGGCCCCACGGCTCCTGCCTGCGGCCTTACGTTTATGGGCGTGGATTACGATCCCGCCGAGCTTGTCGTGCTCGACTAGGGGAGGGCTCGACGCGCCGTTCGTCGGCACCTGTCATCTGTGGGCTGCGCGTGTGCAACATCTGTTCTTGGCGTGCAGTGCAACCGGTGTCTCATTGCTTTTATTGCCGGGGTGTACCATGAACGACAGTTTGATTCATTGCTGTCGAGAGGACGGATAACTTGGTTCGACGTGGCTCGCATCCGCGACTTTCGGTGATCCTTGTAGTAGAAGGTTCGCCCAGCTATGCGATGCGTGCGCTCGAGAGTATCCAGAACCAAGACCTCTATGATTTGCAGATTGTCGTTGTCTGCCGCGATGCTGCGCCCGGTGTGCGCCATTCGCTTCAAGTTGCTGCCGACAGGGACATCCATATTGATTTGATTGACGTCGAGGACGCGAAGCGCGGCGCTTGTCTTCGTGCCGGTTTTGATGCCTCGCGCGGCTCTCAAATCATCGCCATGAACGCCGATGAGTGGTTTGCTCCGCAGGCCCTTTCCAAGATGGTCGATATCGCGTGCGATACTGCGGCAGACATTGTGCTCCCCTCGGTGTCGCTCGATCGATACGATGCGCATCGCGAGCGTCATTCGCGCGTCTTGGATGCTGCCTCTATTGCCATAGAAGACGAGTCTTCTATGGTGGCCGGGCTGCCTCAGTTGATTTTGGGCGGCCTAGTCGCTCAGACCTCTGGCGTGATGTATAGCCGTCCGCTGTTTGAAGCATGCCTGTCGCGTGGCAAGGCGTACCGTACGGTTGAGTTTATGGCTTATGCGCTCTCGCAGGCACGATTCGTGTCCGGCTGCGGCGACGCTTGTTTCCACGCGGTGGCACCTAAGCTTACAGATGCCTTTGATCCCACCATGTATGCCAAGATATCCGATGACGCTCGAGCGCTCGACGAGCTTGCGGACTCACTCTCGGAAGCAGATAGCGGTGGTCGGCTCAAGCTGGCAAGCCAAAAGTTCTACTTCGCCGGACTGGTCGCCTGCATCGAGAATTTGTGTCTGAGCCCGCATGGAGTGTCGTCAATCGAGCGTTCCGCCCGCATGCGTGATATGCTCGAGGCGCCTCGAACCCGTCAGATGGTCGCCGCGCTCAAGGATAACCATCGGGGGCTCGGTCTGTTGTTTGGGCCGATTGCCAGCGCCAAGCCCGCGCGCTGCGTGATGTGTACGCATCTGGCAGCTTTTCTTAACCGGACGGGCGCAAAAACCGCCTAAACGGCTCATTACGAAACAAATTTGCATAGAATTGTTTCGAAATGCGTTCTTATACACAAAAGCCTTCAAATAGCGTTAAACTATTCAATCACTGATTGATTGTCTCCGCCATCTTTTGGAGAGAGGGTTTGTATGGCTAAAAAACGCAATGGGCGCCAGGATGCCATTAGAGATATTGTGCGCAATAAGGACGTCCGCACGCAGCGCGTGCTGGTCGATGAGCTCCGCGCTATGGGCTTTGATTGCACGCAGGCGACTGTCTCTCGCGATATTGCCGATATGGGGCTGCGTAAGCTCCCTGAGGGCATCTATGTTCTGGCAGAGGACCTGCACCTGCAGCGTATGGTTTCCGAGCTCGTAACGGGCGTTCTGCGTACCGATAATCTGGTTATGATCAAGGCTCAGCCTGGCACAGCTTCCGGCATCGCCGCCGCCGTTGATGCGGCAGAGTTGCCCGATGTGCTTGGCTCGCTTGCCGGCAACGATACGATTTTGGTTATTGCCCAGACGGCCGAGGACGGCGAGCGTCTCGAGGCGCTGATCAATAAGCTGAGCAATTCTCGCAAGTAGGCGTGCAGGTCGTGCGCTCGGCACTGTGCGCGCTGACATCGTGGCTTGTAAGGGGGTATCGACGTTGGTCGGTACCCCCCTTTTTTGTTTGCCGGTATAAAGACCGCCCACCAGGTCGCTTCAAACTAAAAGGCCCCCGAGCAGTTCAATAAGCTGCTCGGGGGCCTTATTGCTTATGGCCGGATGATTTCTAGCCGACCGTATCGTCAGGCGTGGGCGAGGGGTCGGGAGTGGGCGTAGGCGTGGGCGTAGGCGTGCCGCCATCGCCGCCGGTCGAACCACCAGTGGATCCGCCCGTCGAGCCACCGGTCGTACCGGTGCCGCCGGTGGTGTCGCCGCCCGTGGTCTCGGTGGTCGTGGTCGTCGTGGTGGTCGTCGTGGTGGTTTCCTCTTCGTCTTCGTTCTCGTCCTTGTCGTCGTTCTCCGTCTTCTTGGTGTTGTTGGTGCCGTAGAACTTCCAGACGCTGTTGTTCTTGTAGGTGGGCGCCGTTCCGGTCGCAAACTCCTCGCGCTCGGTACCGGTTAGAACGGTGTTCATAAACCGCTTAAAGACAGGCAGGTTGGTGCTGTCGCCCAGCAGGTCCGTACCGTATTTTTGGATGGGGATCTCGCCTGCGGAATAGCCGGTCCACAGGGCGCACGCCAACTGCGGGGTATAGCCGCAGAACCACAGGTTGGTGGTGTTGTCGGTGGTGCCCGTCTTGCCGGCATAGGGCTGGTTGACGCTCAGGGCACCGGCAACACCCGTACCGCCGCCCTGCATGACGCCGGACAGAACATCGGTGACCGCGGCGGCCTCGCCCTCGGTAAGCACCTGTGAGGGATTGTCCGTGTGCTGGTACAGCACCGAACCGGTACGAGAGTCAATCTCGGTGATGGCGATCGGCTGGCGATAGTAGCCGCCGTTGGCAAACGTCGCGTAGGCGGCGGCCATCTCGAGCGGCGAGATTGAGCCGGTGCCGAGGGTCATGACGGGAACGTCCTCGATGTTGTCCTTGGCGGGATCGATGCCGAGCTTTTTGACGAGCGAGATGATCTTGCTGTTGCCGACGGCTTCCGCCACCTGGATGTAGCCGGTGTTGGAGGAGTACGCCGTTGCCTGCTTGAGCGTGATGTTGCCATAGCTATGGTTGGCGTAGTTTTGGACCTCGGTCGTGGTGCCCTTGGCCTTGAGCGGCGAGTTGCAGTTGAGGGTGACGTTGGGGTTCATGCCGTTTTGGATGGCAGTTGCCAGCGTAAAGGCCTTAAAGGTGGAGCCGACGGGACGCTTAGCCGTGGCATGGTTTACGTGGTTCTCGTCGGCGTTGTAGTCGTAGCCGCCCACCATGCACTTGATGTAGCCGGTCTTGGGGTCGACGACGACCATGCCCATGTCCAGGCCGTCGAGCGAGAGCGTGTCGAGCTGCTCGCGGACGGCATTCTCTGCCACCTGCTGCATCGTGGGGTCGATGGTGGTCTTGACGGTCAGGCCGCCCTTAAAGAGCACGTCGGTCGAGAACTCCTGCTCCAGCAGCTGCTTAACATAGGCGACAAAGTAGGGCTGCGAGTATACGTCGACGCCGCTGCCCGAAATCTCGGTCACGTTGAGGGTGATGGGCTCGGCCTGTGCGGCATCGTGCTCCTCCTGCGTAATGTGGCCCAGGCGCAACATGTTGTCGAGGACCTTGTTGCGACGGGACAGCGCCAGGTCGGGGTTGACCGTGGGGTCGTACTGCGAGGGTGAGTTGGGAAGGCCGATGAGCAGCGCGGCCTCGCTCAGGGTGAGGTCGGCGGCGCTCTTGGACAGATAGGTCTCAGCTGCGGCCTCAATACCGTAGGCGCCGTGGCCGTAGTAGATGGTGTTGAGGTACATCATGAGAATCTCGTCTTTGGAGTACATATCCTCCATCTTGACGGCGATGTAGGCCTCGCGCACCTTACGCTCGATGGTCGAGTCGAACTGCTCCTCCTGCAGGATGGTGTTGCGCACCAGCTGCTGGGTGATAGTCGAGGCGCCTTCGTGCCCGCCGCCGAGGGTTGCCACCGCAGCACGCGCGATACCCCACAGGTCGATACCGCCGTGCTCGTAGAAGCGCTCGTCCTCGACGTCAACGGTGCCCTGCAGCACGTATGGGGAGACCTCGTCCTTGGTGATGGACTTGCGGTTTTGAGTGTAGAAGCTCGCGATCTTGTTGCCGTTGCAGTCGACGATCTCGGTGGGCTCGCTCACCAGATACGCGTTGGCGTCGGTGTAGTCGGGCAGATCGGACAGCCAGCGGTTGACGTTGCCGACCATGCCGATGCCAAACGCCACGCCCGCGATAAGCAAAAAGCCCAAAAACGAGAGCAAGATTATGGGCAGAGCATGCGTCTTTGAACGGCTGTGTCCCTGTCGTTGGCGAGGACCCATATATTGACCTCCAGGTATGTCGTGCCGGACGGTGGATGTACCGTCGGGGCAGGATGGACATAAGTTATTACACGATAAACCAAACGGGGCGCGCGAGGCCTCGTGTATGCTGGAAGACGGCATTTTTCAGAGTGAATGCATACCTTGGTAAGGAGTTTGTCGATGGCGATTCGGACGATGGGGCCGAGCGGACAATACGAGACTGGATTGGATGCTGCCGGTGCGGCGCTACCCGAGCTGCTGGCGCCGGCGGGCGGGCTCGACCAGATGCTTGCGGCCATCGCCGCGGGTGCCGATGCCATCTATGCGGGGTTGCGCGGCTTTAACGCCCGTGTGAGCGCCCATGGCTTTACGGATGATGAGTTTGCGCGCGGCTGCGCCGTGGCGCATGCCCATGACGTGCGTGTGTACGTGACGCTCAACGTGTTCGTGTTTGACGATGAGTTGTCCGACGCGGTGGTGTTGGGAGCTCATGCACTGGAGCTGGGCGCCGATGCTCTGATTGTCGCCGATGCCGGGTTGGCCTGCGCGCTGCGCGCGGCGATTCCCGGGGTCGAGATTCACCTGTCCACGCAGGCGGGCGCTCATAGCGAGGGTGCCGTGCGACTTGCCGCCGATGAGCTGGGGATCGAGCGCGTGACGACGGCACGCGAGCTGACGGTCGACGAGATTGCGGCGCTATGTGCCACGGGCGTGCCCATCGAGGTATTCTGCCACGGTGCGATTTGCATCGGCTATTCGGGGGCGTGCGGGTTCTCGGCCCTGCGGCGTGGGCGCTCGGCGATGCGCGGCGACTGCACGCAGCCGTGCCGTCTGGCGTACGACCTGGTGGACGAGGCTGGACAGAGCGTTGTCGCCGTCGAGGGAGATCGCCTGCTGTGTCCGCGCGATTATCTGGGTATTGCGCATCTGCCCGAGCTTGTAGATGCCGGCGTGGCGTCGCTCAAGATCGAGGGGCGCATGAAGAACCCCGATTACGTATTCAACGTGGTGCGGGTGTGGCGCCGGGCACTCGATATGCTGTGCGACGGCGCGTGGGACCCCGGTGCCGTGGAAGAGCTTGAGCGCGAGCTGGGAAGGTCGTTTAACCGTGGGTTTACCGATGCGTACCTGCGAGGGCGTTCGGGTGCCGAACTGATGAGCTTTGAGCGCGCAATTAACCAGGGCGTGCGCGTGGGGCGCTTGGTCGCTGTGGGCCACGAAGAGGTGACCGTTGAGCTCGACGCCGCCGTGGCGGCGGGTGACACGCTCGAGATCCGGTTCTATCCGGGTGCCGACGCGCGCCCCGATGTGCCCAAGCGCTGGCCGCAGGTGCCCTGTCCGGTGGATGCCGCAGCGGGGGAGCGCGTCGTCGTGCATTGCAAGCGTAAGGTGGACGCGGGCTGCGAGGTGCACCTGATTCGCAGCGCCGGCGTGTTGGGGCAAACGGCGGCGGTGTTGGAGCGCATGCGGGCCGAGGCCGATGCGGTCGTGCTTGCGAAACGCGCTGTCGAGACGCTGCCGTTTGCGGGCGTTCTGATGGATAGCGGCACGCAGCCGGAAGAGTCGGCAGAGTCTGCCGCCGCTCGCTTGGTCTTTGCCTGGCAGCTGATGGACCAGGACCCGCACGACGAGCTCGACCTGTCCGATGCGACTGTTGTGCTCGACGAGATCTGCCGTGTGGGCGATATCGAGCGGACTCGGTCGCTCATGCAGCGCGCCGGCCGCATCGTCTGTCGCAATCTGGGACAGGTGGCGATAGCTCGCGAACTGCGCGTCGCGTTTGACGTGGCGGCGCCGGTGTTCTGCGCGAACCGGGCAACGCTCGCCTGGTTGCGAGGACTTGGGACGCAGCGCGTGTATTTGCCTACCGAACTTGTCGCTCACGATGCAAAACGCGTTGCCGAGCTTGCCGCCTGTCCTGGCGTCCTGGGCCCCGTCGATACCGACCGTCCCGAGCTTATGGTGTGCGAGCACTGTCTGCTGACCGCCGAGGGCGTCTGCGCCACCGATGCGACGGGACAGGTCCGTTGCCGCGACTGCTTGCGTCGTCGGCAGGTACGCTATCTGGTCGAGCGTGACGGTACACGTCTGCCAGTTGCCATTGACGCATGCGGCAGGACGAGGATTTTCCTGTCGTAGGTGCCGCGTCGCGTCAGTTTGTTATCATAAGAGAGTTTATGGACTTCCAGCACCGCCGTTTTCGGCGAGGGTGCTATAGCAAAAGGAGGATACCCAATGCTGTCTGTTGACGAGCAAATGCGTATCATCACCTCGGGCGCCGCGCAGATCGTTCCCGAGGCCGACCTTCGCAAGAAGCTTGAGAAGGGCGAGCCCCTCAACATCAAGCTCGGCGTCGACCCCACCAGCCCCGACCTGCACCTGGGCCATGCCGTGCCGCTGCGCAAGATGCGCCAGTTCCAGGACCTGGGCCACAACGTCACCCTCATCATCGGCAACGGTACCGCGTTGATTGGTGACCCCTCGGGCAAGAACTCCACGCGTCCGCAGCTTTCGCAGGAGCAGATCGAGGCCAACGCCGAGACCTACGTGAGCCAGGCCATGAAGATCCTGGACCCCGAGAAGACCACCATCGTGCACAACGGCGACTGGATCTTGTCGATGGATCTGGCCGGTCTGCTGCAGGTGTGCTCCAAGTTCACCGTCGCCCGCATTCTTGAGCGCGATGACTTTACCAAGCGCTACCAGTCCCAGACGCCGATCGCCCTGCACGAGTTCCTGTATCCCGTGATGCAGGCATACGATTCGGTCATGATTAAGGCTGACGTGGAGATGGGCGGCACCGACCAGCTCTTTAACCTGCTCGCTGGTCGTGAGCTCATGGAGAAGATGGGCATGGAGCCGCAGATCGCGCTCACCATGCCGCTGCTCGAGGGCACCGATGGCGTACGTAAGATGTCCAAGTCCTATGGCAACTACATCGGTCTGACCGACGCGCCCAAGGATATGTTCGGCAAGACCATGTCCATCCCCGACGAGATGATCGGCAAGTACTACCGCCTGGCGAGCTCGCTCACCCCGGCCGAGGTCGACAAGATCGACGCTGCTCTGGCCGACGGCTCTGCTGATCCCTATGAGCTCAAGCGCGCTCTGGGCCGCGACCTGTGCGACACCTACCACGGCGCCGGCGCCGGCGACGAGGCTCAGGCCGAGTTCGACCGCGTGTTCAAGGAGGGCCAGCTTGCCGACTTCCCCGAGAAGCACGTTGAGCTGACCGTCAACGACGAGGGCCAGATCTACCTCGCAGGCCTGCTTAAGGACCTGGGCCTTTCGGCGAGCGCCGGCCAGGCCCGTCGCGACATTGACGGTGGCGGCGTCAAGATCAACGGCAAGGCGGTGGCTCCCAAGAGCTATAACATCGATCCCAGCGCCCTCAAGCTGGGCGACACCCTCTCCGTTGGCAAGCGCAAGGGCTTCAAGTTGATTTAGTTCCGCCGTTCTAACGAACGGCGGACCGGCCGACGCTGCGCGGGCCGCATTTGGACAATCTGACGTTCAACTTCAAGGGCGCGACCAGAAGGTCAGCGCCCTTTCGTTTCACGTCACCTTGTCTCAAATGCGGCCCGCTCGCTGGCGATGCCAAAACATCGGCGTTTTTGTTGTCGGGACGGCAGTTAGTAGTCATCGAGTAGTCATTGGTGCTCAGCGGCAGTCCCCATTGCACCAAGTGGCGTGTGCCGTTAAGCGGAGAGGTGTATTGTTGACCCATCGTTTGGGCATACAATGGCTATTGGTCTGCTGCGGTGAAGGTCTGTCCGCTCCGCAGCTTTTTTCTACGGTTAAAGGAGTATGTATGTCCGTTGAGGTCATGAGGTCTGTGATCGAGGCCGCCGAGGGCCGCGTGCCCGTCGACACGCTGTTTATCAATGCGCAGATTGTCGACGTGTATGGCCAGCGTGTGGCGCCCGGCAGCGTTGCCGTCAAGGACGGTGTGATCGTCGGCGTGCTCTACGATGGTCGCGACGATGCCGCCGGCACCTACGAGGCTGCCGAGGTCATTGACTGCCAGGGCCGCTATCTCGCCCCCGGCTTTATCGACGGACATCTGCACATTGAGTCCTCGAACATCCGTCCCGCCGAGTATGCGCGCATGGCGGCGACGCGCGGTACCACCACCGCCATTGCCGACAGCCACGAGATCGCCAACGTGGCGGGGCTCGACGGCCTGCGCTTTATGATCGAGGACGGTCGCCGCGCGCCCATTTCCATCAAGTACATGATGCCCTCATGCGTGCCCGCGCTGCCCGATGAGCAAGCGGGCGCTGTGATTACCGCTGCTGACATGCAGGCGTTTTTTGCCGAGCATCCGGGCGACGTTTTTGGCCTGGGCGAGATGATGAACCTGCCGGGCGTCTTTATGGCCGATCCCGAGACCTGCGCTCGCATCGATGCTGCCAACCAGACGCCGTCCAAGCAGGTCGACGGCCATGCGCCGCTCGTTGCCGGCAAGGACCTCAATGCCTATGCCGCGGCGGGTATTATTGCCGACCACGAGTCGACGATTCCCGAGGAGGCGCTCGACAAGCTGTCTCGCGGCATGTACGTGATGCTGCGCGAGGGTACGTGCAGCCATGATCTGGCCAACCTGTCGCCGATGCTGCTGGAGAATCCCGCGCGCGCCCGCCGCTGCTGCTTTGCGACTGACGACCGCGCTCCTTCCGATGCGCTTGCAACCGGCATGATCGACAATGCCTGCCGCGTGGCGATTGAGGCCGGTATCGACCCCGTGGTCGCTATCTCTATGGCGTCCCTCTCCACGGCCGAGGCGTTTGGCCTGGATCACGGCTGCCGCGACCCGCACGAGCTCCGCGGTGCGATTGCCCCGGGCAAGCGTGCCGACCTGCTGGTGCTCAATGACCTGACGTTTGCCAAGGCTCCGCATCGTGTATATGCCGCCGGTGCCCTGGTGGCGCAGGACGGCACCTTTGTGGGCGAGATCGCACCCGAGATGGCCGAGGTTGCGGCCCTTGCCGATGAGCTGCGCGCCTCCGTTAAGCTGCCGAAGCTTTCGCTCGACGTGTTCGACTATGCCTTTAAGCCGGGCGAGGCCGTGATCGACGTGGTGCCGGGCAAGGCCATCACGGGTATGGCTCGCCCCGAGAGTGCCGAGGGCCTGCGCCGCATTATGCTGATCGAGCGCCACGGCCGCGGCGTGTCGCTGCAGGCCGAGGGCGCCGATGGCGACGGCCCCGCTGGCCTGGGCCTGGTTGGCAAGCATATCGGTCGCGGCTGGGTGCGCGGCTTTACCATCACGGGCGGTGCCATCGCCTCGACGATCGGCCACGACTCGCACAACGTGTGCGTGGTGGGCGACAGCGCGGCTGATATGATGGCTGCCGTCGAGGCCGTGGGCCAGGGCGGCCACGTGCTGGTGCGCAACGGCAAGGTCGTGGCGCGTATTCCGCTGGCGCTCGGTGGCCTTGTGAGCGAAGGCACGGCCGAGGACGTTGCTGCGCAGCACGACGACTTTATGGTCAAGGCGCGCGCCATGGGTATTGAGCCGCCGCTCGACCCCATCATGGGCATCATCTTCCTGCCCCTGCCGGTCATCCCGACGCTCCGCATCCGCCCCGAGGGCATGTTCGACGTCACAACCTTCACCTACGCCGACTAGTCATCGGGGACGTTCTTAAACGACTAGTCATCGGGGACACTCTTTGGCGCGCTGCCTGACGCCGCGACCGTAGGACCTCTGGCATGTGTGAGCTATTTGCCAGGTCCTTGTAACGTTTACGCCCGCGGAGTCTTATTTGAGCTCCCTTTGGGTACGTTGGAATCGGATACGCGTTTGATTCCAACAAGCCCGAAGGGAGCTTTTCTATGTTTAAACTGATTGCATCCGATATGGACGGCACACTGCTTGACGAAAACGGCCAGGTGCCTCCCGAGACCTACGAACTGATTCTGGCGCTACACGAGCATGGCGTGCATTTCGCTGCATCGTCAGGTCGTCGCTACGATCGCCTGTGCGAGTTCTTTGCGCCCGTTCGCGACAAGATGGACTTTGTCGCCGCTAACGGCGCCCAAGTCTACGCCGACGGTAAGATGGTGGACCGTGAGGTGTATTCCCACCTGGCGATTCGAAGGCTCGCCCAAGCCGTCAGGACGTTTCCCAATCTGCATCTTGCGCTCTTTGACCGAACCAAGTCCTTCCTGCTCGATGACGAGTGCAAGTTCGTGCGTGAGGTCGATAAGGACCTTCCCAATGCCGAGCGCATTTGGGAGCTGCCCGATCCCAGCGTAAATATCATCAAGGCGAGTATCTTTTGCGATGACTGTGCCGTTATGGACAGTGCCTACGTACTGCAGCGCGAGCTTGGCCAGCTCTTTACCTTTGCGCCTTCTGGAAACGCATGGATCGATGCCATGCAGCCCGGTGTGTCGAAAGCCTCGGGAATCGAGCAGCTCATGGAGCACTATGGCGTCGAACGCGACGAGGTCATGGCGTTTGGCGACTCGATGAACGACTACGAGATCATTCGCTTTGTCGGCACGGGCTGCGCGATGGAAAATGCGCGCCCCGCGCTCAAGGCGGTGGCCGATCGCGTGGTGGGTTGTAACCGCGACCACGCCGTCCAGCAGGAGCTCCGTCGCGTGCTGGAGAGTCTCTCCTAATCCGGCAGATGGGGACGTTCCTTTTCTGCCGACAGTGGGGGACAATCCTTGCAGCTTTTTGCGAAGAGTGTCCCCAACGACTAGTCATTCAAGAACGTCCCCAATGACTGTTTTAGCTACCCTGCCGGGTTGCTGCTGCTAGGCGAGAGCGGCCATGATGGTGCGGGCGACGCCGTCGTGGTCGTTGTCGTATTCGGTGATGGCGTCGGCGGCCTCGCGGTCCTCGGGCTCGGCGTTGATCATGGCCATGCCGTGGCCCGCTGCCTGCAGCATGGGGATGTCGTTGATGTTGTCGCCGAACGCCCAAGCGTCGGCGAGACGCTCGCCCAGGTGCTCGCAGAGCCACGTGATGGCCGTTCCCTTGGTGGCGCCCTCGCCCATGACCTCGATATTCATGGCGTACGAACGCGTGACTTCAATGCCTCCGAGCGTGTCGAGTTCCGCCGCGATGGCGTCGCGATCAGCCGGGTTGTGCCAGTACATGGCGATGCGCTCGAGCGTCTCGACCTCGTCGATCTTGCTGTCGATATCCATGTCGATCGGTGTTCGTGTGCGCTTGAGCGAAGCCGCGATGTGGGGGTCGCCGCCGCAGAATTCGTCCAGGCGCGTGTAGAGCGAGCGGGGGAGGAAGCACTGCCCATCCGCGAAGATATCGAAGGTCACATCGTGGCCGGCGGCGATGCGATGGATGCGATGGGCAATGCCGCAATCGAGCGGACGGCTCAAGATGCACGTGGCGCGCGAGGCGTCGGTGGGCACATCGTCGTCGAGCTGCCAGACGCTGGCGCCATTGGCGCAAACGGCATAGTGCACGGCGGTATGGGCGAGGATGGGCTCAAAGATGCCCGACAGCGGACGTCCCGTGCAGGGCACAAATTCAATCCCGCGTCGAGCGAGCTCGTCGAGCATCGCCCAGGTGGCATCGCTCATCTGCTTATCGCTCGTCAACAGCGTTCCGTCCATATCGGAAAACACAATCATTTGATGCAGCCCTTTCTGCTGGCATAAAAAGCGTGGCCGAGGGCGATGATGCCCTGGCCACGCTCGGGTTCTATAACGGTCCGCGTCCTAGCGATCGGCGAGCGGCTTGTACTCCAGCGGCTCGATAACCGGGCGATACGCGGGGCGAATAATGCGGTGCGCGCAGAAGAGCTCTTCCATGCGGTGTGCCGACCAGCCGGCCATGCGGGCGACGGCGAATAGCGGCGTAAAAAGCGTCTCGGGTACGCCGAGCATCTTGTAGATAAAGCCCGTGTACAGGTCGATGTTGGCACAGATGGGCTTGGTCATGCCGTGGTCGCGCATCACCTGCGGTGCCAGGCGCTCGATGCGCTCGATGAGCGCGAACTCCTCGCCCAGGTCCTTCTTGGCGGCAAGCGTGCGCGCGTAACGGCGGCAGACCTCGGCGCGCGGGTCGCTCAGCGTGTAGACGGCGTGGCCCATACCGTAGATGAGACCCGTGCCGTCGAAGGCCTGCTTGTCGAGGATCTTGCCCAGGTAGGCTGCGACCTCGTCCTCGTCCTCCCAATTGGAGACGTGCGCACGGATGTCCTCGTGCATGGACACGACCTTGGCGTTGGCGCCGCCGTGGCGCGGGCCCTTGAGTGAGCCGATAGCCGCGGCGTAGGCGGAATACGGGTCGGTGGCCGAGGAGGACAGCACGCGGCAGGCAAACGTGGAGTTGTTGCCGCCTCCGTGTTCGGCATGCAGCATGAGCATCACGTCGAGCAGCATGGCTTCGTCGCGGGTGAATGCCATGCCGCCGCGCAACACCTGCAGGATGGTCTCGGCGGTGGAGAGACCGGGTGTGGGGTGCGGTACATGAACCTCGGAGCCGCGGCGCTTGGCGACCGAGGCCATATGCGCGAAGGCGGCGATGCGGGGGAGACGGGCGAGCATGGAGATGGCGACGTCGATTTCGTGCTCGGGCGTAATGGCGTCGGGCTCGGCGTCGAAGGCGTAGAGCAGCAGCACGGCGCGCTGAAGCACATTCATGATGCTCGACGACACCGTGGTCATGGGGAACTCTTTGACGTACTCATCGCTCAGGTGCCTAAAAGCGCCCAGACGTCCGCAAAAACCGTCGAGCTCCTCTTTGTTGGGCAGCGAGCCCGTGATGAGCAGGTAGGCGACCTCTTCGTAGCCATAGCGATTCTCGGCCTGGGCGTTGTTGACCAGGTCCTCGATGCTGTAGCCGCGCAGCGTAAGCTTGCCCTGGTCGGGCACGACTTTGCCGTCGACCTTGTTGTAGCCGTGCACGTCCGAGATGCGGGTAAGGCCCGCGACCACGCCCGAGCCATCGGCATTGCGCAGGCCGCGCTTGACGTTATGCTCTACGAACAGGCCCTCGTCGTACGGGGCGGTCGGCAGGCCGTGGTAGAGGTTTTCGCTTTCGGGCGAAATCTGACGGCTCGCCTCGTAATCCAGAACCAGGCGGCTCAGGTGATCGTCGAAGCGGTAGTAGATTTTCTTGGCGTCGTAGGCCATGCGCGCTCCTCTCCGGTCCGCTTTGGGGCCGCGCGCTTGGACGATATGACGTCAAGCTGCCCCGAGCGGCTTGTTCGCTACAGGCGGTACATAAAGTTAAAGACGTCCTCGCGCTGGATGGACACGTTGACGCCCGAAAGCTCGCCGGCCTCGGCCAGGGCCTTCTGCAGCTCGGCGAAGTCGAGCTTGGACTCGGCGGTGTCGGCCAGCATGGTCATGGTGAAGATGTCCTCGATAATGGACTGCGTGATGTCGCGGATGTCGACGTTGGCCTCGCCCAGAACGCGGGTGACGCCGGCGACGATGCCGGGGCGGTTCTTGCCAAGGACGGTGATGACGATACGGGAGGACGAGATCTCGGCCATGGGAAACCCTTTCGCGTGGTTGCGGCGCGCGCGGGGCGCTCCGCTACGGTACAGTGTTCATCATTGTACCTGTCTGGCGCAAAAAAGGCGCGCTCGCTGCGGCGTTACATGCCTGCAACATGAGCGTAAGGGGGAAGGCCGTACGGGGAAGAGCCGTCTGGCGCGTGTCCGGCTCGTGTTGGGTTGATTTCCGATCTCAGCCGAACACATTGAGCGGACAGGCCGTTCCCGCAGTCAGCCGAACGCCTCCGACGGCTGATTCCGAACTGGAAGCGGAGGGCATCCCCGCCCTTCGGTAGGGGATACCGCTCCGCGGCGCATGCCGCGGGCGGCGCCCCTATCGGACCACCGTGACCTCAGTTGGGATGGGCCCAGCACTGCCGCGTACTCGGTGAGCTAGAGCCAACTGTTCATCTTCACGTCGCGTATGGCGATATTTCGGTCGTCCGGCTCGGTGATGCCGTAGCCGAACGCCTGGAGCGTCTCGATGGACTCCTGGATCCTCTGTTGGAACATGGGACCCGGATCGACCCTCGGCCCGAGGTGCCCGCGCCAAAGGCACGGCGTGGCGCGCAGCATGTTATGGATTTTGGAGATGGGCTCGATGTCGGCGTAGACGTTGAGCGTCGCCATGGCGTCCTTGTGGCCGAGGATCGATTGGAGCGCCTTGATATCGCCGCCTTGGCGGATCCGCTGCGTTGCGAACGTGTGGCGAAGGCCGTGGAACGTGATCAGCTCGTCGTTGGTGCCCATGAGGCCGTTGGTCTCCGAGAACGTCTTGAACGCCCTGCGGATATAGCTTGTCGTCGCGAAGGTCGCGCCCGGCTCCGACAGGATGTAGCAGTCCCCGATCTCGACCGCCCCGGTAAGGCCGCGCAAGCGCAGCTTTCCGCAGTCGATCTCGTGGGTCTCCTTCAGGAAGGGGAGTAGGCCGACCGGGTCGATGGGGATACCCCTGGCGTCATGGGTCTTGGTGTCCTTGATGAACGAACCCATTCCCTTCGCGTACGCCACCGAGTGTCTGATCGAGATCAGGCCCGTCTCGAAATCCACATCGCACCACCGAAGGCCGCAGACCTCGCCGATTCGCATCCCCGTGTGCAGGGCGAGTACGACCGCCCTCTAATCCTCGTCGGACCAATCGAGTCCGAACTCCTTTCGGGCATCCTCTTCGCTCATGACTTCGAGAAGGTCTCCGGGTTGGCAACGAAGGGCGAGGCATAGCTGCTCGAGCGTGTTGAAGCGAATGCCGCGAATATGCCCTTTTTTAATACGGGACAGGTTCACGGGCGTGGTTCCAATCCTTTCGGCAAGTTCGTTCGAGGAAATCTTTCGCTCGGCCATGATCTTGTCGAGGCGAACAATTACGGGCATGGCGTTTCCTTACGCAATCTCGTCGGAGTCGAGGTACAGCTCTCGGGCGTACAAGAAGAGCTGGGAAAGCATGAACAGGACGATGCCGAGAACCAGAGAGGTCCAATCGAATGATGAAGCGATCTCTTGGGCGCCGACGGCCCCCTCGCCGCCAAACATCGAAACGGAGGTTTTGAGTGAGCCGGCGTAGAGGCTGGTGGCAGCTTGAACAACGAAGAGAATGCCGAGCACCTTCAAGCATGTCGCAGACCCTTTCTTGAAGGGGTCTCCGCTCTTGATCGTCCACACGAGAACGGCGCTGAGGATGGTCGTAGCGATACCGATGACGGCAGGGACCAATGTCGAGATCGCAAGGGCTGGATACGCGGGGGAGTCTGCAATTACAGGGTTGTCGAGCACTTCGATTGCTGGCTTTAAGGAGAACGCCACTTGTGCGATGGCGGTGGCGCAAAGGGTCGCAGAGGCTATCGCACATGCGATGCGGAAGGAATGAAGCCGGGGAGTGCGATTGTCGGAACTCATAATAACCTCCGAAGAATTTAAAAAACTCAGGTTACTTTTTAACAGTTTATGTTAAATTGACTTTGCCGGCAAGTAATCACAGCATGCTGCAACCGAAACCCCTCTAGATTGGAGAGGATTATGTTCAGCACTGTTAAGTCGTGTAAGCTCTTGGTTTTCCTCGGCCTCGCTCTTTGTCTGTTGCTGCCGGGAGCCCCCGCTTTTGCGGATACCCCGATGCCTCCTTCCCAGGAGAGCAGCCAGTGTGCCCTCGTTGAGCCCCTCGGGTATACGGACGACGTCGTCGATACCTACTGGAGCTACAGCTGTCCTCGCGGCGTAAGCGGGCACAGCATCTCGATGTTCAACATCTCTTACAAGACGATCTCCTACCGAAATGGCTATCGCCGATCCGCGCATCATAGGGAATCCCGCCTCGCTGCAATGTGCTCCTGTGGTGTTCTTGGCACAACTGATAAATGGCAATTTGTCTATAGCACCTACTAGATGCGAGGAAGGGCCGAGCATTTTGTTCGGCCCCTCTGTTCCGACTGGATGAGGTTAAGGTTGGCGATGAATATGCTCAAAATCTCGAAGGCGATCTTTAGGTCGCTTCTCTCCTCCAGGTCGCTCTGTGTTGTCGTTGTTGCGTTGATGGTTCTTTGTGCTCTGCCCGTCTTCAGGAGCGCGGCTGGCATCGACGGACGGGTCGAATACCTCGAGTCGGGAATAACCCGTGTTGAGCAGGAATTGTCAGCATCCTATGCGGATGCGCTTGTGAATGCGGGGGAGGACGGTGTCTATACCTCTTCATCAAGCATGCCCGCGCTTCTGTACCCTCTTGCCGCGGGACGTCTTATCTTGGCACCGCTCTCTCCCCTACTTCCGTTTCTGCAGATATCGGATGGAGAGTACACCTATTATGACGGATCGAAGGAGTACTTGCTATGGGTCGCAACGGCCGTTGCCGTCTCGTTCCTTGCTGCGCGTCTTAACAAACGTGAAAAGCTCATCATCCAGGCACCGATGGGCGAGCTGGGTAGACTTGTTGCATCGAGCGTATGGGCGAGTGTTTTTGCAATGCTTGCCGTCCTCGCCATCAATCTTCCAGGGATAATCGCCGCGCTTGTGAAGAATGGCCCGGGCTCGCCGTTCTATCCGATAGGCTACATTCAATATGCGACTCCGGTTATCAAACCGGCTTGGCTGGTGTTCGCGCAGACGGCCATCTTGCAATTCTTGGTGGCAGCGTTCATCTCGCTTGTCGTTCACCTTGCCGTGAAGATTGCCAATAACCCTACGCTTGGAATCGTGTTCGTATGTGCCCTGATGGGGGTGACGATGGTTCCCGGGTATTACGGAAGATCCATCGCTTTACGTGAGTTCGCCCTGTTGAATCCCCTTACGTATGCGAACACTGAGTTGACCGTCGGCGCCTATAGCCCGTACCCGACAACGCAGATAGTGAATCTGCCTGGACTTTGCTTCGAGTGTGGCGCGATTGCCCTCGTATGCGCAATCGGGATCGAGGTGCTGGCAATTAGCCTGCTTTGCGTTGCTGGAAAGAGCGGCTGCGCGTGCCCGATATCCCCGATTTGTCTTGAGAGAGGTTCCTTCACTGCATCGAGAACGGCAACTCGTTCGAGCGCTTGTGCCTCCGCCGTTGCATACGTAAGAACGATGGGGAAACTGCTCCTGCGTTCTCCTACCCTCGCCGTATGCGCGATTGCAATGTCGACGACGATGCTGGCCCCGGCTCTGGTCGAGATGTTTCCTGACGCTGATAACGTTTCCGCTGTTCGGTATAGGGATGGGGAGCTCCGTTCAATAGATCGGTATCTAGAGCAGAACGCTGCGAATATGGACGTCGAGGGCAAAGCGGCCCTGGAAGACATGCGGGATGCTCTTTCGGGTTTCGTGTACGCGCCTATGCCTGCGGAGGGGTTTCGAAGCCTTGCGACGTACGAGCGCGCTCGAGGTGAGCTGGGCGCGGCAGATGCGACTCTCCTGCAATCGATCGGAATCGAGCCGGAGACTCCTTCTCGTGCGGAGGCGCGCGCCCTTCTGCTTGAGTCGATCGCGAGCTTGCCGGACCCCAAGGTTTACGAGTTAAGTACGAAGATGCCCCCATTAATCCTCCTTTCGTATCTCCAGGCAGCGCTTCCCTCCTTATTTTTGCTGTTGCCCGTGGTTGTCACATCGCTCGCGTGCACCCACCTGCAGTGTCGTTCCCTTCTGGTTCTCCAGATCCCCGCAACAGCGCATGTGCGTTTTCTGACGGCTGTTGCGCTGGCTCTCCTGCTTGGCTTGGTGCTGCTTTTGGTGTCGATGGTTCCCGCTGTCGTTGTGTCCGTGATTAAGAACGGTGCGGGTGGATCGGAGTATCCCGTCGCTCTCATTCGGGCGGGAGCTTCGACAACGTCCATAGTGGGGGAGGCGGTGTTGTGCAGTATTCCGTTGCTGGTCATGGCATACGGCGTGATTTCCGTCGTCGCTGCGTTGACAGCAGCGATTAGCCGCAACCCCGTTGTCACCGGAATGGTTTGCGCGGTTCTCTTGGTGTTGGGTTCGTTGAGCGCTCATGTTGAAAGCGTGGGCATGGGCGTCGCGCTGCTGGCTCCATTCGCCTCGTTTGATCCCGCTTCCCAGGTGGGGACGATTGGGTTCCTTGGGCGAGGGACGAACGCGATGCCTTTTGGAGAGGTCGTCGGCGCATCGGGCGCTCTGCTGGTGGTCTTGGGCGCCGTATCTCCGTTGATGGTGCGCCTGAGTGTTCCAAAGATCGAAAGGGGATGATCTCGATGATTGACCTTCAAACGCTGACGATCTCTTATGGAAAGAAGGTGCTCGTAGATTCGGTGAACGCTGAGTTTGCCCCGGGTACGGTCTACGGTCTCGTCGCTCCGAACGGGCATGGAAAGACGACGTTGCTGCGTGCGATGGCAGGTTTGCCGGGTCCTCGCGTGGACGGGAGCATCGTTCTGGATGAGGTGCAGGGTACGGGTGCGAGAGAGGTCCGTTCTATGATCTTCTATGCACCTGGTGAGGGGACGCTGCTGTATCCCGGATTGCGTGCGGAAGATCACCTCAAGATGGTTTGCGATATGTGGCCGCATGCTCGCGATATCGAAGAGATAGTGGAACAAACGCAGATAGGCGAGTTCGCGAAGATGAGGATCCGCACTCTGAGCCAGGGCATGAAGCAGCAGCTTACCCTGGCGATTGCGTATGCGACGGGCGCGCGGTACCTTCTATTAGATGAGCCCATGAACGCGCTCGACCCCAGCAGGGTGGACTTGCATTCCGAGATTCTCAGGAAGCTGGCCGATTCTGGTACGTGCATCATCATGTCATCCCACATCTTGGATTCGGTCGATAGGCTGTGCGATGAGATTCTGTTTTTGAAGGATGGGAGGCTCATTAGAAGCATTCCGCAAGATGATGCTGCGCCGAAGTCTCCTGGATCCCATTTCGCAAAGCCTGCCGGACGCGCCGAGGGTGCGCTAAGCACGTATCGGCGACTCTACGAAAAGGGCGGGTAGAAATGCAAGTTAAAAATCTATGTGGCCAATGTGATACCGTTGAACCCGCATATCGATACCGCTCAGCCATTCGCCTCGCCCCCGTCGCACGTATCTTCATCCGGTCTGTTACTTTTAATCTAACAATTCTTTGAGGAACGTAGGTGCTTCTAAATGTACTGTCGACTTCTTCTCAAACTAATCCTAAGAGACAAGGCCGTATGGATTTGTACGCTCGTTCTCGCTGCAGCCTTTTCCGTCCCCATTGCGTTCAATTCACCCATCTACGGGCCCTTCTTTATGAAACAGGGCATGCAGAGCTTTGTCGACGCATTCAATACGCGCGCGCCCCAGGCCAACGGCACAGACCTATCGCCAGAGCAGCAAAATGACGCGGAGCTTGCAAGATACGCGAACGCCGCCCTCGCCGCTCAAACCGACGCCGCCTTTCTCGATTCTGCCGAGAGCTACTACGCGCTCATGGGCGAAGGCTTCCAATCCGGGTCCATCGTGGGAGACCGAGAGACCAATGACGCAGCGCTCGCATATTGCCGTGCCCTGAGCAGCTCCGGCATCACGGATATCCCGGCCTCCGCAAACGACCTGCCATTCCTTTCCTTCCTGCCTTACGCCATTGCCACGGCGCCGTCTTTCCTTCCCTTCATCCCCTTCCTTCTCTCGTCGATACTCGTGCTCGGCGCCACAAGGCCCG
Organism: uncultured Collinsella sp.; assembly: GCA_902494715.1. Lineage (GTDB taxonomy): Bacteria > Actinomycetota > Coriobacteriia > Coriobacteriales > Coriobacteriaceae > Collinsella. The sequence continues at coordinate 30,754 of CABUUJ010000022.1, forward strand.
GGACCCTGGCGGCGAAGGCGCCCGTGCCCAAATTCCGGCGCCTTATCCAGATCGTGTTTTCGATAATCGCCGCGGGGACCGCGATGCTCCTCGCCGGCCTCGCACCCGGGGGCATTTACGCCTTGGCCCTAAACGGCTTCGGGCAAATTGGGTACCCGATCGCCTTCTTCCATGACGGCGCGCTCACCACCACGACTGCGGGAAACGTCTTCACAGCCCTGCTTATCGCGCTGCTTGCGGGCGGAACCTTGATATCCGTTTGCTCCGCCGTCCTATCGACCGCAACGAGGCGCGTCCTCGCGGGCCCCCTTGCCTCCGCGCTGCTTGTCGCGGCCCCGGCATTCCCGTTACTGTCCGATTCGGCACTAGGGCATAACGCCGCGCTCAATCTCCTGCCGCTGGCCGTATTCTCGCCTATCGAGGCAACGGGTTACGTGGGATGCTTCCCGACAGAATTCATTGGCTCCGGTTCAGGCAGCGCATCGATGCTTGCCGTGGCCCTGGTATACGTCGCGGTCCTTTTCGCGGTCGGCGCCGTTGCGACACGTTCCCCCAAACAGCCTGGACCCGCGAAAAAGCACCATGGGCTCGAGCTTCTGGACGCGAGCGTGGGATACGGAAGCACGACGATACTTTCAATCGGGTCGCTTTTCCTGAGCCCGGGAACGGCGGCGGGCCTCGTTGCCCCCAACGGCTCGGGGAAAACCACCCTTCTTGAAGCGCTGTCGGGCCAATTTCCCACCCGCATCCGCTCGGGAAGCCTGGCGGCAGACGGAATCTGCCAACGTCGATCAGCCGAATTCGCAGAACTCGTCTACCTGAGCTCTTCGGGCGGCGCGGATCTCTACCCCACGCTATCGGCCCGCGAGCACCTCTCTTTCGTTAGGGAGGCGTGGAAATCGGCCGCCGACATCGACTCGCTCTGCGACTCCCTCGGAATCTCCCCATATCTCGACAAGCCGACCCGTAAACTCTCGACAGGAATGAAGCAGCAGGTAAAGCTTGCCATGGCGATAGCGACCGATTGCCCGTACCTCATCCTCGATGAGCCGCTGAACGGCCTCGATCCGGGAAAGCGGAAAACCTCCTGCGACGCGATGCGCAGCGAGGTGGCGCGGGGACGAAGCGTGCTCATCTCAAGCCATCTGCTCGACGACCTGGCAGACCTCACCGACTCGTTCTACTTCATCGAGGCCGGCACGCTCGTGGAAAAGACCGAGTCGTCCTCGCAGACGCTCAAGCAGGAATACCTCGATACATACGA
>CABUUJ010000023.1 GCA_902494715.1 uncultured Collinsella sp.
CCGCTTGGGCAAATCTATGTTTGGCATCCCCATGGTACCCCGAGTGGTGTCAGGCGGGTGCGGGGAGGTTACCGCGACCCGCACGATTCGCTACTCTCGGATTGAGATTAAAGCTCCCGGCAACGGGGGCTTTTCTTTTACGCCAGCTTGAGTGCTTTCGTCCAAAGGGACGATTTCCTGTCGACTCGTGTAAGATTCCGAGTAGATGTCGCGACTTATTCGCGACCACTCCTTCTTCAAACGACCGATCAGGGTGATATTTCGTGGCAGAGCGTCCGACATACAAGCTCAGGTTTCTCGATCCCAAGAAGCGCTTTCCGGCGATGCCCGAGCAGCCTGCGGGACGCTCATATGGCGTGGTCTGGAAACTCTTTGGCGAGGATCAGCATGAATCTTGTTATGTCGTCGAGTTCGTTGGCAAAAGTCATGTGTCGCTTTTGGGCTACGTAAGCGTTTCGGGTGAGGTGTACAAGGTGGACCGCCCCGTCAGCGAGGCTCCGCTGCCCAACGATCCCGACATGGAACTGGTCCTTGACGAGTCGGATTCCAGTATTGGTGAGATTATGGTAAGGAAAGCCAACGGTGCAATGCGCGCGTGTGCGCAAACTGCCGGCTCTCCCGAAGGCCCCATGCGCGAGCAGTCCGACCACGAGACATGGAATTCGACCCGCGCCCTTCCTTACGGTGAGTTCATGGCCTCGATGTTCTTGCGCTACGTGATATTTGCCAACTCCGAAAGCGCTATTGTGAACACGGCGGACGCCGGCGGACTCGACGAGGGTATGCAAAACGTTGTCGACAAGATCAAGCTCGTAAAGTTGCCCGAGCCGGTCGAGGTGTTTTTGGGCTTTAACACGGCACCGCTCCCCGATGCTATCGAGACGCTGCTTTACCGCGTTGACCATGCCGAGAATCCGAGCGGTATCGAGCGCTATGCCGCCGCCCTTATGAGCGAAATTGACTTGCCCCGCCTGCGCACCATCGCTGCCAAGTCCGAGATGAGCCTGGCTCGCATTGATCGCTCAAAGATTTTCTATCTCAATTTTGATCGTAGCCTGTTGGACCAGGACGAGATTGACATGCTGCTTGCCATCGAGTGCCGTCTCAACCGCCTCTCCGGCATCCTTGAGCGCATCGGGGCTGGATTGGTCCCTGCGGCATCCTCGCCGAGCCTCGAGGGCTGCGCGCTCTTTGATGCGTGGCATATCGCCAAGACGACCAACGATGTTCCCCGACTGCTCGATACGGCTTCGAGCGATAACCCGTGGGCCAAGCCGGGAACGGTTTCGTGCCAGCCGGGCGGCGAGTGGGACGTGCGCACCCGTTTTGCGCGAATCGTTGAGGCGCTCAACGTGGTCACGCGGCTCGACTATACCTATCGGGCAAACGTTGCCGAGGGGATTATGCTCGTTCGGTTTGGGCAGTCTGTCGTTGATGCCATGCCGCAACGTGAATACGACGCTCAAGATGACGCTTGGCGCGAGCTGGACGAGGGCACGCGCGCGATCTGGGGCGCGGAGCACGATGCACGTGTGGCGCTCACGCTTGCGGCGGCGTGTTTTGCCGCGGGCACCTGCATCACGCGCTGCTATGTGCAGATTGCTGCTCCCGACAGTGAGCAGGGCGAGCGCGTTGTCGCAACGTATTTCTTTGGGCGCGCGGCCTATCTGGCCGATTGCGTGCCTGTCGCCAAGGATCTTGAGAGCATGGACATGGACGATATGCCGTGCAAGCGTGTACTTGAGGCGTATGAGTCAACTGCTCCGGAGACGATTGAACCTGCGGAGGTTCATGCTCGTCCGCGTGATGACCATCGCACGCTTCCGCCGGCGCTGCGCGATTTGCTGCTTGCCGATACGGCTGACGAGTTGGAGGTCATGGAAGAGGACGACGACCCATACGTGGCCCGTGTTGTTGAATTGCGCGAGCAGGCAAAAGTCGACCGTACAGGTGCTTTTGAAGGCTTTTCCCGTCTTGTTGAGGAGTTGGAGGCTAAGTGCGCCGTCGCCGAGCTTTTGGCGACAGGTCCGGTTCAAACGCAGTTTTGCGATAACCAGCTGGTGCGCATGGTGCTACCGGTGTTGGAAGAAGACCGCTCTGTGCGAATCCTTCGTGCGCCTGATGCGTTGTACTTTGCCCAGCACGAGATCTGCAGCTTTTACGCCGAGCAAGAGGACTTTGAACGAGCGCTGCCCGAGGTGCGCCATCTTTACGATCTGGCGCGCTCGTCCATGCAATCGCACTTTGCGCTCATCAACGTTCTTGCGCGTCTGGAGCGCTTTGACGAGATTATCGAGGTGGCGCGCCACGGCCTACGTATTGCCAGCGATCGTTCTGCAATCGGCTACCTGTTCTATCGCTTGGCGTTTGCCTATTGGAACTGCGATCAGCTCGACCTGGCGCTGGCTTGTTACCGTCTGGTGCCGCGCGGTGAGGAATCGGGCAGCAGCGCGCTGGAAGAAATGCAGGGCCTTATGAACGAGATGGGCGTCAGCGAGCCTCCGACGTTCGAGGAAGCGGTCGAGACTATCCGCAAGGCTGGACTTGAGTTGCCGCCAGTGTCCGCCGTGACGAATCAGCTTGCAGATGCCGCTGTTCAACTAGTCGACAACGGCTTCTTTTTCCTGGCACGCGGTTGCATCTTCCAAATGTGGCGCACCATGGGCAACGACGAGCTCGGCTCCCTCAACCGCTCGCTGGGGTAGGCGAAGCTTCCAAGGAGGAAAGGATGCTAGGCAATTAGAAAATTTCCTCTTGCCCATCCTTGGCTGTTTGGTTACTATAGAACGGCTGTTACGGAGAGCTGACCGAGAGGCCGAAGGTGCTCGCCTGCTAAGCGAGTATGCCCCAAAAGGGCATCTGGGGTTCGAATCCCCAGCTCTCCGCCAGTTTAACTTTAAAGAAGGGTCCCATCGGGGGCCCTTTTTTATTATCGAGAAAGGGCGCTGGGGATTCGAACCCTCAAAAAAGGAGGCGCCCCGTTGGACGCCTCCTTTCAGCGAGTGTATTGTTCTTCGATCTTACATCTCGGGCGCCTTGGCGACGGTCTCGCTTTCTGCCGTGAGTGGGCGGTTGTCGATGCGGCGGCCCAGGCGGTCGAGCTTCACAAGGAGCCACTCAATGGGATTCGGCCCTGCCCCTTCCTCGTCGGCAACCAGGTCCATAACGGCGATTTTGGTGCCGTCCTGCTTGAGCGTAACGCTGCCCACCTTGTCGCCCACATGCACCGTGCCCGAAAGATCGTCGTGGCTAACCTTTTCGGTCACCTCGCCGGCAAGGGAAAACACGGTCGCTTGCGCCGTAGGATCGGCGAGTGTGGCGTCGATCGTCTTATCCGTCCAGTCGGTTTGGCCAATGCGCGCCATAAGCGGGTTGCCGTTGGCGGTCTTTTCCTGCGTGTTGGCGATTGCGACCGTCACCTTGTGGCCGTAGTACCAGTTGGCAAGGGTGGCGGTATCGGTAAAGCGCTGATCGGTGGTGGTGGAGTTCAAAATAACGGTGTAGATCTCGTCGCCGTCGCGGTTGTAGGCGCTCGTAAAGCAATAGCCCGCGTCGTCGGTGGTGCCGGTCTTGCCGCCGATGTTGCCATCTTGGCCCAGCAAATAGTTATGCGTGTCCATGGAATGCGAATGGTCGGTGCCGTCGGCGCCCGTGACCTCGATCCAGGAATCCTCGCTCGCTACGACCTCGCGGATCGTGTCGTTTTTCATGGCCTCCTGCATCATCAGCGCTACGTCGTGTGCGGTTGAGTGCATATTGCCAGCCCACTCATCAAAGTCCAGACCATGCGGGTTTTCAAAAAGCGTACCGGTGCAGCCGAGCTTCTTAGCGCGCTCGTTCATGGCCTTCACAAATGTGGCCTCGGCGTCTTTGGTCTTGGGGCCGATCTTCTTGCCCACATATTCGGCGAGCACGATGGCGGCGTCGTTGCCCGAGGGAATCATCAGGCCACGCAGTGCCTGCTCAACGGTAAGCTCGTCGCCTTCGAGCAAGCCAGCGGTCGAATTACCCACGGTGGCTGCGGCGTTGCTCACCGTGACCTTCTCGTCCATCTTGCAATTCTCGACGGTTAGGATTGCGGTCATGACCTTGGTGATCGAGGCAATCTTGACCTGCTCATCGGCGCCGCGGGCATAGTAGACGGTACCGTCTTTGCCCATGACGAGGGCATTGGTCGCATCGATATCGGGCAGGTTTTCGGCCGTGATGCCGCGCGCATCGGCGGTTTTGCCGCAAACATTGTCGGTCGTGAGCACTTGGGCGCCGGCGACGGTGGGCGCGCCAGCGGCAAGGGCGATAGCGCAGACAAAGCCGGCGGCAAGCTGGGCTGAGCGCTTTGCAAAAGAGGTGAGGGACTTCACGGATTTCGCTTTCGACGGGATGGTCTCTTCTGGAACTAGAGTATATCGTTTGCCGGCGTCGGCGATCATCGCGTGCGTGCGTGGCCCACATCCGCGCTCGAACGGGCACAAGGGTGCTTAAGGCCGACTTAATCACCCACGCTTGTTGTGTGTGGCGTGCGTCGCCTCGGGCATAATGGAGCGCGAGAGGAGCACGCATGAACGAGCGCATACTGGTAGTTGATGACGAGAAGGCCATCGCCGACTTGGTTGGTATCTACCTTACAAAAGAGGGCTTTGATGTCCAGATTGCCTATAGCGGGGCCGATGCTGCCAAGGCAATCTTGGAGCAGGAGTTCGATCTGGCGCTGCTGGATGTCATGCTGCCCGATATCGATGGATTTGAGCTGCTGCGTACGATCCGTTCCAGCCATACCTATCCTGTGATTATGCTGACGGCGCGCGATGCCCAGCAAGACAAGATCGAGGGCCTTTCGCTTGGCGCGGACGATTACGTGGTCAAGCCGTTCCGCCCGCTGGAGCTCATCGCGCGTGTGCACGCTCAGCTTCGCCGCTACACCAGCTACGGTAGCCGTGCGCAGGCGGCCGAGTCGCCGACCATTCAGCTCGACGGCTTGGAGATCAACCGCGATGCTCGTTCCGTGACGGTGGACGGTTCACCGGTACGCCTCACGCCCACCGAGTATTCAATCTTGCTGTATCTGGTCGAGCATCGCGGCAGCGTGGTGGCCGTGGAGGACCTGTTCCGCGCAGTGTGGAACGAGGACTTTATGCCCGGCTCCAACAATACGGTGATGGTACACATTCGCCACTTGCGCGAAAAGATCGGCGATGACGCACAAAAGCCGCGCTTTATCAAAAACGTCTGGGGCGTCGGCTACATCATCGAATAACGCTTTTCGCTTGTGAGGATCTTGATATGACAAAAGACGATAGGCAAGCGTTCGAGGTGCCCGATCGGCTCTTTGAATACGTGAGGTCGGTCGTCGACAACCGCGCGCTTGCAACGGTGCTGCTCTTTTTGCTGAGCCTGCTGCTGATTGGCATCGACAACATCGTCGGAATCTTGGCGGTGCTGCTTGTCGGCTTTTTGCTGATCGATCGATTTGAGATCGTGTGCCGCTGCGTGGTGATTGGCGGCGCCGCGTGGGCCATGACGTTGGCGATTGGCGCCATGGCGCTCGGCGGCATCGAAGGGCCGGTGCTGTTCGATGCCGGCTTTGTATTCAACATGCTTGGCTTTGTGCTGGCGCTTGCCGCGTGCGTGCTGTTCTTGTGTGGCCGCGCCCTGTACTACCAGGGCTACGAGCAGGGCGAGCAGCATGCCGATTGTGTGCTGGCCGCTCGTATTCAAGATCGCCTGATCGATCACCCCGACACCTGGGATAACATCGACGGCGACTTCTTGGAGGTCGAGGGCGCCCTTAACCGCGTGCGTGACCGTGAGCGCAAGGTGCAGCAAGCTCTGCGTGACGAGTCGCATCGCAAGGACGATTTGGTCACGTACTTGGCACATGACCTACGCACCCCGCTTGCCAGTGTGGTGGGCTATCTTTCGCTGCTGCAAGAGGCTCCCGAGCTGCCGGTTGAGCAACGTGCGCACTTTACGGGCGTGGCGCTCGACAAGGCGCACCGGCTCGATACGCTCATCGAAGAGTTCTTCGATATCACGCGCTTTGACTTCCACGATATCGTGCTCACGCGCGGCTATGTTGATCTGGGGTTGCTGCTGGCTCAGGTGACTGACGAGTTCTATCCCATCCTCAACGAGCAGCATAAGGAAGTCCAAGTTGATATTCGCGAGGACCTGACGGTGCTCGTGGACGGCGACAAAATGGCTCGCGTGTTCAACAACATCATGAAAAACGCTATTGCCTATAGCTATGAGGGCTCGACTATCACGATCGAGGCCAGGCGCCAAGACGATGGCGGCGTGCGCGTGCGCTTTATCAATCAGGGCGATCCTATCCCTGCGGCTAAGCTCAAGGTGATCTTTGAGAAGTTCTATCGCCTGGATGCGGCGCGTGCGACCAATCGCGGTGGTGCCGGTCTGGGCCTTGCTATTGCCAAGGAGATCATCGCGGCGCACGGCGGTACCGTTGCATGTGAATCGACGCCCGAACACACGATATTCACCATCGAGCTGCCCGCCGCATAGCCAGCGTTCCCTTACAAACACTTGACAATGCGCTCACGTGCATATGAGTCGCGATTTCTACTATCGATACTGCTGAATTGATATCGATGTGGAGGTATGCGGTATGACGGCTGCTGCGGCTGTGGAGCCCACGGAGCTTGAAGAACTCATGAAAGCGCAGGCCGAGGCCGCGCACGAGCGCGAGGTTGGGGATGCGACTCGCCCCACGGCAGAGGATCTTGCCGCCTCGCCGACGCGAATCGATGTTGAGGGCCTCGACCTGTTCTATGGCGACCACCATGCGCTCAAGGACGTGAATATCAAGATCCGCGACAAGCAGATTACCTCGTTCATCGGGCCTTCGGGCTGCGGAAAGTCCACGTTGCTGCGCTGCTTTAACCGCATGAACGACGGCATCAAGGACTGCCGCATCGAGGGCAAGATTGCGCTCGATGGTCAAGATATCCTGGGCGACTACGACATCTGCCGCCTTCGCCAGCGCGTGGGCATGGTGTTCCAGCGCCCCAACCCGTTTCCCATGAGCATCTACGACAACGTCGCGTATGGTCCGCGCGGTATGGGTGTGCGCGATCGCGCTGCGCTGGATGAGCTGGTCGAGGACTCCCTTCGTCGCGCTGCGCTATGGGATGAGGTCAAGGACAAGCTCAAAGAGTCGGGTCTGGGTCTTTCGGGCGGCCAGCAGCAGCGTCTGTGCATCGCCCGCGCACTTGCCGTGCAGCCCGACATTCTGCTGATGGACGAGCCGACCTCGGCACTCGACCCTGTGTCGACGCTGGTGGTGGAGCAGCTGGCCTGCGAGCTCAAAGAGACCTGCACGCTCGTGGTCGTTACGCACAATATGCAGCAGGCGGCGCGTATCTCCGATTCGGTCGCATTCTTTTTGCTGGGTGAGCTGGTGGAGCACGCGCCCACCGCGCAACTCTTCAAGAATCCGACCGATCCGCGCACGGCGGATTATTTGACGGGGCGTTTTGGCTGATACCATCTAGTAAAGGTACCTTTAGGGTTAAGATGCGGTCATGCCGGCCGCAAAGGGGTTCAACATGATCTATTACGTCGAGGACGATGACAACATCAGGGATTTGACGGTCTATGCGCTGCGCAAGCAGGGGATTGAGGCCGAAGGCTTTTCGTGCGACGGTGAGTTTAAGGCTGCTGTGGCGCGACGGGTACCCGATGCCGTCCTGCTCGACATCATGCTGCCCGATACCGATGGCTTGGCGATTATGCGTCGACTGCGTGCCGATCGCCTGACGGCGACGGTGCCCATCATGATGCTTACCGCCAAGGATACCGAGCTCGACAAGGTGATGGCGCTCGATGGCGGTGCCGACGATTACCTGACTAAGCCGTTTTCGCTCATGGAGCTCGCCAGCCGCTGCCGCGCACTGCTGCGTCGCGGCGGCATGGTCAAACAGGCAAGCGATGTGCTCAGCGTGGGCGACATTGTGCTCTCGCCCAGCCATCGTGAGGTGACTGTTGCCGGCGAGTCGCTTAAGCTCACCCTGCGCGAGTTCGACCTGCTCGAGTACCTCATGCGCAAGCCCGGCGTGGTCTTTACCCGCGAGTCGTTGCTGCAGAGCGTGTGGGGCTGGGACTTCGACGGCGGTTCGCGCACTGTTGACGTGCACGTGCAGACGCTTCGCCAAAAACTGGGCGAGCATGCCAGCGCCATCGAGACCGTGCGCGGCGTGGGCTACCGCTTGGCCGAGCCTTCTGCCGGTGATGGTGCCGAAGGTGACGTCACCGCGGCCACCGCATCGGAGGAGTAACCCGTGGTCTTCGCCCCCCAGGGAAAACATACGCTGTCGCACCGCGTTTTTGTGACGATCTTTGTCTGCGCCATGGCGGTTATCGTGGCGTTTACGGTGCTGGGTGCGTTCTTTGTGCAAAACACCTTGGCGGATGCCACGAGTGCCAATCTGGCGCAGGAAACCGAGCTCATTGCTGCCGCCCTCGACGAGCAGCAGGAGCCCATCCCGTTCTTGCGTAGCCTCGATCGCGAGGACTTGCGCATCACGCTGATTAACAAGGATGGATCGGTTGCCTACGACAACGAGGCGTCGCCTTCCACACTGCCCAACCATGGCGATCGCCCCGAGGTCATCGAGGCCTTTGAGAGTGGTTCGGGTTCTGCGGAGCGCGCAAGCTCTACGCTCGACGAGATTATGCTGTATCGCGCCGTCGCCCTTGATAACGGCCAGGTTGTCCGCTTGGCGCAGGCCCAGCCTGGCGTTGCGGCGATTTTGCTGTCGATGGTGGCGCCGATGCTGCTTATCGCGGCAGCGGGTGCGGTACTCTCGTTTTTTATGGCGCGCCGCGAGTCCCGTGCCATCATCGCGCCGTTGCAAGAGGTGGATTTGGACCACCCACGCCGTAGCTATGAGCACGCCTATGCCGAGATGGTCCCCATGCTTGAGCGTATCGAGTCGCAGCGCCAGGAGCTCAAGCGCCAAATGGCGGTGCTGGCGGACAACGACCGTATGCGCCGCGAGTTCACGGCGAATATCACCCATGAGCTCAAGACGCCGCTTACGGCGATTTCGGGCTATGCCGAGCTCATCGCAAACGGCATGGTCGAGGGCGAGGGCGACCTGCGCAACTTTGGCGGTCGCATCTATCGTGAGGCGGGCCGCTTGGCAGCGCTTGTCAACGATATCCTTACGCTGTCTAACTTGGACGAGGCCGAGCGTGCAACTGAGGGCGAGGCGGTGCCCATTGGGTCCACGGAGCCTATTGAGCTCTCGCGTGCCATCTACGCGGTCGAGCAGCGTCTTGAACAGGTCGCCCGTCAGGCGAATGTGACGATAAGTCATGAGACCAAGCCTGTGGTCATCGAGGGCGTGTCGCGCTTGATTGACGAGCTCATCTATAATCTGGCAAGCAACGCCATCCGCTACAATCGACCCGGCGGTACGGTTACGCTGCAGTGCGGCACCAACGACGAAGGCCATCCGTTCCTTGCGGTCGCCGACACGGGAATCGGTATCGCGCCTGAAGAACAGGGCAAGGTATTTGAGCGGTTCTATCGCGTGGACAAGAGTAGGTCCAAGGCACGCGGCGGAACCGGTCTGGGGCTTGCCATTGTCAAGCATGCGGCCCTGTATCATCACGCCACGCTCGATCTGTCGAGCGAGTTGGGCGTGGGAACCACCATTACGGTGACGTTTCCCATACAGCAGGACGAGCCATTCGCATAGCGATATAACATAGATATTGATGCAGACGCCGCATTTGACTTTCGGGTGCGGCGTTGTTGTGCAATTTTACGATTGCTTCCGACATTTTTACAGGAGAGCCTGTTTCTTATGTATAGAGTTTGGTCTCGGTAAAAAGATGCGATAACATACGGATAGTTTTGTCAATCCGAACTGGGGAAATGAAAGGCAAGCTGCATGACCCTTCTCGAACTGTTCCAGCTGCTGAAGAAGCACCTTCAGCTGGTCATCACCCTTCCGGTGGTCTGCGCGATCGCCATGGGCATCGTGTCCTTCGTTGCGATGGACAACACCTATACCGCGACGACGAGCATGTACATTCTCGCCAAGACCGACGATAGCGGTCAGATGAGCTACAACGATCTCTCGGCGAGTCAGATGCTTTCCAACGATATCGCCACGCTGCTGGATAGCGATAGCGTTAAGAGCGGCGCAGCCAATGAACTGGGCCTCACCGATCTGGATGACTACAAGGTGTCTGTTTCCTCCGAGACCACCACGCGTGTCATTACGCTTTCGGTTACCGGCACCGATGCCAAGGAGACGGCTAAGGTCGCAAAGGCCATGGCCAGCTCGGTGAGTACGGTCGCTCAGAACGTCGGCGCTGCCCAGAGCATCAACGTTATCGACGAGGCTAAGACCCCCGAAGCCCCCAGCGGTCCCAAGCGTATGCTGTACGTTGCTGTCGCGTTCCTCGCCGGTATCTTTATCGCAGTTGCCTATGTCGTTTTGGCAGACATGCTCAATACCCGCATCCGCGGTGCCGAAGAGGCAGAAGAGCTCCTGGGCATTCCCGTTGTTGGCCGAATTCCGGCTATGAAAGGTGGTAAATAGGCATGGCTAAGGCAAAGAACACCGATAAGCTCGTTGTACAGAATGCCGCCAAGACCCTTCTGGCCAACATCCGCTTTGCGAGCGTGGACGACCCCATTCGCACCATTACCGTCACGTCTTCGATTCCCAACGAGGGCAAGTCTACGGTTTCCATCAACCTTGCCCAGGCTATCGCCACGAGCGGCAAGTCCGTGCTCCTGGTCGAGGCCGATATGCGCCGCAGGTCCCTTTCCGATATGCTCGGCGTTCGTTCGCGCGGCGGACTCTATGCGGTCCTTTCCGAGCAGATCTCCATTGACCAGGCAATTGTCGAGACGGGTCAGAAGAACTTCTACTTCCTCGATGCCGAGCCGCATATTCCCAATCCTGCCGACATCATCGTCTCTCACCGCTTTGCCAAGTTGGTAAAGGCACTGTCCGCCAAGTTCCAGTACGTCATCTTTGATGCTCCCCCGGTCGGCACCTTCATCGATGCTGCCGAGATTGCCAGCCTGACCGACGGTACGCTGTTCGTGGTGCGCGAGGACTTCACCAAGCGCGAGGAGGCACTCAACGCTATCGGCCAGCTTAAGAAGTCCGAAAAGGTCAAGCTCATCGGTACCGTTATGAACTACTGCGAGACCGAGACCAGCGAGTACTACTACTCCTACTACACCAAGGACGGTAAGAAGGTGAAGAAGGGCTCGGACGATCAGAGGACTTCCAAAAAGGGCATCTTCACCAACCGAGCAAACGTTTAGTTGATTAAGGCTGACCTATGCGTGACATTCATTGCCATATCTTGCCGGGTGTAGACGACGGCGCCGCCGATCTCGATGAGAGCTTGGCGATGCTCGAGGCTGCCAAGCGGGCCGGTGTAACCAGAATCGTTTGCACTCCTCACTGCCGTGATCCCTATTTTGATTACGACAAGATGTGGGATGCCTTTGAACTGCTGCGTGATAACGCTGACGGTTTTCCGCTCCAGATGGGCTTCGAGGTCAACCATCGAAAGCTCGTTGAACTTGGTATCGATGCCGCGGAGCACTTGCATTTCGATGGAACCAACGAGTTTCTGCTCGAGCTTTCGACGCATGCCGATGCGTATGCGTTTAGAGAGTACGAGAACACGATTTACGATTTGCAGTGCCGTGGCTACCAGGTGATCATCGCTCATCCTGAGCGCTATCGTGCGGTTCAAAAGGATGTAAGCGTGGCGGAGCGCCTGGTCGATATGGGCTGCAAGCTGCAGGCTTCGGCGGACTTTATTGCCGGCGGTCGCTTTGGTCGCGAAAAAAAGCCGGCACAGCGCCTGTTCGATCAGAACCTGTACAGCTTCATCGCGAGCGATGCCCATAACGTGGGTCATTACGACTGCCTGGCGAAGGCTCGCGCGAAGTTTAGCGTGCGCGGAGCTCATTTTCGCTAATATCTGTCCCTAACGTTCGCATTGAATGAAAGGGCAGCCATGGATATCCAACTTAAGACGGGATGCTTTGATGACGCGGCGTTGGTGCGCCGCGTCGTTTTTATGGACGAGCAGGGCTACGAGAATGAGTTCGACGCTATCGACGAGGATCAGAACTGCATTCATGTGACGCTCTATGTAGACGGCGAGCTTGCCGGTTGCTCGCGCGTGTTTCCCGAGGAGCTTGAGCGCGTGGCTGACGCAGAGGCCCCGGTGTTGCCGGCATGCGACATGGACGAAGGCGTTGCGGCGGGGGAGGCCTACATTATGGGGCGCGTCGCCGTGCTGCCGGCTATGCGTCGTCGCGGACTGGCGAGTGCGATCGTCGAGGCCAGTGCTTCGTGTGCACGCGATGCCGGCGCTAAGCTTATTAAGCTGCATGCGCAGGAATACGTGTTGCCGCTCTATGCAAAGGCGGGCTACACGCAAATTGCCCCGGTAGATTACGAAGACGAGGGCCAGCCCCATGTCTGGATGGCCAAGCGCGTAGATGGCAGATAGGGACGTTCCTTTTCTGCCGGCAGCTGGGGACACTCCTTGGCAATTGACGCATTGGAGCGCTCGGACATACAGTTTTTCGATTCCGTATGTATATATGCGCGCTATTGGGTTATAAAATCTAAGTCTGAACATAGCAGGTCTGCGATGCGGCTCGGGCAACCGGGCCGTTTTTGCGGACGGGGGTAGCGCGAAAGGACTGCACATGCGTCAATTTAAGACCGAGAGCAAAAAACTGCTCGACCTCATGATCAACTCCATCTACACCAATAAGGAAATCTTCCTGCGCGAGCTTATCTCTAACGCGAGCGACGCCGTCGACAAGCTCAACTTTAAGAGCCTGCAGGATCCGAGCGTCAAGATCAACCAGGGCGACCTGGCCATTCGCGTCTCCTTTGATAAAGACGCCCGCACCATTACCATCTCGGATAACGGCATTGGCATGACCGCCGAGGAGCTCGAGCGCAATCTGGGCACCATCGCCCATTCCGGCTCCGAGGAGTTTAAGACCGAGAACGCCGAGCAGCAGGGCTCCGATGTCGACATCATCGGCCAGTTTGGCGTGGGCTTCTACTCTGCCTTTATGGTTGCCAGCCATGTGAAGGTCGTCAGCCGCGCCTATGGCGAGGATGTCGCCCATGTGTGGGAATCCGACGGTCTTGAGGGCTACACCATCGAGGACGGTGAGCGCGCCGAGCACGGTACCGATGTCATCCTGACGCTGCGCGAGAACGAGAAGCTCGATGCCGACGGCGAGGCCGAGACCTACGATCGCTTCCTGACCGAGTGGGGTCTCAAGAGCCTGATTCAGCAGTACAGCAACTATGTGCGCTACCCGATTCAGATGATGGTGTCCAAGAGCCGCCAGAAACCCAAGCCCGAGGACGCCGGCGACGATTACAAGCCCGAGTACGAGGACTATCAGGAGCTCGAGACCGTCAATTCCATGACACCGATCTGGAAGAAGCGCAGCTCCGATGTCGAGCAGAAGGACTACGACGAGTTCTACAAGTCCACGTTCCACGACTTTGACGATCCTGCGCGCACCATCAGCTTCCATGCCGAGGGCACGCTCGAGTACGATGCCCTGCTGTTTGTGCCGGGCCGCGCGCCGTTCGATCTGTACAGCAAGGATTACGAGAAGGGTCTGGCACTCTACAGCTCCAACGTCCTGATCATGGAGAAGTGCGACGACCTGCTGCCCGACTACTACAACTTTGTCCGCGGCGTCGTGGATTCCGCCGATGTGTCGCTCAACATCTCGCGTGAGACGCTGCAGCAGAACCGTCAGCTCAAGGCCATCGCCAAGCGTGTGGAAAAGAAGATCACCGCCGACCTTGAGGATATGCGTGACAACGACCGCGAGGCCTACGAGAAGTTCTTTGAGAACTTTGGCCGCGGTCTTAAGTACGGCATCTACTCGAGCTATGGCATGAAGGCCGATGAGCTCGCCGATCTGTTGCTGTTCTGGTCTGCCAAGGAACAGAAGATGATTACCCTGGCCGAGTATGCCAAGGGCATGCCCGAGGATCAGAAGGCCATCTACTACGCCGCCGGCGACTCGCGTGAGCGCTTGGCCAAGATGCCCGTGGTAAAGGGCGTGCTCGACCGCGGCTATGACGTGCTGCTGCTGACGCAGGACGTGGATGAGTTCACCTTCCAGGCTATGCGTGAGTACGTTGCCGCCGATATGCCCAAGATCTACGAGGACGATGCCGCCCGCGAGGCTGCCGAGAAGGCCGTGGCCGATGGTGCCGAGCCCGAGGTTGAGGATCGTCACCTGGAGCTCAAGAACGTCGCAACCGGTGATCTTGACCTGGCGACCGAGGACGAGAAAAAGGAGGCCGAGGACGCCACCAAGGAGAACGAGGACCTCTTTAACGCCATGAAGGAGGCACTCGGCGACAAGGTCGAGAAGGTTGCCGTCTCTGCGCGCCTGACCGATGCTCCCGCGTGCATCACCACCGAGGGCCCGCTTTCGCTCGAGATGGAGAAGGTGCTCCAGAAGGGTCCCGAGGGCGCGCCCGACGGTATGCCCAAGAGCCAGCGCGTGCTCGAGCTCAACGCCAAGCACCCGGTCTTTTCCAAGCTCGTCGCCGCTCAGAAGGCGGGCGACGCCGACAAGATCAAGCAGTACTCCGGTTTGCTCTATGACCAGGCCCTGCTGGTCGAGGGCATTCTGCCCGAGGACCCCGTTGCCTTCGCAGCAGCTGTTTGCAACTTGATGTAGTTAGGTATTTACGCGGTTTTACCAAACCGCGTAACGGCTCGACGCTGCCCTCAGTTCCGCCGTTCTAACGAACGGCGGACCAGTCGACGCTGCGCGGGCGCCAGAGCGACAACTTGTCATTCAAAGAGGACGGCATGACCAGAAGGTCTATGCCGTCCTCTTTTCATGCCAATTTGTTCGCTCTGGCGCCCGCTCGCTGGCATTGCCAAAACATCGACGTTGCCGTGGTCCTAAGTAGTCATTGGGGACGTTTTTGTTTGACTAGTCGTTTAAGAACGTCCCCGATGACTATTTGAATTGCTAATTTGTGCGGGTTGTGGTTTTGTGACCTGCTGAAATTTAGGATACTGTACATCTGTACGTTAACTCATCTTCGTAGTATATTGCTACCCGCAAAACTCAACACCATTGTGCTTTGAGACGTTAAAGCGCCTACTACAATGGTTGTCGATAGTACGATTCGATTTAACGACAGGATGGATGGTCCAAGCGTGAGTCTCGGCAGCAAACTATCCAATGCAAAGGTGTCCTTTGCGATATTTAAGCGCGACATTAAGCGACTGCTTGTGAACCCCGTCGCCCTGGTGGTTACCCTAGGCGTGTGCGTTATTCCCTCGCTGTATGCCTGGTATAACATCGTGGCAAACTGGGATCCGTATGGAAACACCCAAGGCATCAAGATTGCTATCGCCAACAACGATCGAGGCACCCAAAACGACTTGGTGGGTGAGCTCAACGCTGGCGACAAAGTGGTCGACCAGCTCAAGGAGAATCATCAGTTGGGCTGGACGTTCGTCGACTCGACGGCCGATGCCAAGGAGGGCGTCGAGAGCGGCGAGTACTATGCCGCTATCGTGATTCCCAAGAACTTCTCGGATAACCTGGTTTCGATGCTCGACGGCAACTACCATCAGCCCAAGCTCACGTACTACGTCAATGAGAAGAAGAGCGCCATTGCGCCCAAGGTTACCGATACCGGTGCAAACACCATCGAGGAGCAGATCAACTCGGAATTTGTCTCTACGGTAGGCAAGACTGTTGCCGGTATCGCCAAGGATGCCGGTGTCGATTTAAAGGACAAGGCAACCCAGACTCAGGACTCGCTGGCAAGTTCGGTGTCCGAGGCGTCCGACACCTTGGGCGAGGTGCGCGATTCGATTGGCGATATGAATGCCGCCATCGATAAGACGAGTGGCGCTATCGCCTCGGCTGATGCGGCACTTGCCGGCTTGCAAGGCCAGGCACCGTCGCTGACGCAGGCGATCTCCCAGGGCAACGACCTGCTGAGCGAAGCTCGCACCACGGCGGGCAACTCCATCACCTCGCTCTCCAAGGCGCTCTCGGAAGGCAGCCTTGCGCTCACCAAGACGTCGGCCTCTGCGAACGCTGCCATCGGCAAGCTGACGGGCGCGGTCACATCTACGACCACCCGTATCGACAACTCGCTCGAGTCTCTTCAAGCGACGATCGACCACAATAAGGCCGTTATCGGGCACTTGGAGATTCTCGCCAATGACACGTCGACAGGTTCCGAGGAAATTGACGCGCGCATTGTATCGACCATCGATTTGCTTCGAGAGCAGAATGAAAAGCTTCAGAGCATCAAGGACGGTCTGTCCGCGCAGTCGAGCGCCATGGCGAATGACGCAGCGGCTGTTTCGGGTGCCAGTGACGCTATCAATAACGCAATTCATACCGGTGCGACCAACCTTGGCCAAGCCCAGACGGACTTGGGCCAAAACGCGCTGCCGAAGGCCTCGAGCGCGCTCGACTCTTTTGCTGCCGTTTCGGGCGACCTGACCGGTATCGTCTCGGGTATGACACCTACACTTGCAAATGCGCGCGGCACGTTGGCGCAGCTTAGCGCTACGCTCGGCCAGGCCAAGACCACGCTGTCCCAGACCGATTCCTCGCTTGCCAAGGTCCAGGACAAGCTTGCAACCGCCGCCAATGACATCGCGGCGCTGCAGACCTCCGAGTCCATGGGCGAGCTGGCCGATCTGATGGGCGTCGATGTCAATGACGTGGCAGATTTCATGGCGTCTCCGGTTGAGTTGACGTCCAAGTCAATCTATCCGGTCAAGAGCTTTGGCTCGGGCATCGCTCCCTTCTACACCAATCTGGCGCTTTGGGTGGGCGGCTATGTGCTCATCGCCATTTACAAGCTCGAGGTCGACCGTGAAGGTGTTGGCAGCTTTACGGCGCGCCAAGGCTACTTTGGCCGCTGGTTGCTCATGGTGATCCTGGGCGCGTTGCAGGCCATCATCGTTACGGTAGGCGATCTGGTGATTGGCGTGCAGTGCGTCAGCCCGCTGCTGTTCGTGCTGGGCGGCATCGCCATTTCGTTCACCTACGTCAATATCATCTATGCGCTGTCCACCACGTTTAAGCATATCGGCAAGGCTATCGGCGTCATTCTCGTCATCGTGCAGATCCCGGGTTCGTCGGGCATGTACCCCATCGAGATGATGCCCGGCTTCTTCCAGTGGCTGCACCCGCTGCTGCCCTTTACCTACGGCATCAATCTGCTGCGCGAGACGGTCGGCGGCATGTATTCGTTCAACTACCTGTTTAACCTGTGCATTCTGGGCGTGTTCTTGATCGTGGCGCTCTTTATCGGCCTGCAGCTGCGTCCGCTGCTGCTCAACCTTAACCTGCTCTTTGATAAACAGCTCTCCACGACCGGTATGATGATTTGCGAGTCCAACGACCTGCCGCGCCAGCGCTACTCGCTGCGCACGGCCATGCGCGTCATGCTCGATTCCGATTCGTACCGTCGCGAACTGCTCGATCATGCGGTCGCCTTTGAACATCGCTACCCGTACTACATCAAGGGCGGTTTTGCCGCCGTGGTGGGCGTTCAGGTCCTGCTCTTTGTCCTGTCGACGGTTCTCGATATCGACAATAACGGCAAGATCATCCTGCTTGTCATTTGGATCATCTCGGTTATTGCCATCTGCGGCTGGCTTATCAATATCGAATATATCCGAGCGAGCCTCAATACCCAGATGCGCATCTCGGCGCTTTCGGATGAGGACCTGCGTCGCGAGATGCGCGAACACACGGCCGCCATTCCTGCCGCCCGCCACATGTTTGGCCTCAACGCCAGCGAGCGTGGTGCCAAGGGCGGCGATCAGTCCACGGGCCGCTTGCCGCATATCGGCTCGCACCATAAATCTCAGGGCAGCGACAGCACAGCCACAAATGATGGAGATACCACCGCGCTTGGCAAGCACTCCAAAGGAGGTGAGGCATAAATGAAGAACATCCTGCATCTGTTTAAGCGCGATGTCCAAAACGTGTCTCGCTCCGTGATCGGCTTGGTTGTCGTGATGGGCCTCATTATCGTACCGTGTCTGTACGCGTGGTTTAACATCGCCGGCAGCTGGGATCCGTACGGCAACACCGGCAATCTTAAGATCGCCGTGGTCAACACCGATGAGGGTTACGAGAGCGATTTGATCCCCGTCGAGGTTAACGTGGGCGAAAACGTGACCGCCACCCTACGCGGCAACGAGAGCTTCGATTGGGTTGTGCTCAACAATCGCGAAAAGGCTATCGAGGGCGTTAAGTCGGGCGCGTACTATGCTGCCGTCGTTATCCCCAAAACGTTTAGCGCTGACATGATGACGCTTTTCTCGACCGACGTGAAGCATGCCGATATCGAGTTCTACGAGAATCAGAAGGCCAACGCCATTGCGCAGATCGTGACCGAGAAGGGTTCGAGCGCCGTCCAGAGCCAGGTTAACAAAACTTTTACCGAGACCATTACGACGATCGGTCTTAAGACGGTGTCCAGCCTGCTCGATTACATGAGCACCGACCAGGTGGGTAACTTTATCGCCAACCTGTCCTCGACGCTCGGCGATTCGATTGAGGACCTGCGAGACGTTCGGGCAAATGCTTCGTCGCTGGCGGGCATTTTGAGCTCCACGTCCGATTCGCTGACGTCGGCGAGCGGCATGCTCAAGCAGACGGGCACGGTCGATGAGTCAACGAAGCAGCTGATGGAGCATGTCAAGAGCGGTATTAGCGATTCCAAGGAAGCGCTGAAGGACGCCAACGACGCCATCAATGCCGCGATTGACGGAAGCGCGGGCTCGTTTGACAACGTGTCCGCCGAGCTTGCGAAGGCATTTGATGCCGCGAATCAACATGTCGACCTTACAGTGTCCCAGCTCAACGATGCCGCGGCGGCGCTCAACACGCGTGCCGACGATATCGACGCCACGGCCGACCAGCTCCGCAGCTTTGCCGATCAGGTGACTGACGAAAAACTCCAGGACAGCCTCAAGTCTGTGGCAACATCGCTGAGCAGGATTGCTGTGGAGTATCGCAACAACGCCAAGGACTTGACGGCCACCGCGAAGTCTCTCTCTGACAGCATGGCAGAGGTTAATAAGTCGCGTGCCGAGGTCGATCAGGCAATCGCGGATGCCAAGGCTGGTATCTCGGGCGCCAAGACTGACTACGACTCTACGTTTTCGGCCAAGGCAAAGGAGCTCAAGAAGACCATCTCGGGCGTTTTGGATTCGCTGAACGGTATTTCGAACGATCTGGATAGTGCTGTTGCTGGCCTGACCGACGCATCCGGTTCGCTGGCAAAGGGCCTCTCCAAGGCTGCAAAGCTGGTCAACAAGGCTTCTGATCAGCTGGGCGAGGCGTCGGACAAGATCAGTGCGTTTAAGGACGAGCTCGACGGCGCCTTGATGTCGGATGACCTCGCTACGATCAAGACGATGATCGGCAATGATCCCGAGGGTCTGGCCGTGTCGCTTTCCGGCCCCGTCGCGCTCGATCGCAAGCCGGTCTATCCGATCCGCAACTACGGTTCGGCCATGGCACCGTTCTACACGATTCTGTCGCTCTGGGTGGGCTCGATTGTGCTGGCGGCCATGATGAAGGTCTCGGTTGACGATGAGCTTATCAACGAGCTCATCCCCGTGCGCCTGCACGAGATCTACCTGGGCCGCTACCTGTTCTTTGGCGGTCTGGCCCTGCTGCAGGCAACGCTCGTGTGTGCGGGCGACATCCTGTTCTTTGGCATCCAGTGCGACGACCCGCTGCAGTTTGTGCTGGCGGGCTGGGTCGCGAGTCTCGTGTTCTCCAATATCGTCTACACGCTTACGGTTTCGTTTGGCGATATCGGCAAGGCGCTCGCCGTCGTGCTGCTGGTCATGCAGGTCGGCGGTTCGGGCGGCACGTTCCCCATCGAGATGACCGGCCCCGTGTTCCAGGCGATCTATCCGTTCCTGCCGTTCACCCACGGCATCAACGCCATGCATGCCGCCATGGCCGGTGCGTACCACATGGAGTACTGGATTGAGCTAGGCATTCTGGCGAGCTATCTGATTCCGTCGCTGGCACTGGGCGTCGTCTTCCGCCGCCCGGTCATCAAAGCCAACGACTGGATCATCGAAAAACTGGAGTCAACCAAATTGATTTAGTTCAGCAACGTAAACGCCGTCGGAACATCGAGATCTTCCAACCCGATGCTTTAGCGTAGTGAATTGCACGGGCTGCTTGGTTGTTGCTACAGTAGCGGGGCGTGCCGGGGGTCCGGTGCGCCCTGCTTTTATTTGACCATGAGGCGGCACGCAGCCATGCGCGTGCGGACACCACGCCCAGATTGAGCGCGAGGATGCCCTATGGCCCAGCATGCCACTGACAATATCGAAATGATGCCCGATAGCCCTGTTGCTCGCGAGGACCTGGGCGCGGGCGGCACCTCCCGCGGCGCCGGCGCTCGCTCGCCGCTGTTCTGGAAAGTCCTGCTGCTTTCGGTGGCAGTCGTCTGGGGCTACTCCTTTACGACCATGAAGGACGCGCTCGACACCATTCCGGTGTTCGAACTGCTCTACGTGCGCTTTCTGCCTGCGGCGTTGGTCATGTTTTTCATCTTCCACAAGCGCATCATCGCGCACCTCAACGCCCGCAACCTTATCGTCGGACTTGGCATGGGCGCACTTATGTGGGCCGCCTACGCCCTGCAGACAGTCGGTCTGGCGCACACCACGGCGGGCAAGAATGCTTTTTTGACGGGCACGTATTGCATCGTTGTGCCGTTCGCGAGTTATTTTCTGAGCGGCGAAAAACTCACCCGCTATAACCTGGGCGCGGCGCTGCTGTGCTTGGCGGGCATTGGCTTGGTGGCGCTCGATAGCGTTGAATTCAACATCGGTGATGTCATTACGCTGGCGGGTGCGGTCTTTTTCGCCATCCAGATGGCGGTGACTGCCAAGTACGGTCGCAAAATGGACATCAACGTCATCACGTTTTGGATGTTTGTGGGCAACGGCGTGCTGAGCCTGGCAACGTCGCTGCTATTCGAGACCCAAGCGCCTCTGTCCGTGTGGACGCCGAGCTTTATCAGCGCGATGGCGTTTCTCTCGGTTGGTTGCACATGCGCGGCTCTGCTCATCCAAAACGTCGGCTTGGCGCATGTCTCGGCCTCGACGGGCTCACTGCTCCTTTCGATGGAGTCGCCTTCGGGCGTGCTGTTCTCGGTGCTGCTGATGGGGGAGGCGCTCACCTCGCGCCTGCTCGCCGGCTTCGCGCTCATCTTTCTTTCGATTATCTTGAGCGAGACGCATTTCGATTTCTTGCGCCGAAAATCACACCCGCAATTGTAAACAACTTGTTGCGCCGCCCTCCCAGGGCGGTATTTTTATGTCATGCCCTTACAGTTGTACCTTGCACTTTACGCTATCAAAGTGCGTGCTGCAAAAACGTTACTGGAGGGCTTCTATGGCATCAGCTCTGTCCGATTTTCAACCGCAACCAGCGCCCCAGGCCACCGCGGCGGCGCAGGCCGCTATCGGTGACGGTCTTGTCGCAGAAGCTCAGGCTTTTGCAGACGAGCTCGCTGCATGGCGACACGATCTACACCAGATGCCCGAGCTGGGTAACAATCTTCCGCAGACGTCTGCCTATATCCAGGCACGTCTGGACGAGATGGACATCCCCCATACCACGCTAGTCGACGGTTCCTGCGTCGTTGGCCTGATCGGTGCCGGTGCGGCCGCTCAGGGCAATGGCACGTGCAAGGACGAGCAGGCCGGAACGGTCGTCATGCTCCGAGGCGATATGGATGCCCTTCCCGTTGTCGAGGAATCCGGCGAGCCCTTTGCATCCACCAATGGCTGCATGCATGCTTGCGGTCACGATATGCACGCGACGGCCCTGCTTGGTGCGGCGCGCCTGCTCAAGGCCCGCGAGGCCGAGCTTGTGGAGGCCAACGCTACCGTCAAGTTGCTGTTCCAGCCGGGCGAGGAGACCTTTGAGGGAGCACGCGCTGCCATCGCCGACGGCTTGCTCGAGAACCCGCGCCCTCAGGCGGCCTTTGCCATGCATGTCAACAGCCAGTCGCCGCTTGGCCTGGTGCTCTACGGCAGCCCGGCGCTCTCGGGTGTGTACGGTTTCCGCATCACGCTCCAGGGCAAGGGCGGCCACGGTTCCAGCCCCGAGATCTGCATCGACCCCATCACGGCCGGCGTCCACGTGCACCTGGCGCTCCAGGAGCTTATCTCCCGCGAGGTGCCGGCGGCCAAGGAAGTCGCACTTACCGTTGGTAAGTTCGCCGGCGGCTTGGCGGCCAACGTCATCCCCGACACCTGCGTGCTCGAGGGAACGCTGCGCGGCTTTGATGTTGAGCTCATGGCTCACCTAAAGACCCGCATCGCGGAGGTCGTTAACGGCGTTGCTACGACCTATCGTACGCCGGCGACCATCGAGACGCTTTCGGATGTTCCGCCGCTTGTACTCGACAGCGATATGACTCAGGCGTCGCTTGGCTACGTGGGCGCAGTGCTGCCCAAGACGGCTTTCTTGCCGCTTTTCCATGCCATGGCGAGTGAGGACTTCGCGCTTATCTCGAGCAAGATCCCAAGTGCGTACTTTACCGTGTGCGCGGCCGTAACCGACACGGACGAACACTTTGCCCAGCACCATCCCAAGGCACGTTTTAACGATGCCGAGCTGCCGCTCGGTGCCGCGGCCTATACCGCCGTCGCTTTGGGCTATATCGCCGACCACCGGTAGCACCCAACCTTGCCTTTCAAGCCTGCGGGCATGGCCGTAAGGCCTATGCCCTTGTCTTTCAAGGCAATCTTGGGCACTACCGGCGCCCGGCGCAGGCTATTCGTTTGTCTAAAAGGAGCAGTATGCCCCAGCAGCGTAAGTTCTTCCCCGGCTGGCTCGTGGTGGCCTCCGGCTTCGTGATCATGGCCACGTGTTACACGATTTTCGTCAACTGCATGAGCCTGTTCCAGCCGCTGATCGTCAGCAACCTGGGTATTTCCCTTGCGCAGTACAACGTCTCCAATGCCATCTCCACCGTGGTGAGTGTCGTGGGTTCGCTCGTTATCGGTCATGTTGCCGATAAGGTGAGTGGCCGCGTATTGGGCTCGCTTACCGTTATCGCTACCTCGGCGGTGCTTGCCGGCATGAGCTTTGTCGGTGAGCTGTGGCAGGTCTACGTGCTCTTTGCCGTTTCGGGCTGCTTCGCTGTGGCCTCGACCCGTCTGCTCATTAGCCTTGTGACCGCCAACTGGTTTACCGCTAAACGCGGCCTTGCCATTTCCATCGCACTTTCGGGCTCGGGCTTTGGCGGAGCCATTCTCTCGCCGATCGTGAGCTCTCTTATCGTGAGTGTGGGCTGGCGCTCTGCGTTCCTGGTACTCGCTGCCGTCTGCATGGTGGCGGCACTGCCCATCACGGCTTACTCCTTCCGCACCAAGCCTTCCGAGATCGGCCTTAAGCCGCTCGGCGAGAACCCGGGCGATCCGTCCGTCTCGACGGCTGGCGATAAGGACGAGCACACGGCGCCCGAGGTTAGCGTCGGCTGGTCTCGTATCAAGAAGAGCCCGGCGTTTTGGCTGCTCGTCGTCGCCTTCCTCTTTATGGGTCTCGTTAACGGCGCCATCTTGCCCAACCAGGTCACCAACATGACGAGTGTTACCGTCAACGGCGCCAAGATCGTCACGGGCGGCCACGATCCCATGTGGGCAGGTACCGTGCTTTCGGCCTACATGGTCACCGTCGTTATCGCCAAGATTTCGCTCGGTGCGATCTATGACCGCTTTGGTCTGCGCTTTGGCAATATCCTTGGCTCCATTGCGTGCATTATCGCCTGCGTCGCCCTGTGCTTCCCCGCGACCGATCTTGGTCCCATCGTGGCTGCCGTGAGCTTTGGTATCGGAACGTGCATGGGCACCATCACGCCTACCATCGCCGCGTCCGAGCAGTTTGGCATGGCCGACCTCGGTAAGGTCACGGGCACCATTACCTCGCTCGAGATGGTCGGCGGCACCGTGGGCGCCATTGTCTCGGGCGTGCTGTTCGATGCCACGGGCTCCTTTGCGAGCACCTGGATCGTGTGCCTGGCGTGCTCCGTGGTCATGCTCGTGTTCCTGCTGGCATCCGAGCCCATCGCCGCCAAGCTGCGCGCGAGCGTGGCGGGGGAGTAGGTAGGCCAAAGCGCATCGCCGCTTGTCCGCTTCGTCCGCGGCGGCGCGTCTGGCCGAACGAGTCCCCATACCCTCGTTCGGTCAGGCGCGCCGCCGCGTTGCTGCTTTGTGCCGTATAATGTCCACTACCTATGACGCGATACAAAAGAAAGGTGTTTGCCCATGCAGGCACAGAAGGCGGAGGGAACCCGCGACCTTATCGGCGCCGAGATGCGCGCCTGGCAAAAGATGCAGCAGATTGCGGCCGGCGTGTTCGAGCCGTTTGGTTTTAAACCCATCGAGACGCCCGCGATCGAGCAGGTTGACGTGTTTGTCCACGGTATCGGCCAGTCGACCGACGTCGTGCGCAAGGAAATGTTCCGCGTGTTCAGCGGTGCCAACCTGGAGCGCGTCTTTACCGAGGGCACCGACACCAAACTCAAGCCCAAGCAGCGCCTGGCGCTTCGCCCCGAGGGCACGGCCGGCGTGGTGCGCGCTGTCGTCGAGAACAATCTGGTGCCCCAGGGCTCCACGCCGTTTAAGGCGTACTACGCCGAGGCCATGTTCCGCGGCGAGCGTCCCCAGAAGGGCCGCCTGCGCCAGTTCCACCAGGTGGGCATCGAGTGGCTCGGCGCTCCCGATCCGGCGGCAGACGCCGAGTGCATCATCATGCTCATGGAGTTTTACAAGCGCCTGGGCTTCGATCTTTCCAAGCTTCGTCTGCTCATTAACTCGATGGGCGACGCTCAGTGCCGTCCGGCTTACCGCGAGCAAGTCAAGCAGTTTATCCTCGATCACGCAGACGAGATGTGCGATGAGTGCCGCGAGCGCGCCGAGCTCAACCCGCTGCGTGCCTTTGACTGCAAGAACGACCACTGCCGCGAGATCATGGCCGAGGCTCCGCTGATGGGTGACAACCTGTGCGATGAGTGCCGCGAGCACTACGAGCAGGTCAAGCGCTATCTGGATGCCGCCGGTATCGAGTATGTCGAGGATCCCACCTTGGTGCGCGGCCTGGACTACTACACCCGTACTGTCTTTGAGGTCGAGGCCCCTGGCGCCGGCGTCGGCTCCATCGGCGGCGGCGGCCGCTACGATGGCCTGGTCGAGCTCGAGGGTGGCAAGCCCACGGCGGGCGTCGGCTTTGCTGTCGGTTTTGAGCGCGCCCTGCTGGCCCTGCAGGCCTTTGGCAGCGATTTGGGTGCCGATGAGGCCCCGTGCGTCTATGTCGCCAACGCCGGCAAGGAGCTGCGTCAGAACGTCTTTGCCATTACGCAGGAGCTTCGCGCCGCAGGTATCGTGACCGAGGCCGACTATCAGGGTCGTTCGCTCAAGGCCCAGTTTAAGCAAGCCGATAAGGTAGGCGCCAAGCTCATCTTGGTCCTGGGTGGCGACGAGCTTGCCGCCGGCAAGGTCAAAGTGCGCGACATGCAGAGCCATGACGAGGTGCTCGCCGATCTGGACAACGTCGTCGAGGCGGTTCGCGAGCGCCTGTAGCGCATCTTTTTGAGCTTCGGGCCTGCTAACGTGCCCTGCTCATGGAGAGCGATTGTTACGGGGGTGTTTCGCTTTTATGCGGAATGCCCCCGTTTACGTATGCCGCCCACCGAGAAATACGACCATTTAGGGCAAAAACCTTTGCAATGCAGAAAATACTTTTGTGTGGTAAAGCGCAATCAGTGTCGAAAGTATTTCTCAAGCGCCTATAATGAATACCGCATGTTACGTGCATAGAAGGAGGAATGGGAGGAAACGTGGCTGAGAACCTAAGCAACCAGTCTGTACCCGAAGCCGCGGCGCGCGTCGCTGCCGTGGTCAACCGCCTCGTTAACCGAATCGGCTCGAATGCCGAGTCCAGGGAGCGTCTCGCCGAGATCGAGATCCCCGAGGAGCTGCGCGACAATCTGGCGCTGTTCTTGCGCCTGGAGCGCCGTGTGCTTAGCGAGTATGATCCCGAGATCGCGGACCTGTTCGACAAGATTTTGACAGCCGAGATTGTGGTCAATGCCGGCAACCCCGGTACCTGCGCTGCCGACGAAGCCGTCGACGAGCAGGGCGTGCCCACCGCCGACGAGCCCACTGCCGTGGCATTTCGTGAGGTCGTCGATTTGATCGACAGCCTGCCGCTCGATAAGCAGCAGGTCATCGTTCGCGCCTTTACGAGCTTCTTCCATCTGGCAAACCTGTCGGAGGAGAACTACCGTGTGGCGCAGCTGCGCGAGCGCGAGGCCGGTGCGTCGACCGATACCGAGGTCGATCCTGCCAACGAGCTTACCGTTGCCTATCACCAGCTGGTGAATGAGCTGGGTGTCGAGGGTGCCAACGAGCTGCTCGACAAGCTCGAGTTCCACCCTGTCTTTACCGCACATCCCACCGAGGCCCGTCGTAAGGCCGTCGAGGGCAAGATCCGCCGTATCTCCAACCTGCTGGAGGAGCGTCCGCGTCTGGGCGGCTCCGACCTGGTGGAGAACGAGCGCCATATGCTGCAGGAGATCGACGCCCTGGTGCGTACGAGTCCCATCGCGCTCAAAAAGCCCACGCCGGTCGAGGAAGCCGATACCATCATCGACATCTTCGATAACACGCTGTTCGACGTTATCCCCGTTATCTATCGTCGTTTTGACGATTGGGTGCTGGGCGACAAGGCCGGTACTGTGCCGCCGCTGTGCCCGGCGTTCTTCCATCCCGGCAGCTGGATCGGTTCCGACCGCGACGGTAACCCCAACGTCACCGCCAAGGTGAGCCGTGAGGTCGCCGCCAAGTACTTTACGCACATGGTGCTCAAGCTCGAGGACAAGTGCCGCCACATCGGCCGCAACCTCACGCTCGAGGCTACCTACAGCAAGCCGTCGGCCGAGCTCATTAACCTGTGGAACCATCAGGTCGAGATGAGCCCTCGTTACACGGCCCGCGCCGAGCTGATCTCCGAGCACGAGCCGCATCGCGCCGTCATGCTCGTCATGGCCGACCGCCTGAACGCCACCGTCCGTCGTATCACCGACACCATGTACCACAGCGCCGACGAGTTCCTGGATGACCTGCGCGTCGTCCAGCGTTCGCTGGCCGCCTGCGGTGCCGTCCGTGCTGCCTACGGCCCGGTCCAGACCATCATCTGGCAGGTCGAGTCCTTCGGCTTCCATATGGTCGAGATGGAGTTCCGTCAGCACTCCGTGGTGCATGCCCGCGCCCTTAAGGATATCCACGAGAACGGTATCCATGGCGACCTGCAGCCCATGACGCGCGAGGTCATCGATACCTTCCGCGCTATCGGCTCCATTCAAAAGCGCTACGGCAAGAAGATGGCGCACCGCTACATCATCTCGTTTACCAAGAGCGCTCAGCATGTGGCCGACGTCTTTGAGCTGGCGCACCTGTCCTTTGCACACGAGGAGGATGTCCCCGAGCTCGACGTGATCCCGCTGTTCGAGCAGCTCGAGGACCTCGAGGGCTGCGTCGACGTGCTCGACCAGATGCTCACGCTGCCCGTGGTACAGAAGCGCCTTGCTCAGACCAACCGCCGCATGGAGGTTATGCTGGGCTATTCCGACTCCTCCAAGGACGCCGGTCCTACCACGGCCATGCTCGCGCTGCATTCTGCGCAGGAGCGCATCGCCAAATGGGCAGAGAAGAACGATATCGACCTGGTGCTCATGCACGGTCGCGGCGGTGCCGTGGGCCGTGGCGGCGGCCCGGCCAACAAGGCCGTGCTGGCGCAGCCCAAGGGTTCGGTCAACTGCTTCTTTAAGCTCACCGAGCAGGGCGAGGTCATCTTTGCCCGTTACGGCAACCGCACGCTGGCTCAGCGCCATGTTGAGTCCGTTGCCGCCGCAACGCTTTTGCAGTCGGCCCCGAGTGTCGAGAAGACCAACACCGAGACCACGCAGAAGTTCTGGGATATGGCCGAGAAGCTCAACGCCGCAAGCCACGAGCGCTATCTGGACCTGCTGAACACCGAGGACTTTACACCGTGGTTCTCGACCGTGACGCCGCTGACCGAGGTCGGCTTGCTGCCGATCGGCTCGCGTCCCGCCAAGCGCGGCTTGGGTGCCAAGTCGCTCGACGACCTGCGTACCATCCCGTGGATCTTCAGCTGGAGCCAGGCGCGCATTAACCTGGCCGCTTGGTACGGTCTGGGCACCGCCTGCGAGCAGCTTGGCGATCTTGACCAGCTCAAGGCTGCCTACCAGGAGTGGCCGTTCTTCCGCACCTTTATCGACAACATCGAGATGTCGATCGCCAAGACCGACCAGCGCATCGCCAAGATGTATCTGCACCTGGGCGACCGCGATGATTTGTCCGAGAAGGTCTTCACCGAGATGCAGCTCACGCGTAAGTGGGTCCTTGCCATCGTCGGTGATGAGTGGCCGCTGCAGCGTCGTCGCGTGCTCGGCTGCGCCGTTCGCGTGCGTAACCCCTACGTCGACGCTCTGTCCATCGCCCAGGTCCGCGCCCTTCGCGAGGTGCGCATGAATCAGGACGAGATGGCCGAGGAGAAGAAGGCCGAGTACATGAGCCTGATTCTTTCGACTGTGACCGGCGTCTCGGCAGGTCTGCAGAACACGGGGTAATCGATAGCCCTGTGGCTCTCACCGGGACCCGATGGGTTTCCCTCTGAATGCGTCCTCGCACTTGAAGCCCCCTTATCCTGCTCCTCTGGAGCTGCGGATAAGGGGGCTTCGTGCTGCGGAATGCATTCAGAGGGAAACCCGTCGGGTCCCTTCGTCCTCGGTCTTCGGGGATTAAAGCTGAGGAGAAGAATGGCGCGCTTCGCGCTTAATGTGGAGTGCGGCGAGGGCTTCTTGCGTCCTGCGGAGTGTGCCTAAAAGTAAACTGATGGCGGGCCCTGCGATGTCCGGTCTTCGGCGGATCAGCCGCTGGGTGAGGGTGGTGCTTGGGACGACGTGCAAAAAACGGAGTTTTCAGCAGCCAATGATTGATGTATAGGACCATAGGTGGCGTTTGCGGTCTTTGTTGATGCCTTTGCACGACGATTGGGCTTTGGCGATGTTCATATATGGCTGGTTTCTCGCCGCATGCTATCCAGATGGGACGAGTCATGAGGACTATCTACCTTTTGAAAGACTTTTGACACCAAAATCTTATCCCGCGATGCTGAACACTCGCAAAAATGCACGCTCCGGAGGGTACCACCCTGTTACGGCTAGAAATCCATGCGCCATTTTATGCAATTAATTAACGCATTTATGCAAAATGGCTTACGTGCGTACGTCTCGGGCTAGATGTTTGCCTCGGCGCTGCGTAAATCATCCTGTCTATAGTGTCTTTGACAGGTGGCCGCGGTCCCCTTTGGGGTCGCGGCCGTTTTATTGTGGGTCAAATATGAACGTTGTGTTAATGAGTCGGTGGACGGTGGTGTTTTTCGGTGAGCGGCGTATCCTTCCAACGGTTTATCTAGTGTGTCAGTTGAAAGGAAGAGGGCGCTCGTCATTGTTTGAATGTGAACTGCCGTTTGACCACAAGACGTTGCATCTGGAGCTCGAGGATAAGAACTTCGCGGGTGTGATGGAAGGTCATCAAAACGAGTTTAAGACCACGAAATCGCAGGAAGAGCTGGTAGAGGAGTCGCTTGCCAACCCTTATGGCTCGCCGTCGCTCGAGGAGCTTTGTGCTGGCAAGAAGGATATTGTCATTATTAGCTCCGATCATACGCGTCCCGTTCCCTCGCGTGTGACGATGCCTATTCTGCTGCATCACATCCATTCCGCTGCGCCCGAGGCTCGCGTGCGCATTTTGGTTGCTACGGGTATGCATCGTCCGTCGACGCATGAGGAACTCGTCAACAAGTACGGCGAGGAGATCGTTGCCAACGAGGAAATCGTTATGCACGTCGCGACTGACGACAGCATGATGAAAAAGATCGGCACCCTGCCTTCTGGTGGCGAGTGCATCATCAACAAGATTGCCGCCGATTGCGATCTGCTGCTTGCCGAGGGCTTTATTGAGCCGCACTTCTTTGCCGGTTTCTCTGGTAGCCGCAAGTCCGTCCTGCCTGGCATCGCCAGCTACAAGACCATCATGTACAACCACAACGGTCAGTTTGTGAATGATTCCCACTCGCGTGCCGGCAACCTGTGCCACAACCACGTGAGCGAGGACATGTTTGCTGCCGCCGAGATGGCTCACCTTGCCTTTGTGCTTAACGTGGTGCTCAACGGCAAGCACGAGGTCATCGGCTCCTTTGCCGGCGATATCCACAAGGCGCACGAGGCTGGCTGCGAGTTCGTGAAGAGCCTTGCCGGCGTTGAGCCCGTCGAGTGCGAGATTGCCATCACCACCAACGGCGGCTACCCGCTCGACCAGAACATCTACCAGGCCGTGAAGGGCATGTGCTCTGCCGAGGCCACGCTTCCCGAGGGCGGCGTGATCATCGACGTCGCCGGCTGTGCCGACGGTCACGGTGGCGAGGGCTTCTATCACAACATCGCCGACAATGATCCGGCAGAGTTTGAGCGCGCCTGCATCGACCGTCCTAAGGACGAGACCCTGCCCGACCAGTGGACGAGCCAGATCTTTGCCCGCATCCTGGCGCATCATCCTGTGATCATGGTTACCGACCTGTGCGATCACCAGATGATCAAGGATATGCACATGACGCCGGTCAACACTCTCGATGAGGCACTCAAGCTCGCCTTTGAGATGAAGGGTGCCGATGCCAAGGTGGCCGTCATTCCCGATGGCCTAGGCGTTGTCGTCGCACAGCACTAGTACGCGGCCTAAACGAATCGTTTATAACCGACAAGAAAGATAAGGTTTTATGCTTACCAAACTCCTCTGCGAATTCGGCGCAACGGCCCTCATGATCATCTTTGGCGTGGGCGTGCACTGCGATACCGTGCTCAAGGGCACCAAGTATCAGGGCTCCGGCCACATGTTTGCCATCACCACCTGGTCTTTCGGCATCTCGGTCTGCCTGTTTGTCTTTGGCGGCGCCGTGTGTATGAACCCCGCCATGGTGCTTGCCCAGTGCATCGTAGGCCTGGTGCCGTGGAGCAGCTGCATCCCCTTCATGATTGCCGATATGCTCGGCGGCTTTGTGGGCGCCGTAATCGCTTGGCTTATGTATGCCGATGAGTTCAAGGCTTCCGAGGGCGTCGTCGATCCCATTGCCCAGCGCAATATCTTCTCGACCAACCCCACCACCGAGGGTACGAACTATGCCCGTAATTTCTTCTGCGAGGCTATCTGCACTTTTGTGTTCATCAGCGCCATCCTTGCTGCTGCTAACCGTGCTGGCGAGAACGTCCTGATGCTCGCCATCTGCGTCGGTCTGATCGTTTGGGCTGTTGGCATGGGCATGGGCGGCATCACCGGCTTCGCCATGAACCAGGCTCGTGACCTTGGTCCTCGCATGGCCTATCAGGTGCTGCCGATCAAGAACAAGGCTGACAACAACTGGAAGTACGGCCTGCTTGTTCCTGGCATCGCGCCGTTTGTCGGTGCCGCTCTGGCCGCGCTGTTTGTGCACGGTTTCTTGGGTATGTTCTAGTCCAAGGCTACATAGTTGTCCGCTGGCCGCATGGGGTAACTTCCCAGCGCGTCCTCGGACATGAAAGAACCCCCGCTGCGCACTTCGTGCGGCGGGGGTTCTTTCGTCCTGCGGAATGCGCTGGGAAGTTACCCCATACGGCCAGCTGCGGGGTCTTTGCTGCGCTCGAGCAAGCAATCCAACATATAAATCTTTCCGAGAGTAGCGAATCGTGCGGGTCCTATACCTACCTTGAGCTGCGGTAATGCGCATCGGTCATAAGCAAATGGCGCATGGCCCTTGCCGTTTTGGGCCATTTCTCCTCGTCGCGTCG
>CABUUJ010000024.1 GCA_902494715.1 uncultured Collinsella sp.
CCCGCCGATATGTACTGCTTTGCCTCGGGCGGCGTTGCCTATCTGGTCGACACGCGCCGCGCGCGCCGCGCCGATGCGGCGTTTGTCCAGCATGCCGCACCGTTTCTGTCGCGTCTGCTGCCCTGTCGCACGCCGGTCCATATCGCCGCCGAGCAGGTGGGCGAATTCTGCCGCATGGCACTGCCCGTGCTGCGCGAATACACTGACCTCACCGCTCCCGCCGTGCTCGACACCGTGGCGCCCGAGCCGAGCTTTGCCATGGCAATCGGTGTCGACGATGGGCTCGTGACCTGCAAAATTACGGTTTCCTACGGCGACTGGTCGGCAGATCTCTTTAGCCTGGGCGCTCCGGGCAGCCCCTTCGAAGAGCAGCGCCCGGGCGTGCCGCCGCGCGACGAGATAGCAGAGTTTTGCGTTATGGATACGGCGGCCCTGTATTTCGACTTTTACGAGGGCGGCCTGGCGTTTGAGGAACGCGATGACGAGAGCCTGTTCCACTTGCTGACCGAGGGCCTGTCTGCCCTGTCCGAGCTGGGCGAGGTCATGCTCAGTGACCGCCTACGCCAGATCTCGGTCCGCCCTGCGCCCAAGCTTTCGGTGCGCGCGACCGTCAAGAGCAGCCTGCTCGATGTCGAACTGGGCGCGAGCGGTCTTTCGGCGGCAGATCTTGCCATCTACCTCGACTCCTACAAGCGTCACCAGACGTTTGCGCGTCTCACGTCGGGCGACATCGTACGCCTGGACGAGGGTGCCCGCGCCGCGTTTGGTCTTGCCGAGGACCTGGGGGTCGATGCTGTCGACCTGCTCGACGGCGTGTCGCTTCCCGCGTCGAGTACCCTGTTTGTCGACAGCATGCTTGCGCGCACGCCCGCGCTCGAAGCCGATCGCGACGCTGCGTTCCGTCGCACCGTCGAGCGCTTGGATACGCTCGGCAAGATGGACTTTACGGTGCCGGTCTCGCTCAAGGCCACACTGCGCGGCTATCAGGTCGACGGCTACCAGTGGCTCGGCTCGCTTGAGCACCTGGGCCTCGGCGGTATCTTGGCCGACGATATGGGCTTGGGCAAAACACTGCAGATGATCGCGCATATCCTGGCGCGCGTGGAGGCGGGGGATGCCAAGCCCACGCTCGTGGTGTGCCCTGCGTCGCTCGTGTATAACTGGACCGCCGAGCTGGAGCGCTTTGCGCCTTCGCTCGACGTGTGCGCTATCGTGGGCGCCAAGGCGCAGCGCCGCGTGCAGATAGCCGGCGCTGACGAGCATAACGTGGTTGTAACGTCGTATGACCTCATGCGGCGCGATATCGACGAGTATGCCGAGCAGGACTTTGCCCGTGTGGTGCTCGACGAGGCCCAGTACATTAAAAACCCGCTCACGCAGGTGGCGCACGCCGCCAAGCGTCTGCCTGCCGGCGTGCGCTTTGCCCTGACGGGCACGCCCATCGAAAACCGCTTGTCCGAGCTCTGGAGCATCTTCGACTTTTTGATGCCGGGCCTGCTTGGCTCGCGCGAGTCGTTTGCCAAGCGCTTCGAAAGCCCGGTCGAGCACGCCGAGGGTGACAGCGCCGCTCGCTTGCAAGCGCTCGTGTCGCCGTTTGTGCTGCGCCGCGTTAAGGAAGACGTGGTGGCCGACCTGCCCGAGAAGATCGAAGACACCGTCATGGCACAGCTCACCGGCGAGCAGCGCAAGCTCTACCTGGCCAACCAAGACCGTATCGCCCAGCAGGTGCAGCATCGCGAGGCATCCGAGTTTAAGAAAGACAAGCTCAAGGTGCTCGCCGAGCTCACCAAGCTGCGCCAGATCTGCTGCGACCCGCATCTACACTACGAGGACTACAAGGCAGGGAGCGCCAAGCTCGACGCTTGCATGGAGCTCGTGCACGGTGCGCTCGACGGCGGGCACCACATTCTGCTGTTCAGCCAGTTCACGGGCATGCTCGATATCATTGGCAAGCGCCTGGCCAAGGAGGACATCGGCTTTCTTAAGCTCACGGGCGCTTCGTCCAAGGAGAGCCGCGCCAAGATGGTCGCGCAGTTCCAGGCGGGCGAGGTGCCGGTGTTTCTGATCTCGCTCAAGGCGGGCGGCGTGGGCCTCAACCTGACGGCGGCCGACGTGGTCATCCACTACGACCCGTGGTGGAACGTGGCCGCGCAGGACCAGGCGACCGACCGCGCGCACCGTATTGGCCAGCAACATACCGTGACCGTGTACAAGCTCATCGCCAAGGACACGATCGAGGAGCGCATCATGCAGATACAGGAGTCCAAGCGCGACCTGGTCAACAGCGTGCTCGGCGGCGACGGCATCTCCTCGGCGCTGTTTACCCGCGAGGATGTTCTGGCGCTGCTCGGCGGCGACGGGCGTTAACCCGCTCGGGTGGGGCCGCCGGGGCGGATAGTACGCGCCGCCCCACCGTTCCCGCCCGTTATGTGTTCATTTGCCATGCCGTGGATGGTTCGCCTGCCTTTGGGCATAAGAACCATCGAGAACATCGGCACATCAGCAAAGGAGAACATCATGGCGAAATTCTTTAAGGACTCCGACGGCAAGCTCATTGCCGCCCTTGGCGACGGCGTTGCGACCCCTGCCGGCTGCACGGAGCTGACGGCAAACACCGAGGATGCGGCGCACGAGAAGCACGTGCCTGTTGTCGAGATCGAGCGCGACGGCCACGTTATTCGTGCGCGCGTGGGCTCGACGGAGCACCCCATGCTGCCCGAGCACTACATCGAGTGGATCGCGCTTGAGGCCGAGGGCCGCCTGGAGATCCATTACCTTGAGCCCGGCATGAAGCCCACGACGTTTTTCGCTGGCGGTTCCAAGGCCGGTACCGTCTATGCCTACTGCAACCTGCATGGGCTGTGGTCCGCGACGTTCTAGGAGCGCGCCCCCGCTCGGGGTATCATAGCTAGCATATGCACATGCGAGCGCCGGCTGCATTATGCGGCCGGCGCTTTTACTACGACAACGACGATTTACGACGGAAAGGGCTGGGCCATGAAGCTCGCACTTGCACAGATCGATATGCGCCTGGGTGATATTGAGGGCATCTGCGGCCGCATCGAGGACCAGGCTCGCCTGGCTCATGAGCGCGGCGCGCGCATGCTGTGCGTTCCGGCTCCACTCTTTATGGGCGCCATGCCCGGTGGCCTGGTGGGCGCTGCCGATTTTGAGCACGATATGCTGACGGGTCTGACGGGCGTTGCCGAGCGCATCCAAGAGCTCGACATGATCTGCATCGTGCCCGCTGCGGTTTCGTTTGAGGGCCAGCCCCTGCTCGACTACATGATGCTCAAGGACGGTCATGTGGTGCCGGCGCGTTCGAGCATTGCCCTGCAGCGTGGCGAGAACAACGACACACGTTGGGCGCCGCCGGTGTTCGACGTGGACGGCGTGCGCATCGCCGTGATTTTTGACTTGGACCGCGAACTCGAGATGCTGCCGACCGGTGTTGACCTCATTGCGTATTTCCAATTCAACGCGTTTGACATGACCGACCGCGAGACTGCCGCCATTGCTGCCGTTCGCAGCGGCGCCTACCGCAAGATCGCGTCCAAGCGCAGCGTATGGTTTGCCTGCATGGCGCCGATCGGTGCCTATGACGAGTCGGTGTATACCGGCGGTTCGTTTGTGCTCGACGACTGCGGTCGCGTGGTGGCCCAGGCGCCGTGTTTTGAGGAGAGCCTGCTGGTTCAGGAGATTCAGCGCGGGGTGATGCTCGATGCCCTGGAGGACCATGAGCTGCCCCAGTTTCGCTCCGAGGAGTGGCTGTGGCAGGCGCTGGTGCTTGCCGTGCGCGACAATGCCCGCGCCCGCGGTGCGTCGCGTGCCGTGGTGGCGCTCGAGGGCGATTTGCCGTCGTCCCTGTTGGCGGCACTTGCCGTCGATGCCTTGGGTCCGCGTAATGTGATTGGCCTGGTGCTGGGGCGCAATCGCATCTTTACGCCGGCGCAGGAGGAGGCCGAGGCCGCCCGTTGTTCCGTTGTTCGCTCAATCGCCGAGCGCTTGCACATTCGCACTGTCGAGCGCGATGCGCCGGATGCGGCGCGCGTGCTCGATCGCGACGTGTCGGCGGGCGATGCCGAACGCCTGCGTTCGCGTGCGCTGGGCCTGATGCTCGAGGATACGGCGCTCGAGCTGGGCGCTATGGCGCTGAGCCCGCTTTCCAAGACCGAGTACGCGCTGGCGGCGCCCGCGCTTTGCGGTGGCTACCAGGGCGATTATGCGCCCTTTGGCGATGTGTATCTGTCGACGCTTGAGTTTGTGGCGCGTGTGCGCAACCGCACGTCTGCCGTGGTACCCCAAGGGCTCGTGACGCTCAACGCGGTGGAAGATTGTATGGAGCGCGTGCTGGCGCAGGCGCTCTCGACGCTCGACGGCCCGGTCGATATGCTCGACCGCGCGGCACAGCTGCTTGGCGGGCTTGAGCCGGGTGAGGTCGATGGCGCGCTCGAGGCGCACGTGGACCGCAATCGATCTTTCGACGACATCCCGATGGCCGCTGGCAAGCCTGAGGCTTGCTCGCTGCTGCTGATGCTCGTGCGCCAGGGCGAGGCTGCCCGCCGCATGTTGCCGATGGCGCCGATCGTCTCGGCCCGTTCGTTTGCCGAGCGTGCCTGGCCGTACATGCTCGCGTGGTCCGACCTGGGGCTGAGCGGCAAGGAGCGCATGACGGTCGATTCGCTGGCTCGTGCCGAGGTGCGTCGTTTTGCCGACGAGGATACGAGCGAGCGCGTGCGAAACGAGATGATGGGCGTGCTGGGCGAGCTGCTGGGTATTTCGCCCGAGCAAATGGAGGAGCTGCGCTCTGAGGACGGTCAGCGTCGTTTGCACGAGGGAATGAAAAAGTTCGAGGGCGAAGTTCAGGACGCCATCGATAAGATGATGGGCGGTCAGGGCGGCTCGCAGGGTGGGCCCCAGGGCGGCCCGATGCCGCATCCGCCGGTTGATCCCCGACAATTCCCGTTCTTCTCTCAGAACTAGGTCGCTGCGCGCCCGCCAGAGCGGCAATCTGCCTTTCAATCGTCGGACATGACCGCCAGGTCAATGCCCTCCTCTTTCAAGGCACCTTGCTCGCTCTGGCGGGCGCTCGCTTGCGTATACTCAACCTACAATTCGATCTCGGCTGACTTATAGGGCTAGCGTTGTGTTATTCTAGAACAGACGTTCGTGAATGATGCGCGGGGCCTTGTCTTGCGCTGTGCTTGTGGCGAGGGGAGGTCGGCTTGGTCATTTTGGGTATCGACCCCGGTTTGGCCCATACAGGTTGGGGGATTATCGAGGAGCGGCGCGGCGAGGTTCGCTGCCGTGCCTACGGCTGCATCGAGACCAGTGCCGGAAGTCCGCTCGCGGTGCGCCTGTCGCATATCGCCCGCGACCTCAAGGGTGTCGTGGAGCGTTATCGACCCGATACCGCTGCTATCGAGAGCATTTACTTTGGTGCTAACGTTCGCTCGGCAATTCCTACGGCGCATGCCCGCGGGGCTGCACTCGTGGCGCTGTCGGAATGCGCGCTCGAGATTGGCGAATACACGCCCATGCAGATCAAACAGGCTGTGGTGGGCACCGGCGCCGCGGACAAGCGGCAGGTCGCCTACATGGTACGCACGCTCACACAGCTCGATCACGACCCGCATCCCGACCATGCCGCCGATGCCCTGGCTTGCGCCATCTGCCACGTAAACCTCAGCCGCACCCGCGCCCTTACCGGTGGCGAGTTCTATCAACAGAGAGGAACCGGATACTGATGATTTCCCAGCTCCACGGAACGCTTGTCGAGGCCACGATGAGCTCTGCTGTCGTCGATGTGTCGGGCGTTGGCTTTGAGCTCGGCATCTCGGGCAGCACTGCGGCCACGTTGCCGACGCCCGGCGGCGAGGTCCGCCTCTACACGCGTATGCAGGTGCGCGAGGACGCCATGACACTTTTTGGTTTTTCCTCAAAGGATGAGCGCACGATGTTCGACCGGCTCGTGTCCGTTTCGGGCGTTGGCCCGCGCCTGGCGCTCGCCGTGCTTTCCACCTATACCGTGGGGCAGCTGTATTCGCTGGTGATGGCCGAGGACGACAAGGGTATGGCCAAGGTACCCGGTGTGGGCAAAAAGACAGCTCAGCGCCTGATCCTAGAACTCAAGAGCACCTTTGCCAAGGATAAGGGCTTTGTGCCGGTCGACGTGATTCCCGGCCAGGTTGCGATGCCGGTTCCCGCCGCCGCTCCTTCGGCGATCGATGATGCCCGTGCGGCGCTCCTTTCCATGGGCTTTAGCCCGCAGGAGACCGATGTTGCCCTGAGCGGGTATGATGGGCAGAATATGCGTGTCGAGGATCTGCTCGGCGCGGCGCTTAAGCGACTCGGAATGGATGCGTGATGTGGGAAGCCGATGACTCTCAGGACCTGTGGGCGACGCCCGGCAACTCGCCGGCGGCATCCATGGCGCACGGCGAGCGCATGGTGGGCTCGGAGCTGACGGCCGAGGACCTCGATGTCGACCGCACTTTGCGCCCCCAGCGCCTGGACGATTACTGTGGTCAGGAGCACATCAAGCAGAGCCTGCGCGTGTTGATCGAAGCGGCGCAGAGCCGTGGCGAGACGCTCGACCACGTGATCTTCTCGGGTCCTCCGGGCCTGGGCAAGACCACGCTGGCCACCGTTATCGCCAACGAGCTGGGCGCTCAGATCAAGACCACGAGTGGCCCTGCCATCGCGCGCACGGGCGACCTGGCGGCCATCCTTACTAACTTGCAACCGGGTGATGTGCTGTTTATCGACGAGATTCACCGCCTCAACCGTTCGGTCGAGGAGGTCCTGTACCCCGCGATGGAGGACTTTGCCCTCGATATCGTGATTGGCAAGGGTCCGGCGGCGCGCTCGATTCGCCTGGATATTCCCAAGTTTACGTTGGTAGCGGCAACGACCCGCTCAGGCATGTTGACAGGCCCGTTGCGCGACCGCTTTGGCATTTCATATCGCCTGGATTACTACACGGTCGAGGAGCTCGCGCAGATTGTGACGCGCTCGGCGACTATCCTGGGCGTGACGATCGACCATCCCAGTGCACTCGAGATCGGCTCGCGTTCGCGCGGCACGCCACGTCTTGCCAACCGCCTGCTCAAGCGCGTGCGCGACTATGCGCAGGTGCGCGGCAACGGTCCCATTGAGCTCGATATCTGCCGTCAGGCACTCGAGTTCTTCGAGATCGACGAGCTCGGTCTGGACTGGATGGATATTCGCATTTTGGAGACGCTCGCCAAGACGTTCTCCGGTCGTGCCGTGGGACTTACGACCCTTGCCAGCGCGGTGGGCGAGGACCCGGGCACGCTCGAGGATGTCTATGAGCCCTATTTGCTGCAGTGCGGGTTGATGATTCGTACGCCGCAGGGCCGTCAGGCAACCCTTCGCACCTTTGAGCACCTGGGGATTGAACCTACCGTTTAGGGCGCTTTGTTTTGGCGGGCTGTTGGGCTATCGCTGGGCATCGGGTAAACATATCGCCGTTCATCGGTTATGGGCGTTTTACTATTGCGCGCCCGTGCTATGCTGAATTGGTCTTTTTCTCATTCGGTAACGAAAGGACCGCCCATGCCTACTGACATCGAAATCGCACGTTCTGTCACGCCACTGCCTATTACCGAGGTGGCCAAGAACGCCGGCGTCGACGTTAAGCACCTTATTCCGTACGGCTTCGACAAGGCTAAGGTCGACTATTCACTGCTCAACGAGCCGACTGATCACCAGGCTAAGCTCGTCCTCGTGACCGCTATCAACCCAACGCCCGCGGGCGAGGGCAAGACCACCACGACCATCGGTCTGGCCGACGGCCTGCGTCGTCGCGGCGTCAAGAGTGCCGTGGCCCTGCGCGAGCCTTCGCTCGGCCCCGTCTTTGGCGTTAAGGGCGGTGCTGCCGGTGGCGGCTGGGCTCAGGTGATCCCCATGGAGGATATCAACCTGCACTTTACCGGCGACTTCCACGCTATCGGTGCCGCCAATAACCTGCTGGCCGCCATGCTTGATAACCACATCCAGCAGGGCAATCAGCTCGGTATTGACGTTAAGCGCATCACTTGGAAGCGCGTCGTCGATATGAACGACCGTCAGCTGCGCCACGTCATCGACGGCATTGGCGGTAAGGCCCAGGGCGTGCCGCGCGAGGACGGCTTTGATATCACCGTTGCCTCCGAGGTCATGGCGATCCTGTGCCTGTCCACGAGCATCAGCGATCTTAAAGAGCGCTTGGGCGAGATCGTTGTCGGCTATAGCTATGCCGGCGAGCCCGTCCGCGCCCGCGACCTTAAGGCCCAGGGAGCTATGGCCGCACTGCTCAAGGATGCGCTCAAGCCCAATCTGGTGCAGACGCTCGAGGGCACGCCCGCGTTTGTCCACGGCGGTCCCTTCGCCAATATCGCCCACGGCTGCAACTCCATCATGGCCACGCGTATGGCTATGCGTTTTGGCGATGTCGCCATTACCGAGGCGGGCTTTGGTGCCGACCTGGGTGCCGAGAAATTCCTGGACATCAAGTGCCGCATGACGGGCGTTCGTCCCAACGCCGTCGTGGTCGTCGCCACCGCTCGCGCGTTGAAGTACAACGGTGGCGTCGCCAAGGCCGATCTCAACGAGGAGAACCTCGAGGCACTCAAGGCTGGCATGCCCAACCTGCTGCGTCACGTCGACAACATCCAGAACGTTTATGGTCTGCCCTGCGTGGTCGCCATCAACCGATTCCCGACGGACACCGAGGCCGAGCTTGCGCTCATCGAGTCCGAGTGCCAGAAGCTCGGCGTCAACGTTAAGCTTTCCGAGGTCTGGGCCAAGGGCGGCGAGGGCGCGCTCGACCTGGCCGATGAGGTCATGCGTCTGATTGAGCAGCCGAGCGAGCTCAAGTTTGCCTATGAGGACGGCGCTGATGTCGCTGATGCCCTCGAGGCCGTTGCCACCAAGGTCTACCGCGCCGACGGCGTTGACTTTACGCCGGCCGCCAAGCGCCAGCTCGCCGAGCTGCGCGAGAATGGCTTTGGCAACCTG
The DNA here is from genome assembly GCA_902494715.1 of uncultured Collinsella sp. GTDB lineage: Bacteria > Actinomycetota > Coriobacteriia > Coriobacteriales > Coriobacteriaceae > Collinsella. The sequence continues at coordinate 9,022 of CABUUJ010000024.1, forward strand.
CCGGTGTGCGTCGCCAAGACGCAGTACAGCTTTAGCGACAACGCCAAGGCCCTGGGCGCTCCCGAGAACTTCCGCATCACCGTGCGTGAGCTCAAGGTTTCTGCCGGCGCCCACTTTGTGGTCGCACTGACTGGAAGCGTTCTGACCATGCCGGGCCTGCCCAAGGTCCCTGCGGCCGAGAATATCGACGTCGACAACGACGGCAACATCACCGGCCTGTTCTAAGCTCGCTGCTCATAGCCGCTTGCCCGCCCCGTCGCGCCTACCAAGGCCCGGCGGGGCTTTTTGATCCTTAGGCCCGCGCATGTCTTGTAGATACCGACGGACTCTGCCCATCATAGGCTTTTGCGCGGGTAGAATGCATGGATAACTTGAGGCTCAAGCGCGACGGAAAGGAATCGTTGCATGGATCAGGACAAGACAACCGTGATGGGCGGCTACGGTTCCGCGCAGGCTGGCGATAGCGCCGATGCGACCTGCGTTGTTCCCAACCCCGGTTATGCCGACCCCGCCGCGACGCAGCCTTCTGCCGAGCCCACCCGGGTTATGGGCTATGGCGACACGGCGCAGGATTCTTACGCTGCATCTTCGCAAGGCCCCTATGGCAACGCAGTTCCGGATCCGTTTGATTACGCGCCGCAGGATTCTTATGCTGCCTCGACGCCGAATCCCTATGATGACCTGCCGCAAAATCCCATTCCGCAGCCTCAGCAGACGACGTATATGCCTCGCACGGCGCAGCCTCGCTACGAGTCGCGCGAGCCGTATCGCGAGTACCCCAAGTCGATTCCGCAATATGGCGAGGACGAGGAGAGGAAGCCGTCGCGTTCGTCGAGCGTGATCAAGAAGATCCTCATCGTACTGGCGATCTTCTTTGCGCTGTCGATTGTGTTTGCCATCGTGTCGGGCATGCTCAACAAGCGGGGGAGTTCAACGGCCGATGCCACTGCCGAGCAAACCGAGTCCGCCTCGTCTAGCACCGTCGATCTGAGCGATATCCCGGGGCAGTACTGGTCCAACGCCAAGAAGATCCTCAAGTCGCGCGGCGCCGATCTTTCGAATGCCGTGGTCCTGACTGATGATGGCTCAACGCCCGTCGTCGATGCCAACTGGGTCGTTACTTCTGCCTACTATAACGACAACGGCAACCTCGAAATTCAACTCACGCACAAGAACAGTTCGGGCAACTCGTCCGACGGCCAAAGCGGTACCGACAGCTCGAGCTCCAATACGCTGGAGGACTTGAGCAACAAGGTGCAGGAGTTGGGAGACAAGGCGCAAGAGCTGGGCGATACGGCACAAAATCTGGGCGATACCGCGCAGAACTTGGGCGACATGGCGACGGATGCCTGGAACGCCCTACAAAACGGCATCTCGGGCGCGCAGGGAAACTAGCTGTTAAGTGGGCTACAGCTGCTCGGCCGGACGGTCGGGCGAGCTAAAGCCCGAGTCAAACGTAACGACGCATGAGGCATCGGGCCGGCGCTCGTGCACGATGCACGTGACGAGCTCCAGCAGCTCCTCGTCGGATATGTCAAAGCCGTCGGGACGCACCAGGTCAAACGAAACGAACCCGTCGTGCTCGTGCAGGTCGTGGATGGAGAGCGCAGGATCGATCTGCATGACGCCGCGCTTGACCCAGCCGCGCAGGTCGTCGCCGGTGGTGGCGATGGGGTCGCAGTGCAGTGTGATGCCGATGCCCATCTGACGCTTGATGTCGTGCTCGATGGTGTCCAGAATCTCGTGGTGCTCAAAGGCATCGCCCTCGCCGGGCATTTCCACGTGGGCGCTGGCGAACTGACGGCCGGGGCCGTAGTCGTGCACCATCAGGTCGTGTGTGCCCAGGACCTGCGGATAGGACATGATCTTGTCGCGGATTGCCTGGACGAGCTTGGGGTCGGGCGCTTGCCCCAGCAACGGGCTGATGGCGTCGCGCACTAGGCCCATGCCGCTGATGCAGATGAAGATGCCCACACCCAGGCCTGCCCAGCCATCGAGGTCAAAGCCGGTCGTCTGCGAAATAAGCGCCGCCACCAAGACCGAGCCCGAGGTGATGACGTCGTTTTTGGAGTCCTGTGCTGTGGCGATGAGCGTCTCCGAGTCGATGCGATCGCCCAGCGTGCGGTTGAACGCTGCCATCCAGAGCTTAACGAGCATGGACAAGACGAGGGCGGCTAAGGAGAGCACCGAATATGCAGTGGGGGAAGGCTTGATGATCTTAGTGACCGACTCGAGGATCAGATTGATGCCGACGGCGCAAACCAGGACGGCGACGAACAGGCCAGCTAGGTACTCATAGCGACCGTGGCCATAGGGGTGGCCTTCGTCTGCCGGGCGGCTGGCAAGGCGGAACCCGAGCAGACTCACGATGTTGCTCGAGGCATCGGAGAGGTTGTTGAAAGCGTCGGCGATGAGGGAGACGGAGCCGGCGAGCAGGCCCGCGATGCCCTTGGCCAGGCACAGGGTGATGTTGAGGCCAATGCAGACGAGGCTTGCGGAAAAGCCCGCGTTGGTGCGGCAAGATGCATCGACCGGCTCGCTCTCGCTGCCGGGAACAAGCGTATGTACCAGCCGATTTACAAATAGCATAGCGGTCGTCCTCACAATCATGTTTAAGGGGATAGTGTAGCTTGCGCGGGGGCGCCGTGCACCGATGCTCAGAAAATGCAGCAATAGTCTGCCGGTGCTAACGAGCGAGCCTTCTCGTCTGCCTGGGTGGTCCATTTTGGGCCACATGGGTATGGGCATGTGCCTGCTTGCTCGACATACTTAATGTCGACAGCCCCTGTGCAAAGGAGGACGTTTCCATGGACGAGATGTTTGCCATTAAATGTCAAAACTGCGGCGGCCCTATGTACTCGCACCAGGCTAAGCGCAGCTTTGAGTGCGCCTATTGCGGCACGGTCGTTCCGTGGCAGGCTGATGCGGGGGAGCCCAAGAGCGCCCTGGGCATTCGCCATACGCCGCTGACGGTGGTGAATGGACTGCTCAAGCTCACGCATGTGTCGCAACTCGAGCGCCCGGAGGACCCGGACTGGTATTTCTTCAATTCGCACTGGCGCAATCAGTCGGTCCTGGAACATCTGCTGTGGGAGGATCGCGGCACGGCGCAGGAGTTCCAAGAGGCCACGCATGTGAGCATTCCTTGCCCCTTCTGTGGTGCGTCCTTTGAGGGCGAGTCGACCCAGCGCGTGTTTGAGTGCCCGTCCTGCGGCAACAAGATCGGCATTGCCGACCTGCTCAAGCCGGGGACGTTTAGCAAGCGTCTGACCATGGGCGTGGGTGCGGAGTATGTGCCGGATCAGGGTATTCCCTGCGAAATCTCGCCGCAGCAGGCACGTGCCAACGCGCTGCAGCTGGTGCGCCAGTATCCGGATGCCTTTGCCGGGCACGACGTGGAAGATGCGATCCAAAACGACATGATGCTCTTCTATTTCCCCATGGCGCTGGCGGACCTGCGCATGATGGCGAGCTTCCCGGGCAAGGGCCTGAGCAAGGAAACCCTGGTGTACTACGAGGTGCTCGACTGGGCATACCCCAGAGCAAACTACCTGGACGTTCGCCTCATGGGCATTTTGGAGCCGTGGGACTTTGCCAAGGTCGGTCCGTTCGATCCCGCCATGCAGGAAGGCGACTTCCGCGTCGTCTCCGTCGATGCATCTACCAAGGACCAGGTGGTCATTGATAAGTTGGCGCTCGACGTTGCGGGTAACGACGCCGAGGCTGTACTGGGGCTCAATAAAAAGAGCATCCGCACCTGGGCGCGCAAGGCCCGCAAGCATAAGGACGGCCTGGTGATGGTGCCGGTCTACTTTGTCGATCGTCCGGCGACAGACGGCCGCGATGGCGAGCAGGTGCGCATTGCCGTAAACGGCCAGACGGGCCGCGCGGCCGCGGTGGTGTTTAGCGACAAGCGCGAAACGCATATCGTGGCGCCGCTTAGCCCGAGCCTGCATCTGTCCAGTGAAAGCACCGTGCACGCCACGCCCGTCGAGGTCAAATACGTTAAATCGCCGTTCCTCTACCAGATTGTGCGCCGTGGAGACGGCGAGCAGCCGCGTCAGGTGGCAGCCGCCGTCGAGGGTTCTTACCGAGAGGAAAAGCCCAAACGCAAGGGCTTGTTCGCTGCGATCTTTGGGAAGTAGGGGAGTAGCGCCGGTTGTTGCCGTAACGTGATGGCCGGGGGTGCGGGGCGGCTCTCAGGAGTGCGGGCTGCTGTCTGATTGTTTGAGGGTGCCAGATGTAAATAAACAGTGGAGCGGCTGCAAAAGAGCTGCCTCACTGGGTAAAATCAGGTTGTGCCGCGGAACCCGCTCCTCAGCGCTTAAACTTCGGAGACGCGGGCAACGCAGGTATTATCGTCTAGGGCCGGCTGCAACCGGCCCTTTTCTATGACTCCCTTCGCTATCCGTTACTGCTTATATTCCCGCCAGATCGCGTAGAGGTTCCGGGCAATGCCGGTCGCGTACATCGAGAGGCGCAGGATTTCAAGAAACAAGTTCATAGGCTTCACCCCAATCGGAGATCGGAGCGTTGCCCGCAGGCGGATTCCGCGGCAGACAAGATTTTACCCTATACGCCGCAGCGGGGGATATCTGACCCCAGTGTTAGAGTGGTGTCCATTTGCATGGATGACCGGGCATGATCGCGACATGTCCTGGAGTTGAAATGCCGCTGGGGATACGAGGGGGAGCCGGGGTCGGATGTTGGGGCTCAACGAAGCAAGTGGCGCTTCTGTCTTTTTGGGATCGGGGATGCGAATCAGCCTGCAGCAATGGGCCCAGCTCGATTCGGGGCGCAGTGAGTCCCGAATCGAGCGTTCCTGGCTGCCATGCATGTCAGGTGATGAAAGCCCACAGCGGCATCGCCTTACACGGCAACGGGGGCCTCTTTGGGGCGTCCCACCCTTGGTGCATCGGCGAGTCGTGCCTCGATGGAGGCTTTGGACATCATGTGCTTGGTGCCATCCTTCCATGAATCCAGCAGTCCTGCATTTAGCAGTTGTGACACCCGTGCTGAGCTAACACCGAGCATACGCGCGGCATCCACTGCGGTGACGGCGGGAATGTCGCCGAGTTCGCGGTTGACGGCTACAGCGATAATCTTGCCGCCGTGTCGCGGCTCATGTCCGAAGTCTGGCACGGGAAGTTCAATGCCGTCCGAATCAAAGAACTCGAATTCCCATACGTAAACCAGGTAAGACCTCCTCTAATGGCGAATAATACGAGGCGTGCTCCTAGAATATTCCGGTCGCATCGATGCAGCTGAGCATACCTATCTTAAAGCCTCGCGCGGACACGAATTGCTGTGCTGTCTGACATCATCGCATGGGGCCTTGCGGTGGTTAAAATGTGACCATAGAGGCAGTTTTAGCGAACCCCGCGGGAGTGACGCGTATGGACAACAACACGCTGCTGTTCCAGGACAAAGGTTCGGGTAGGTTTAAAGACGTCAAGATCTACCTTAACCGCATCGAGGTGCTCAAGAAGGGCACTTTTGGTGGCAAGCACACCGAGATTGTTTATCTTAAGGACATTACGGGGGTCAGCAGGATCAAGGGCCGCGACGTTTTCCTACGTAACAGGCTGTTGACTGCCTGTGTCTTTAGTCTGAGCAGCCGCTCCCAAGCTCAGGAGTTCGTGAATGCGCTGAACATGGTGATGTAGCCGATAACGGTGTTCGGGCTAAGGTAAAAATCGGGGCGCAGAACGGTATTCTGCGCCCCCCCAATTGAGTCGATGTGTCTAAAAGGCGGGCTTGCCTATTCGCTGTCGTCCCCAACGTTTTCGCGGTCATTGGCAAGCATCGCCGCGCCGGCGACCGTTGTCGCCACGGCGGCGGCAGCGAGCCCGGCGGCAACGCCAGAGCCGTCGCCCGTGTCGGCGAGTTTTCCGGTCGAGCCCTTGCTCTTGTTGCCGCCGCCGTTCTTGTCGGCGCCGTCTGCGTTGGAACCCGTGCCGCTACCGGTGCCGCCTGCACTGCCCGAGGCCGCTACGGTAAAGCTTGCGGCTCCATCGCTGGCGAGCGTGTAGTTTTGCGCCGCGTCGCCCAACAGACCTTTCGCACGCACCCAATACGTCCCCGCGGCAAATGCCTCGCCCTCGGCCATTGCCGTGCCCGGAGCGCCGTCCGCGTCGTGCACAAACTCGAGCTGGGCGGTGCAGGCGTCGGTTTCGAGCTTGCCCTCGAGTGATGCCGCAATCTTGGCGCGCACGTCTTCGCCGGCCTTAAGGCCTTCGAGTCCCTCAAAATGGGGCGTCAGCGCGAGCGGATCGATATCGATGGGCACAGAGCCCTGCAGCCCCGTAACGGTCTCGTTGCCCAGGGCGTCGACATCCACGTATTCAATGGCAAACGCATGGCCCGAAGCTGTCGCGTTGAGCGCGTTGCTGCTGTCGGCAAGGCGGAAATGACCCTCGCCAACGGTCTTGCCATCCTGGAATGAGGCATCGCTCAGCGAGTCGCCGTACGTCATGCGCATGCGGGTCGGGAGATAGTACGGGAGATAGTACGAAGCCGTCTGCTTGTGCTCCGTATCGTAATTGCGCTGATAGATGCTCCGGGCCAGCGCCGCATCAACAAAGTCGGATGCGATGATGCCAATGTGCTTGAGGTAATCTGACTTTGTATCCTCGATGCCGCTGGGATTGATGTACGGGCTCTTATACAGATGCTCGTTGACTACTCGTGCCGAGGTAAAAGGATTGCCTCCGTGCGACAAGCCCGTGCAGCTGGTGTAGTTGATAGACCAGCAACGCTCCAGGACTTTCTCCTTGGCCCCGTTATCGTCCTCGACATCTACCTCGTTGCGCGTGCGCCCGGACGTTTCCTTCAGCGCATTATCGACCCAGCTGAGCTTGTCGGTTCCCGTGAGTTTGTACTTGTCCTGGGCGTATACCTTGGTGCAATAGGGCTCTTTATCGCCTGTTTCCCCCGCGGCTTCAAAGCCCCGCGCGTCTTGGACGAGACACATAGTGGCGCTGTCGGAGTGAGCCTTGATCTTGTCATCCCATTCGGTAAGGTCGAGGCCCCACGTGTGGCCGCTTACACTGTTGCCGGCGAGCCTAAATCGACGCAGCAGAACGATCTTTCCGCGCACCTCGTGTAGCGTGGGGATTCGGCTCGACGTATAGAACAGTTTGGGGTTGTCGTCCAAAACCTTGGCGAAAGCCGTCGTAACACTTTCGTCGGTAGCCTCGTCGTTGCCTCGTGATACAAGCATGATGAGCGCTTCTGTCGGGTTTTCGTTCAAAAACGTTTTAAAGTACCCGATGACATCGGAGAGATGCAGATAGTCCCCGTCTTTTTTGAATAGGTAGAAATCCCCGTGGCAGATGCCAGGGTTGTCGCCCTTTCCGAGCCGGATATCAAAATAGCGAATGCCTTCGAGCAACTGCGTGGGAATGTAATCCTGCTGGCATTTTACTTGCGAGGATTGGGGCTCGGTGTCGTTGTCCACGCTACAGGTGCCCGAATCGTGCGTACCCGGGATGCTCAGCTCGTCGAGGAACTTGTTGTCGTCGACGTATTTCATCCAACATGGCCCATCGACGTAGCTGCTGTACGTGATCCAGTCGAGGCTGCTAACCGTGGCATCGTTCTTTTTCATGTCGTAACCGATAAGTTCGAGCTCCCACGGAATGCTCTTACTCTTATGGCAGATCTTATTGTTGTCCTGGTCTTCGCCGTTCGATTCTATTGCCAGGTACTTAATGTCTTTTTTCTCGGTTTCTTTCTCGACCGTGCGGTCTCGGATGATATAGGTTCCGTTTGATTGCCGCTCGAACGCAAAAGCGCGGCTGGGCTTGTTGTCATACTCGCCGCTCCATACGTGGATGACCTTTCCGTCTTTGTCCGAGTCGCCATCGACCGACCAAATGCTGTAGCCCGTCTTTTTATGCTCTTCGAAATTGAGCAAGGTGCGGATAGCATACCAGTTTGTATCGTCATTCTTGGTCGTTACGTTCTCAAGGATGAGCTTGCTGGACGTGCCGTCATTAAACAGATGGCAGACGTTGCCGATGACGTTGCCGTCTTCGTTAACGCTTGCGGTACGAAAATAGCCCGCGGGGCGAAGGCGAATGACGAAATTGTCGAGGCTGACTGCTGGCCCGGCCGTGCTGTCCGCAAAGGCTGCCCGCGGGCTAATGCCCAGCATGGCGGTTTCGGGCAGGCTTGCAAGTGGCGACAACGCCGCGAGTCCAAGGCCCAACGTAAATGCTCGGCGGCTGATGGCGCGGTGTTCGGTCATAACTTCTCCATTCGTAGAGTGCGGTTATGCGATAGTTTTGGTCACTATACTGCTCAGATGTTTAAAGATGCTGGTTTAATTGTCTGCGCGGCGCAATAAATCGGCGGGCGGACGTGTTGGGGTGCTTGTCGTTTTCGTACTGTTGCTACATTTGGAGCGGTTCCGGCGTCCGGCATCCTCGCGTTCGTTGGCTACCGGCATAAGAAAGGGAGGGTCGGTTTACCGGCCCTCCCTGGGTACGAAGCTCTGGGGTACCGTCGCTTGTTTGCACTGCGCCTGTGTTTCCCGCTGCACTCGCCAGTCGCTTAACGCTTGATCTCGATATCGTCGAGCTTGACGTCCATGGCCTCGGTCTTGGCCTCGGCGATGTCGTCGGCAAACTCCAGAGACTTCATCATGGTCTCGACGGCGTCCTTGTGTTCCTCGACGTTGTCGATGCGCACATACACACTGCCACCGTCAACGTCGGTGAAGTGCTCGGTCGTCACGCCGCCCGAGTGCGTAAAGTAGGCACTGCGCCAGGTCTTGCCGTTGTACTTAACGGGATCGCTCTCGGTCCATCCGGAGTTGGCCTTCCACTTTGCCTCGTAGTCGAACAGCTCGTCGGCGTTCTTGTCAGGATCGAAGACGGGGATGAAGCGGTCGCTGGCGTGCTCGCTCTCGGTGAACTTAAACTGGGCCCTATCGGCCGTGTCGCCTGCGACGTCGGTGATCTCGACGCCCTCGGGGACCTCGACCTTAAACCAAATGAAATCGGTCCTCATATCCACGGCTGGCTTTTCTGCTCCGCCGCCACCGCCGCTTCCGGTAGCGCCGCCGCTGCCACCGCAGCCCACTAGGGAGACTGCGGCTAAGAGGCTTATGCAGAGGGTGAGAATCGCAAAGGCCTTCTTTTTCATGGTCGTGTCCTCCTCGATCTGTAACCGCCCATGGATTACCTGCCTTTACTGTACGCGCGAGCGGCTCGTTCTGGTGGGCCATGTGTCCCATTCTGGGGGCTGGAATTGCGCCGACAAGTGGCAATATACGCGGGTCCAAAAGAGGGGAGGGCCGATGCTGTCGGCCCTCCCCGGGGTTGGGTGCCCGTTGTTTTAAAAGGGGCGCGTGTACGCGGGCGTTGCCCCAACAGGTTCCTTGTTTATAGATATGCCCCAGTTTGTGACGTCCGGAAGTCTCGAAAGGTGGGCCATGTGTCCCATGCTTGCGTTGTCGACGCCTATCGCGTGCCATAGAAATCCGCGATGGCCAGATGCGCTGACGCTCGCGTACTTATGGGCTAGACTTAGCACCATTACGTGATCGATGCGGTCGGCCGGCGTCGGCCGCCCGACCGATATATATGACTTGAAGGTGCGTGTGCGTATGAGCCAAGAGATGATGGATAAAACCTGTCGCGGTTTTGCCGAGGCGCTGGCCGCGCGCGAGCCGGTTCCCGGTGGTGGCAGCGCGAGCGCTTTTGTGGGCGCGCTGGGCGCCTCGCTGTGCGGAATGGTTGCCCGCTACGGTGCGACCAATCCCGCGCTTGCTGATCGTGCGGATGACCTGACGCGTGCGTTTGCCCAGGCTGATGAGCTGTCCCAGGAGCTTGTCGAGTTGGTTGCCGAGGACGTTCGTGCCTACGGGCAGGTGTCCACGGCGTACGGTATTCCGCGTGACGATCCGGCTCGAGCAACCGCGATTCAGGATGCGCTGCATGTGGCCGCTCTGCCGCCGTATCGCATTATGGATGCCTGCGGGCGTGCGCTGGCGCTGCTCGAGGACATGGCCGACAAGGGTTCGCGTCAGCTGCTGTCCGATGTGGCGTGCGGCGCCGTGTTCTGCCGTGCCGCTATGCAGGGCGCGAGCTTGACGCTCTTTGCGAACACCACGTCTATGAAAGATCGCGCTCGTGCTGAGGAGCTCGAGACGGCGTGTGATGAGTTGCTCGACACATGGTTGCCGCGCGCCGATGCGCTGGCGCGCCGCGCCTCCGACGCTGCGAGGAAGAGAGGATAGCCATGGCTGAACTGCTGAAGGGTGCTCCCGTTGCTCGCGCTTTGACCGAGGAGCTCGTTGCTCGCTGCGTTGCTTTGCGCGAACGCGGCGTTGTGCCGACGCTGGCCATTGTTCGTGTGGGCGAGCGCGAGGACGACCTGTCCTATGAGCGTGGCGCTCTTAAACGCTGCGAAAAGGTTGGCATCGAGGCTCGTCGCGTTTTGCTTCCTGCCGACGTCTCGCAGGACGAGCTGCTGGCGGCTATCGAGGGCATTAATGCCGACTTGGCTGTTCATGGCTGTCTGATGTTCCGCCCGCTGCCCGCCGGCCTTGACGAGAACGCCGTCGCCGCAGCGCTCGATCCCGCCAAGGACGTTGACTCCATGACGCCGGCTTCGCTGCTCACCACGCTTTCGGGACGCGGCGAGGGTTTTGCCCCCTGCACAGCCGAAGCCGTGCTTGCTTTGCTGGATCATTACGGTGTTGAGCTGGATGGGGCCAAGGTCGCGGTCGTTGGTCGGTCGCTGGTGATTGGCCGTCCCGTTGCCGCCATGCTTACGGCTCTCAATGCCACGGTGACGACGTGCCATACGCATACGCGCGACCTTGCTGCCGAGTGCCGTGCGGCTGACATTGTGGTTGCCGCCGTTGGACGCGCGCGTACGATTGGCGCGGATGCCGTTCGCGAGGGCCAGACGATCATCGATGTTGGCATTAACTGGGATGAGGACGCTGGCAAGCTGGTGGGTGACGTCGATTTTGATGCTGCGGAGCCGGTCGTTAACGCCATCACGCCCGTGCCGGGCGGCGTGGGGGCTGTGACCACCGCGATTCTCGCCAAACACGTGATTGAGGCGGCGGAGCGTGCATCGAAATAGGTGTTTTGGGCTGCTTGAGGGGTTAGCTATATACCACGTGGTCAAAAAATGCCAAATATGAGTACTGCTGTCAAGATGGTCACATATGTTTTATGACATTTGGGCTTCCTAGCGATATCCATTATCGTTAGGAAGCCCATTTTATTGAACCTATGGGGAATAACGCGGTCTCGCTTTTGGACAAATAGGGATTTTCGGCACTCATTACAAGGAAATTTGCTGCTACTAAATTGGTGACAGTACTCATATTTGGCATTTTTTGACCACAGAGGTCCCGAGGGGGTCTCGAGGGGCCGTGGTTTCGCCCTTTCTGCGCCGAAGCGATACACTGTTATCGTTTGATTTCTTCACTCAAGGAGGATGCGCATGCCGTGCACAACGATTCTGGTCGGTAAAAACGCAAGCTACGACGGGTCGACCCTGGTCGCGCGTAACGAGGACTCGTCCAACGGGGTGTTTGAGCCCAAGCGTATGCGCGTGGTGCATCCCGACGAGCAGCCGCGCGTCTACACGAGCGTCCTGAGTCACCTGACCGTTGAGCTGCCCGATAATCCCATGCGCTACACGAGCGTCCCCGATGTTGTTCCGGGCCACGGCATCTGGGCCGAGGCCGGTTTCAACGAGCTCAATGTGGGCATGTCCGCAACTGAGACGCTCACCACCAATGAGCGCGTTCGCGGCGCCGACCCACTCGTGGACTACGTGCCCGCCAAGGGCAACGAGGGTGAGGACGGCTATGTGCCGGCGCAGCCTGGTGGCCTGGGCGAGGAGGACATGGTGACCTTGGTCCTGCCGTACGCTAAGTCCGCCCGCGACGGCGTTCGTATCCTGGGCGACCTGCTCGAGCGCTACGGCACCTACGAGAACAACGGCATCGCCTTTAGCGACGTGGACGAGATCTGGTGGCTCGAGACCATCGGCGGTCACCACTGGATTGCCAAGCGTGTGCTCGATGACGCCTATGTGACCATGCCCAACCAGCTGGGTATCGACAGCTTTGATCTGGATGACGCCGAGGGCGCCCAGGCCGATCACATGTGCTCTGCCGACCTGCGCGCCTGGATGGCCGAGTGGCATCTGGATCTGACGCTGGGCGTCGAGGGCGACGGCCCGGCTGCGGTCTTTAACCCGCGCGAGGCCTTTGGCTCGCACAGCGACAGCGACCACGTCTACAACACGCCGCGCGCGTGGTACATGCAGCGCTGTCTCAACCCCAGCGACGTGTGGGATGGCCCCGACGCCGACTACACGCCCGAGAGCGACGATATCCCCTGGAGCCGCGTGCCCGAGCGCAAGGTGACCATCGAGGACATCAAGTACGTACTCTCGAGCCACTACCAGGGCACGGAGTACGACTGCTACGGCAGCAAGGGTACGCCCGCCACGCGCGGCGCCTATCGCCCCATCGGCATCAACCGCAACAGCCAGCTTGCCGTGTTGCAGCTGCGCCCCTATGCGCAGCCGGCCTACCGCGCCGTGCAGTGGATGGCGTTTGGCTCCAACTCGTTTAACGCGCTCGTGCCGCTGTACGCCAATGTCGAGACCATGCCCGAGTACTATGCCGACACGCAGTCTCGCGTGACGTCCGAAAACTTCTACTGGGCCAACCGCCTGATCGGCGCGCTGGCCGACGTCCGTTTTCATGAGTGCGGCCGCGCCGTGGAGGACTACCAGGAGAAGGTCGGTGGCATGGGCCACAAGCAGATCCATGACGTCGATGCTGCCGTAGCCGCTCTGCCCGAGGCCGAGGTGCCTGCCGAACTTGCACGCGCCAACGAGGAGTTTGCCGAGCGTGTTCGCGTAGAGACCGATGCCCTGCTGGGCAAGGTGCTCTACACCACGAGCTGCGCCATGAAGAACTCTTTTGCGATGAACGACAACGTGAGGTAAGGGTTTCCCGTCGATCGAATAGCGCTAAAACGCTTTGTCGCTTTCGCTCAATCTTGGGTACAAGAACGCCAATGCAGTTGTTTGTGATTGGAGACAACCATGGTTATGAAACTCGATCAGCTTGTTAACGGCGCCATTAACGTGGGCTTTGGCGCTGCCGCCGCTGCTGTCGAAGGCGGCAAGAAGGTCCTCGACGACCTTAACACCAAGGGCGAGCAGGTCCGCAAGGACACCGCCACCCCCGATATCGCCCGCAGCGTGTCCGACATGTTCGAGCAGGCCGGCGGTACCATCTCCGACCTGACCGAGCGCTTGGGCATGCAGGGCGAGACCGCGGCCCAGCGCGTGCTCGACGAGCTCATTCTTGCTCGCGTCCGCGTTATGACCGCCCCCGAGCGCACGGCCTTCCTGGCCCATGTGCGCGACATCGTCGATTCGGTCGAGGACAACGTGACTTCGGTGCCCGTTGAGTCCGTTGAGCCCGACGATGCGAAGGATACCGAAGAGGCCGAGTAGCAGCGCAGATGGCAGATTCCACCACCGATTACAACAATCTAGATCCCTTGGGTGACGAGGCGGCGGTTGTCGATGAGGTCGATGCCGTCGTCTCGGGCGCTCGCAAGAAGCCGCGCGCTGTCGATATGGTCCCCGAGGAGCCCGACGCGATGGCGCCGGACGAGGAATACCAGCTCACGCCGGCGGGTCGCCGCGAGCGCATCGGACAGATTGTTCGCCTGGTCAAAAAGTACCGCGTGTGGGATAACCTCACGCCGGTTCGTTTGCGCCGCCTGCTCGAGGAACTCGGCCCCATGTTCGTCAAGATGGGGCAGATTCTGGCCAACCGGTCCGAGATTCTGCCGCAACGCTTTTGCGACGAGCTGCGTCGTCTGCGCTCCGACGTGGAGCCTGTACCGTACGAGGTCGTACTCAGTTGTCTGGAAGAAGAATACGGCCTGCGCCTGGGGGAGATGTTCGATGCGATCGACCCCAATCCGCTTGGTAGCGCATCGCTCGCGCAGGTGCACCGCGCTCGTCTGGTGACGGGTGAGGACGTGGCCGTCAAGGTGCAGCGCCCCGGTGCGCAGCAGGTTATGGCACAGGACATCGATATCATCCGCTCGGTGGTGCGTATCGTTTCCAAGTTCGTCAACACCGATCAATTCGTTGACCTGCACGGCGTAGTCGAGGAGTTGTGGACCTCGTTTCGCGAGGAGACCAACTTTTTGGCCGAGGCCAAAAACCTCAACGACTTCTACGAGTTCCATAAGAGCGTTCATGGCGTGACGTGCCCTAAATCCTATCTGGACCTGTGCACCGAGCACGTGGTGGTTATGGACTACGTCGACGGCATTTCGATCGCCGATCCTGAACGCTTGGTGGCCGAGGGCTATGACTTGGAAAAGATCGGTGCCGCGATTGTCGAGGACTACTCGACGCAGGTGCTCGACGACGGCTTTTTCCATGCCGACCCGCATGCGGGAAACATCATTCTCAAGGACGGCATCGTTTACTTTATCGACTTGGGCATGGTCGGGCGTATGTCGAGTCACGACCGCGGTATCGTCAAGGACATGATTTTCGCCGTGGCCGAGGGTGACGTGCCCAAGCTCAAGGATTCGCTCATGCGCTTCGCCGTGACGCGTGGCGATTCGGCCGAGCTCGATCATTCAGCGTTTTTGTCCGACCTTGACTTTATCGTGGCTGACTTTGCGGGCCTTGACCTGAAGGATCTGGATATCGGCGAGTTTTTGACCTCGCTGTTAAACCTCGCGCGTAAGAATGATGTTGAGCTGCCGAGCGTGGTGACGATGTTCGCGCGCGGCATGGTGACGCTCGAGGGTTTGTTGACCGAGTACATGCCCAACGTCAACATGATCCAGATCATCCAAACGCACATTAAAAACGAGAAAAGCACCTATGCGCGCGTGCGTGATATGGGACGCGATCTTGCCGCGAGCAGCTATCGCGCGGCAAAAGGCTCGCTCGAGGCGGCCGAGTATCTGGGCTTGGCTTCGCGCATGCTTACGCGCGGCCAGCTTAAGGTAAACACGCAGATCATGAGCAGCGATAAGGCGCTGCGACAGCTAGGTGGGATTATCGACCGCATGTCGATGGCAATTGTGATCGCCGGTCTGTTTATCGGTTCGTCGGTGGTGTACTACGCGCGCATCGAGCCGGTTGTGTTTGGTATCCCGGTCATTGGCTTTATGGGCTACGTGAGCGCGCTGGTGCTGGCGCTTATGCTGGGCCGCAATATCTGGCTCAACAGTCACGGCGGCAGGCACTAGAGGCTGCGGCCGTCACCGCATTTTCCTATCGCAAACAATAGCTTTTACCTTGGGCTTCGCCTGCGTGCGAGGCCCTTTTGCGTGATACCATTTTGACGGTAATAATCGATGGCCTAGATGGTGGTGCGGAGACGCACGAATGCGCGGTTATCCTGCGCATTTGGGAGAATCGGGGTGCAAGTCCCCGGCTGTACCAGTAACCGTAATTCCTCTTGGCTCGGGATGCTCGCGTCGCAGATCGGACGACGTGCCCGAGTCGTTAAGGTTAAGTCGGATCGCCTCCCGTCTTGCATGCGGCTGCGGCTTTTGCCGCCGGTGTGCATAGGGCTCTGGAGGGAAGGGGGTCCCGATGGGGGAACTCGAGCGCAACATGCGCGATGACGTGGGGCAGTCTCAAGGCAACGCTCCAAGTACAGACAGTAGGAGACAAATGGATATGTTTGAGGACGAGCGCCAGCGCGTCTCGCATCGCCGTGGCGCGATTGCGCGCGATGTAGCCAAGCGCGGCCTGGTGGCATTCCTGGCCTTCGCGATGGCCTTTGGCACCACGCCGGCTCAGCTGTGGGCCGAGGGCGCTGGGGGCATTGCCGAGGCTGTGGCTCAGGCTGCGACGCCGGGCGAGGACGCAGCGCTTGCGGGCGGTACCGCTGAGCAGAGCGGCGCCGAGGTTTCGGATTCTGGGAGCGCGTCTGCAACTAGTGTCGCCACAACTGAGGCGGCAACTGGCGACGAAGGCTCGGCGACGGGGGAGAGCCCTGCCACGAGCGAGCAGTCTTCGACGGCATCCGCTGGCCAAGCAGGATCTGCCGCCGCGGCTGCCATCCAGACAGAGAACCCGACAGAAACCGGCGATGTCGCCAAGAAGCAGGTCGAGGTCTCGTTCTCGATTATCGGCACCGATGCCGACGGCAAGGCTCAGACCTGGGTGGCACCCACGCAGCTCAAGCTCGACGAGGGCGCGACGGCTGCGGATGCCTTCGTTAAGCTGCAGCAGAAGACGGGCTTCAAGGCAGACTACGATCCGAACACGGCATACGGTTTCTACCTCAAAAGCATCACATCCCCGAGCGATGGCCGTACGCTTGCCTTCGATCCGACGACTTATGCCTTCTGGCAGCTGTTCGTCGACGGCGCGTCTTCCTCGGTTGGCGCGAGCAGCGTCAAGCTCACCCAGGGGCAGAAGATTGAGTTTGCCTATACGGCTGGTAGCTCGTCCCCTGTCGTTAAAGACCAGGTTGCCGCAAATGTGACCGTCATTGGTCGCGATGCCCAGGGCAAGACTCAGACTTGGGTCGATAATGCGCAGTATGTGGTGACGTCCGGTTCGAGCGCGCTTGATCTTACGAAGGTCGCACTCGAGGCGAACGACATTGACGCCGTTGCTGCGGGCTCCTTCATTCTGAGCCTTAAGTACAACGGTGTTGAGCTGGGTACGCCCCAAGATTATTCGACCTATTGGCAGCTGTTCATCAACGGCAAGTCGAGTGACTATACGGCGGACAATGTCACCATCCATGCCGGCGATACCGTCACGTGGTTCTACGGTGGCTGGGGCGACCAGTTGCCGTCCGATTCTGTCCATGCTTCTGTTCAGGTTCTCGGTAAGGACAAGGACGGCAAGCAGCAGGTTTGGGCTTCGACGGGTCAGACGAGTCTCAAGGCAGGCTCCACTGCCAAGGATCTCCTTGAGCAGGTCGGCCTTACTCTCGATGCTGGCGAATCGTCTTGGGGCTGGTTCCTCAACGGCATTTATTCGCCCTTCGATGGTAAGTCCTATTGTGGCTATGATGCTGCGACCAATAGCTATTGGCGCTTCTACGTAAATGGCAAGTTCGCCGACGTTGGCGCCGGTGCCTACAAGCTCCAGGAGGGTGACGCCGTCACCTTTATGTATGGTGCTGACGCCGATGCCCTCCCCGGTCAGGTGCTTGGATCCGCCGATGTTATCGGTCCCGATGTCAACGGGAACAATACGCGTTGGGGCACGGCAAGCAATGTTTCTCTGCCCGAAGGCTCCACGGCCCAGAACCTTATTGAGGCAGTTCTGAAGGCCAAGGGCGTTGCGTACAACGGCTCCCAGAGTGGTGAGTACTGGTTCCTGAATTCCATTACTTCGCCGTTCGATCACAAGCCGTATGGTTGGGATGCTGCGACCAATTAATATTGGCATCTGTATATCAACGGAGAGCCCTCCTTACTCTGCGCCAATCAGATTACGCTCAAGAGCGGCGATAAGGTCACGCTTGCCTATACCACCGATAATTCTCCCATGCCCGATCCCGACAAGATTGTCGTGGATCCGAGCGCGACGACTCCTGATTGGGATGCCGAGTGGGCCGGCTACGGCAACAGTGGCAACGGTTCGACCGTAACGGATGCCAAGACGCCTGCGCAGGCCGCCGGTCTTAAGTGGGCCTTCGATTGGAAGGCCGAGTCTGGTCAGCAGTATGCCAACTGCAGCGAGCCTGTCATTGCTAACGGCTTTGTGTACATCGCGACCGAGAACGAGCTCATTAAGATCGATTCGTCCACGGGCAAAAAGGTTGCCTCTGCGCCGCTTGCCTCCAAGGTGAGCTATACCTCTCGTCCGATCTATACCAATGGCCTTATCATCGTTCCGCTCAACGGCGGTGCGGTCCAGGCGATTACTGCAGACAAGCTGATCTGCAAGTGGCTGACGCCTGGTTTGACGGACTTGACGCAGAGCTCCTGCACCGTCGTTTCGGACGGCGAGTACGTCTATGTAGGCTCGGTCGATATTTCGTATGACGAGAATTACAACGCGACCTACGGCAACGGCTCCTTTGCGCGCATTAAGATTGCCACGGGCGAAGTTTCTTGGCAGAACATCGACCCTGCCGAGGGCTATTACTGGACTGGTGCGGCTTTGACGGATAAGTATGCCATCGTTCCTACGAGCGCGGGTACGCTTAAGTGCATTGATAAGACGACGGGCGATGTCGTTTCGACCATGAAGCTCGGCGCTGTCGCAAATGCCGATTGCATTGCCGATCCGTCCAATGGTTCGACCTTCTATCAGATGACGCACGACGGAAAGCTCCATGTGATTTCGCTTTCGGCGAAGGGCGTGCTGAGTGAACAGAAGACGGTTGATCTGGGCCTTACGAATAATCTGAGCGCCCCTGCGGTGTCTGGTGACAATCTGATTGTCGGCGGACAGACGGCTACTGGCTCTGCTCTGGTTCTCTATAACCTGAAGACGGGTAAGACCACGATGGTCGCTGCTGCCGACGGCAAGGCACTGCCGGCTGGCCTCAACGGTATTGCTGCTACTCCGCTGGTGAGTGTTCAGGGCGGCAAGACCTATGTGTACTTCACCGTTAACAGCGCGGATAGCAAGGATTACGTCAACTACTCTGCTGGTGGTGGCGTGTATCGCTATACGCTCGGCGATGCAGAGGCGACGCAGATTTATGATGCGGCTGGCCATTACCAGTACTGTGACTCTCCGGTCATTGCCGATGCTTCTGGCAATCTCTACTACATCAATGATTCGGGCACGCTGTTTAAACTTGGAGCTGTCGAGTCTTGGACGGTTGCCTTTAACTCCAACGGCGGGTCTGCTTGCGACACTAAGTTTGTTGCTACGGCCGATGGCAAGCTGGTCAAGCCGGCCGATCCGACGCGCGATGGCTACACTTTCGGCGGTTGGTATACCGATGAGGCTTGCACGCAGGCGTATGACTTTAGCACGCCGGTGACGGCCGATCTGACGCTGTATGCCAAGTGGACCAAGAATGCCGTTAACCCTGGCGGTAATGGCGGCGCTGGTTCGAATGGCGGCGGCGGTTCTGGTACCGGTACTGGTTCCGGCACTGGCGCTGGCACTGGCACGGGTTCCGGCTCCGGCTCGAAGGGCGGCGCTGTCGCCCCGGGTCATAAGCCGACGACCAAGACGACGGTGTCGACCAAGACCGAGACCAAGGACAACAAGTCCGACAAGAAGGACTCCGATAAGTCCGATAAGAAGGACGAGAAGAAGTCTGACAAGAAGTCTGACAAGAAGTCTGACAGGAAGGACGGCAAGTCCGACAAGAAGTCCGACAAGAAGTCCGATTCCAAGTCCGATACGGGTGCTGCTTCTACGACCACTGCTAAGAAGTCCTCTAGTGCTTCCGAGCAGGAGACTGGCACCAACCCGCTCGCCATTGTTGGCGTTGCCGCCGGCGTCATCGGTCTCGCCATCGTCGGCGTGTTCGTGTTCACCAAACGTCGGTAGGTGAGGGTTGTGTCCAATAAATCCAAGGACGCTGACCCCAAGCAACCAGATTCCTCGTTCATTCAGTTCGACGATGCAAAGCAACAGGGCGCCGCTTCGGCGGCGTCCGCCTCTCGTCGCAAGGCGCTCCTTGGCGTTCTTGCTGCCGCGTGCACCATTCTGATCGTCGTCTCGCTGGGCTTCGTCCATCCTTCCGAGAGCGGCGCCTGGTCCATTGACTGGATCGTTCAGACCGTGACGGGGGAGAGCGTCGTCGCCAAGGACACCAAGGGGTCTGGCTCGTCTGCCGCTTCGGGCGAGGCTAGTTCCAAGGATTCCAAATCTTCGAATGATGCAAAAGACGAGCCCAAGGGTTCGAACGACGCCAAGGACGATTCCGAGTCTTCAAACAAGGAATCGGACAAAAACTCGGATAGCAAGAAGTCCGAGGACCGGGGCGGCAAGAAGTCTGGCGATAAATCCGCTGCCCAAAATACGGGAGCCGGTGATACTTCCAATGCGTCTGGCGGTGCTTCTTCGGGCGGTGGCCAGTCGTCTGATGGAGCCTCATCCTCTAATGGTGGAAATGCCTCCTCGGGCAGCCAAAGCGGCTCACAGGAGTCCAACTACGTTACGGTGACGGTTTCGGTCACATCGAGCGCTGTGGGCAATCCCGTGTCCTCTGGCGGCACCTTTACCTTTAACGAAGGCGCCACCGTTTACGATGCCCTGTGCGCGCTGGGCCTTTCTGTCAACGCACATGGCTCGTCGTACGGTACGTATGTCTCCGCGATTGGTGGTTTGGCCGAGAAACAGTACGGCGGCACGAGCGGCTGGATGTACTCCGTCAACGGCGCAACGCCCATGACGGCCTGCAGTAACTACGTTCTCTCCAATGGCGACAACGTCGTTTGGTATTACGTAACGGGCTAGAGGCCTCGACATAGCGCGCCAGACGGGCGGTTCGGACCAACATCCGGACCGCCCGTTTTTCATGCGAATGGGACTGGATCGCCGGGTCTCTCTGCAAACAAAAAACCGGTTGGAACGGTAATTCCAACCGGTTATACATTCAAGCAAATAGTGAATCGACTACGACCGTGCGCCCTCGAGGAAGAAGCGACGGCTAAAGTAGTTGTACCAGGTGACCAGGAACGTTGCGATGGCCTTCATGGCCTGGTAGCCGATGCTCAAAAATGTGACGCCCACAAACATGTACAGGTCGTTGAGGCCCAAACCAATCACCGACAGGATGGTGAAGATCGTGAACTCGCGCTTGCGGCTCATGCCCTCGCGATGGTCGAACACGTACTTCATGCTGAGCCAGTAGTTGACCACGACGGACGTGATAAACGAGATCGTGGTGCTCATCAAAAAGTCGAGGTGGAACAGCTCGACGAGTGCAATGAGCATACCCCAGTCGATGCCAAAGGAAATAAGACCCACGACAGCGAACTTGAGGAACTGCTTGGTATGAGGTTGTGCCAGTGCCTTGCGCACGTAATCACATCCAATGCGTTGACGAATCGAGCAGAGGATACTTTAGAGCTTTTGCAAGGGAAACGTAAGGGCTTTACCAAGAACTATACGAACTCGCCAAATATTCAAGAGGTAATCCGCAAACGTTGCAAATCTTACCGTAAACGAGCAAGGCCCACGAACAACGCAGCGCTCGACGCATGTCGTTCGTGGGCCCCGTAGTGCAACGGGGAGGCCAGGCTACTTGGTCTCGTCGCCCTCCAGGAAGATCTTTCGGGTCACAAAGTTGTAGACCATAACAAGCGCGGTGGCGCAAATCTTGGCGATATTGGCCTCGAGCCCCAGGCCGGCGTTGAGCGCCAGCACGATACCGTCGTTGAGTGCCAAGCCAATAACGGACAACACGACAAAGATGATGAACTCGCGGCGGCGGCTCATGCCCTCCTTGTGTGCAAATACGTATTTCATGCTCGCGACGTAGTTAAAGATGAGCGAGACGATAAAGCCACTGGTGTTGGCGATCAGGATATTGAGGCCCAGGCCGTAGTGGAGCAGATTCATGATGCCAAAGTCGATGACGGTGGCAATGACGCCGACGACGCCAAACTTCATGATCTGCGCAAGGAGCTTTTGCATGGTACCTGCCTTAGGGTGGCGCTGGGGCGCCGCGGGGATGACAAACTCAGCAAGTTTAGCCAATCCCCGCAGGCGGGGCTAGGCGCGCTCCTCGATAGCACCGTTTCTATATGCATCGAGCAGTTGGCGCAGGTCCTGGATCTGGCTGCGAATCTTGACGCCGGTATCGGTGTCGCTCACCATGCGGCGCCGGTCGGCCTCGTCAAAGCGGTTGGTCTCGCTTTCGATGTCGATGTTGCGGGTGAGCGCTTCGGCAACCGTTGTAAAGGCCCGGTGCGACTTGAGGCGGCATCCGCGCGAGCTCGAGATGAGCGTGTAGCCGGCGATGCCTGTTTTGGGATGGTAGGCGCGACAGAAACCGCCATCGATGACCAGCAGCTTACCGTTGGCGCGGATGGGCTGCTCGCCTTTGGTGGTCTTGACCGGGGTGTGGCCGTTGATGATGTGGCCCGTCGGCGAGCAGGCCATGGGTGCGACGCCAAACTCGCGCATGATATCGTCGCAAACGGACGAGGACGTGGTGAGCGTATAGTACGGGTCCATCGGCTCGACCCACGTGCTCTTGTCGGCGATGTAGGCGCGCTCGAACGTGCGCACCACGCGTCCGCTGGCGGGTGAGTTAAAGCCGATCCACAGGTACCACATCCAGTCGAGGGCATCGCGGTCGCCGACGCGCCAGGCGCGGCGGGCGATATAGTCGCAAAAATCAAAATAATCGCGCCCGGCGTGCCAGGTGCCCAGGCAATTCATGCTGCTAAAGGTGCCGTCTTCGTTGAGCGGCACGCAGCCGTGGAACAGCAGGTTGCCGTTGGCGACCTTATACATGGAGCCGTGGGTATAGAGGAAATCGATGTGGCGATGCAGGTGATCGGCGGTGACAAACTCGGACACGAGTTTGTCGATGATGTGCTGCTCCTCGGGCGTGAGCGTGTAGGGGTCCGCCGGATCGACGGTGGGGAAGTCGTTGGTCGTGAGCGGCCACACGCTGCCGTCGGCAAGCGTGACTGTGCCGGCGTCGTGATCGATCTTGTCGAGCAGCAGGCGGTCGGCCATGTCGAACTCGGGGTGGCGCTGGATAATCTGGCCCTCGAGCTTAAAGAGCAGGACATTAATGGCTTTGATCAGCGGGCTTATCGGCTCGCCGGCGGTATAGGTGGCGTCGGCGAAGGCGACAAGCTCGCGCAGCGAGATGCCATAGTCGTTCTCGAGAATCTCGTAGTTGTCGTAGCGCAGGTTGTTGCGCAGCACCGTGGCGATGCAGGCGGGCTCACCGGCCGC
>CABUUJ010000025.1 GCA_902494715.1 uncultured Collinsella sp.
CCCCGGCACGGGCTAAGTTTATCGCGAGTTCCGCACGAACAGGAGGCCACTTAATGTGGCCTCCGTCGTGAGCAGGACTGTAGAGCAGGAAACTTAGCCCGTGCCGGGGCCGCTGAGCCCTGACAGGCGGGATACACAGGTTCAGATGGGGCTTTGATGCATGGGTGGTCTGTTGTTGTGCAAATGGGTATCATATTGTGGTTATTGCATCGACTCTGTGATGCATGTTTGTACGTTCCCGACGGTCGGTTTGCCAGAAGCGCCCCGTCGGTTGTTCCAGACCCGTTTCGAAGAAAGGAAACCACACTAACCTATGGCAGCTAAAAAATCATCTCCCTTGAAGATCATCCCGCTCGGCGGCCTTGACGGCATCGGTAAGAACATGACGGTCTTCGAGTGCGGCGACGACATGGTGCTCGTCGACGCCGGTCTCATGTTCCCCGACGACTCCCAGCCCGGTATCGACCTGGTGCTTCCCGACTACACCTATGTTCTGGAGAACGAGGAGAAGCTCCGTGGTATCGTCGTCACCCACGGCCACGAGGACCACACCGGTTCGCTTCCGTACCTGCTGCAGGACCTCAACAACAAGGTGCCCATCTTTTCGAGCAAGCTGACGCTTGGCTTTATCGAGGGCAAGCTTTCTGAGTTCCGCATCCGCGCGCCCAAGTTCCGCGAGGTCAAGGGCGGCAGCCATGTCAACCTCGGCGGCATCTCGCTCGACTTCTTCTCGATGACGCACTCCATCCCCGGCGCTCTGGGCGTGTTTATCCGCACCAATCAGGGCACCGTTATGCACACCGGCGACTTTAAGCTCGACCAGACGCCCATCGATGGTGTCACGCCTGACTATGCCGCTATCAGCCGCTTTGCCAAGCAGGGTATCGACCTGCTGCTGTCCGACTCCACCAATGCCACGGTTCCCGGCTTTACCAAGTCCGAGGCCGAGGTTGGTCCCAACTTGCTGCACGCCATCAAGAACGCCCCGGGTCGCGTGTTCGTCGCGTCGTTCTCGAGCCACATCCATCGCCTGCAGCAGATCTGCGATGCCGCCCGCAAGTGCGGCCGTAAGGTCGTTGTGACCGGTCGCTCCATGCTCACGAACACCCGCGTGGCGCGTGAGCTGGGCTACCTCAACATCGACGATGCCGATATCATCGATGCCTTCGACATTGATAACCTGCCCGACGATAAGATCGTCGTCATGTGCACCGGTTCGCAGGGCGAGCCGCTGTCGGCGCTGTCCCGTATGGCCAACGGCGAGCACAAGACGCTTTCCATCCACGAGGGCGATACCGTCATCCTCTCGGCAACGCCTGTTCCCGGCAACGAGAAGGCCGTCCAGCAGGTCGTCAACAGCCTGGCCAAGCTCGGCTGCGACGTGTGGGATAAGAACCGCGCTCTTGTCCACGTCTCGGGCCACGGTAGCCAGGAGGAGCTCAAGCTCCTGATGGCCATGGCCAAGCCCACGTACTTTATGCCGGTTCACGGTGAGGCCGTGCATCTGCGCGCCCATGCCCAGCTGGCCCGCAAGATGGGCATCAAGGACGATCATATCTTTATCCTCGATAACGGCGACACGCTCGAGATGCGCGGCGGTATCGTCAAACGCGGTACGCCCGTCGAGTCCGGCGTCGTCTACGTCGACGGCCTGCGTATCGGCGATACCGACCCCATCGTCCTGCGCGATCGCCAAAAGCTCGCCAACGACGGTATGGTCACGGCTGTTGCCATCGTCTCGCTCAAGCACAAGAAGATCGAGGCTATCGAGTTCTCGGGCCGCGGCGTTTCGTTTGCCATCGACGACCAGTTCTCCGAGGATGCCTCCGCAGCCATCATGAAGACGATCGAGAAGGGCAAGTTTAGCTTTACCAGTAGCGGCTCCGATGCCATTCGCAAGGCCGTGCGCGATTCGCTCTCCAACTTTATCTGGAGCCGCACGCGCACCCGTCCGATGATCATCCCAGTCGTCATGGAGGTTTAGTTTGGCGCGCGGATCTGCACAAAACGCCAAAGGCAACAAATCCAACAACCAACCGGCATCTGCTAAGGGTGCCGGTTCCCATCTGCGTGCCAATAAGGGCCACGAGTCCGAGTTCGATGAGTTCGAACCCCTGGTCGAGCCTTCGGCCAATCGCGATATCGCCGGCGTTATCATTGCCGTTTTGGCGATTGCGTCCTTCATTGCCGTGATTTCTCCGGCAACGGCACCCGTGACAGCTGCGGTTGCCGGTTTCTATCACCTCGGCTTTGGTCTGGGCGCCTACGTGCTGCCGATCGTCATCTTGCTGTTTGCCGCCACGCTCTTTTTGGGTGAGGACTCGCCGCTCAACATTCGCTCGGTCGCGGGTGGTGCCGTGGTCTTTGTGGCCATTGTTTCTATCCTATCGTTGATGGTTCCGGGTACGACCGACTCGTGCGACCTCATGTTTACGCCGCAGAACCTTTCCGCCTCGGGCGGCTACATTGGCGCCTTTATCGCAAGTGCCTTGCAAAACGCCCTGGGTAAACCTATCGCTATGGTTGTCTTGCTGGGCCTTGTCGTCGTTGGCCTGGTCATCATTGGCTTTTCGGTGGGTGGCGTTTTGCGCTCCGCACGTGATCGCGCTGCCGATTTTGCCGAGCGCCGTCGTGCCGATGTCAACGCGAGCCCGTGGGGCGATGAAGAGGCCCTGTCGGTTCCCGGCGTTGCCCGTCCGCACCTGAGCATTCTGCGCCAGAAGGGGGCTGACGCCGCGGTGACCACGTTCATGGGTGGCGATGCCGACCCGGTTTTGGATGACGACGAGGACGATGACCCGTTTGTCGACGTGTCCGAGGCCGTGGAGGCCGAGCGCGCCAAGACCACGCTGCTGCCGCGTCGCCATGCCAAGAAGGGCAAGGCCGCGCCCAAGCTCAACACGAGCGAGCCTGACCCGTCTTGGTCCGATAGCGAAATTGAACTCACTGAGGGCGATGACGATTACGACGAGGCTCCGCTCGAGACCGCCAAGACCACCTTGCTGCCGCGTCGCCGCGCCAACGCAGGACAGGTCACCGGACAGTTTTCGATGGAAGACGACCCGGACAAGGCTGACGAGTCAGAGCCGCCATTTGCCGTGAATCCCGTTTCGGCAGCTCCGCAGATCCCTGACTTCCTAAAGCATCCCAAGGTTTCCGATGCCTCCGCCCCCACGGCTTCCGCTGCTCCTGTTGCAGCCACCGATGGGGGAGCGGACGGTACCACTGTCGATGCCGAGGGCGACCAAGAGGACGGTCTCAAGCTCCCGCCGCTCGAAATCCTGCATGCCAACCCACAGTCGGCGTCCTCCGCGTCTTCTGACAAGGAGCTGGAACAGACTGCCGAGTCGTTGCAGTCCACCTTGCTTGAGTTTGGCCGTAGCGCCCGCGTCGTCGGCTGGATTGCCGGCCCCACGGTCACGACTTTTAAGCTGCAGCCCGGTGAGGGCGAGCGCGTGAGCAAGATCTCGAGTCTCGAGGACGATATCGCGCTTTCGCTTGCCGCCCAGTCGGTGCGCATCTTTGCGCC
Organism: uncultured Collinsella sp.; assembly: GCA_902494715.1. Classification (GTDB taxonomy): domain Bacteria; phylum Actinomycetota; class Coriobacteriia; order Coriobacteriales; family Coriobacteriaceae; genus Collinsella. The sequence goes on from CABUUJ010000025.1 coordinate 3,530, forward strand.
GATCCCCGGCACCTCGCTCGTTGGTATCGAGATTCCCAATCGCAAGCGTCAGAACGTCAACCTAGGCGACGTGCTTCCCTATGTGAAGGGCGGTCCGCTCGAGCTTGCCATCGGTCGCGATGCCGAGGGCACGCCGGTTGTCGCCGACCTCGCCAAGATGCCCCACCTGCTTATCGCCGGTACCACCGGTTCCGGTAAGTCGGTCATGATCAACTCCATCATCACGACCTTGCTCATGCGCGCCCTTCCCGAGGACGTTCGCCTGATCATGGTCGACCCCAAGCGCGTCGAGCTTGCAGGCTATAACGGTCTGCCGCATCTCTATGTGCCCGTGGTGACCGAGCCCAAGCAGGCTGCTAGTGCGCTGCAATGGGCCGTGTCCGAGATGGAGCGTCGCCTGAAGGTCTTCGAGCGCCTCAACGTTCGCAAGATCTCGACCTACAACGAAAAGCAGGCCGCCGGCGAGTTTGAGCATTACGATAACCCGCCGCAAAAGATGCCCTATCTGGTCATCATCATCGACGAGCTTTCGGACCTGATGATGGTCGCCGGCAAGGATGTCGAGGCCTCGATCGTCCGTATCGCCCAGCTGGGCCGTGCCGCCGGTATTCACCTTATCGTGGCTACGCAGCGCCCCAGCTCCAACGTGGTGACGGGCCTTATTAAGGCCAACATCACCAACCGTATCGCCTTTAACGTGGCTACGGGCATCGATTCCCGCGTCATTATCGACCAGATGGGCGCCGAAAAGCTCACCGGTTTGGGCGACATGCTGTTCTCCAAGGTCGACTGGGGCAAGCCCCGCCGTATCCAGGGCTGTTTTGTCTCGGACGACGAGATCAACGAGATCGTCGAGTTCGTTAAGTCGCAAAGCGAGCCCGACTACCACGAGGAGATTCTGTCTGCCGTGGCGCCTGCTTCCATGTCCATGGCTGGTGGCGGCATTGTTCGCACGGGCGTTGCCGAACCGCAAGATGACGACCCGCTTATCTGGGAGGCCGCCCATATTGTGGTGGAATCGCAGCTGGGCTCCACATCTGGGCTGCAACGCCGCCTCAAGGTTGGCTATGCACGCGCCGGGCGTATTATGGACATGCTGGAAGAAAAGGGTGTCGTCGGCCCGCCCGATGGTTCCAAGCCGCGCGAGGTCTTGCTGGACGAGGAGGGGCTCGCCGCGTTGGAGTCTGTCGACGCCGAGATGGCACATGAAGATCGTGAGTTTGGAGGATTCTGATGGCTGCACGCTTTGGTGACATGCTGCTCGAGCAGCGTCGCCGGATGGGCCTTTCCATCCAGCAGGTCGCCAACACCATCAAAATCAGGCCGCAGATCATCGAGTTTTTCGAGACCGGTAACTTTGCATCGATGCCCCCGCGCGGCTATGCGCAGGGCATGATTTCGAGCTATGCACGCTTTTTGGGGCTTAACCCTCGCGAGGTCGTCAACGCTTATTTTGATGACCTCATGGCATATGAACGCGAGACCTCGCAGCGGGGCGGTCGTTTTCAGGATGCTGCCGGCTACGTTAACTCGCGTTCGTCGGTCGATAACGGACGCTTTCTGATGGTTCAGGGTGGTCGCTCGACGCGGTATGGCCAGCGCCCTCCGCAGGCGGGCTATATCACCGAGACGGGCTCCAGCGAGGAGATTCGTTCTCAGCGAGATCGCTTCCGCAGTACGCCCATGCCGGATGACCGTGCGCTTCCCGCCGCTCGCGGGTTGAGTCGCGATCCCCGCGCCGGTTACGGCGACGGTGGCTACTCCGGTCGTGGTTATCGCGGAGTTTCTGCCGGGCGTTCCCACGGTGGATATGCCGACGCCGATACCACGCAGGTGACGCCGCGCCTCCGTTCGCAATCGCAGCCTTACGGTCAGCGCTCTTCGGCGCCTCGCTCTGGCCAGCGTGGCTATCAGAACCGTGGCGAGCTTGCGCCGCGTTCGGGCCAGCGCGGCTCGCAGAGCCACGGCGGCTATCGTGGTCGTCCCGATAGCAGTCGCGCCCGCATGCCGCAGGGGAATGGCCGTGGCGGCTCCAGTCGCGCACGCAGCGGCGGGCGCGACTCCCAGAACAACGGACTCGATCCGCGTGTCGTTTACGCTGGCATCGGTGCTGTTGCGCTGCTGCTGATTTTGCTCATCGTGGTTCTCTTGCGTGGCTGCGGCTCTTCTGCACCCGAGTCGACGCCCGAGACGCCCGCGGCCACCAAGGCGACGACCAAGAAGTCTTCCAAGAAGACCGAATCTGTTGACGAGGATGAAGGCACCGACGAGGCGACGGATTCTGCCGATTCCGATGCCGCCAAGGCGAACGCGAAAAAGAAAGAGGACGAGGTCATCAAGGTCAAGGTCTCCGTTGCCAAGGGCAAGACCGCCTGGATCGAGGTCAAGGTCGACGGTAAATCGGTCTTTGGCGCCCAGGCAACCGGTCCCTTTGAGCAGGAGTACACGCCCGAGTCCTCGATCGAGATCACCACGTCCAAGCCCTCCGATGTTACGGTTACCAAGAACGGTGAAAAGGTTCGCTACGACACCAAGACATCGGGCGTGGCGCGCGTGACCATTACCGTTCCCAAGAAGGAGACCACTGACTCCGAAGACGGCGAGAGTGCCGACGGCACCGATACTGCAGACGGCACCGACCCCCAGTCTACCGACGGCACCGACGCCCAATCTGCCGACGGCACCGACACGGCATCCGATGGCCAGACAGCAAACGATTCAGATGACTATTCGTACGACAGCTACTAAGGCTCCCCGTACCGAAAGGAAGAACCATGGCTAAAGATTCCAGCTTCGACGTTGTGTCCGAGGTCAATATGCAGGAGGTCGATAACGCCTTCCAACAGACCACCCGCGAGATCTCTCAGCGCTATGACCTCAAGGACTCCGGCGCCACCATCGAGCTTTCGAAGGGCGACAAGCTCTTTACGATCAATGCCCCGGCCGATTTTGTCTCCAAGCAGATCATCGACGTGTTGAGCTCTAAGCTCATCAAGCGCGGCATCGACCTCAAGGCTGTCTCTTGGGACGCGCCGCAGGCGGCTTCGGGCGGTACCGTGCGCGTGCTCGGTCATATCGTCGAGGGCATTGACCAGGCGACCGCCAAGAAGATCAATAAGGACATCAAGGATCAAAAGCTCAAGGTCAAGGTGACCATCGAGGCCGATAAGCTGCGCGTTACCTCGGCCTCTAAGGATGCGCTTCAGACGGTGATTCAGTTCCTGCGCGACCAGGACTACGGCCAGCCGCTGCAGTTTACCAACTATCGCTAATTTACTCGAAAGGACCGCTCTCCAACATGGATACTCCGTTGGGTTCTGTACTCTATATCACGCTTGGCTGCGCCAAGAACGAGGTCGATACCGACCGCATGCGTTCTCTTTTGACCGCTGCGGGCTACGAGGAGGCATTCAATCCGCAGGATGCCGATATCGCCATCGTCAACACGTGCTCGTTTCTCGCCTCGGCGACGTCCGAGAGCATCGAGACCACGCTCGAGCTCGCTAACGAGGTGCAGGACGGCGTTCGCGCCTGCCCCATCGTCATGTGCGGTTGCGTGCCGTCTCGTTACGGCGACGACCTGCCCGACGAGCTTCCCGAGGTCGCGGCCTTTGTGAAGGCCGATGAGGAAGACGGTATCGTCTCTGTCATCGATGGCGTACTGGGCGTGGAGCGCGAGATCGCGGCCTATATCCCGCAGGTCAAGCGTACCGTCGAGGGCGCCGTTGCCTACGTCAAGATTTCCGATGGCTGTAATCGTTTTTGCAGCTTCTGCATGATCCCCTACATTCGCGGTCGCTATCATTCGCGTAGTGCCGAGAGCATTATCTCCGAGGTGCGCGACCTGGTTGCCGGCGGCGTACGCGAGATCGTGCTGATCGGCCAGGACACGGGCATTTGGGGCACCGACTTTGCCGACGAGGACGTCGCCGAGGGCTCGCCGCGCAATCTGGCGCAGTTGCTGCGTGCCGTCGCCGAGGCCGTGCGCCCGCACAACGTCTGGGTCCGCGTGCTCTATCTGCAGCCTGAGGGCATGACCGACGAGCTTATCGAGACGATTCGCGATACACCCGAGGTGCTTCCCTATATCGATATCCCCGTGCAGCACTGCGACGCGCGCATCCTCAAGGCCATGCGTCGCTCCGGTTCGCGCCAGGAGCTCGAGGATCTGTTCCGCGACCTTCGCGAGCGCATCCCCGGCATCGTGATTCGCTCCACGGCCATGGTCGGCTTCCCGACCGAGTCCGACGAAGAGTTCCGGGACCTTATCGACTTTATGGACACCGTTGGCTTTGACTACACGAGCGTTTTCGCCTACTCGCGTGAGGAGGGCAGCCTGGCCGCCAAGATGGAAGGCCAGGTCGATGAGGAGGTTAAGCTCGAGCGCGCCCAGGAGGCCATGGATCTGGCCGAGTCGCTCGGTTTTGCCGCCACGGCAGCCCATGTGGGTGAGCGCGCCCAGGTGATCGTCGATGGCATCGAGGAGACCGAGGACGGCGCCGAGCTGATCGGTCACGCCTGGTTCCAGGCGCCCGATTCCGATGGCGCGGTGCATCTGGACGCCAGCGAGGCGTCCGTGGGCGATATTCTGACTGTCGAGTTTACCGATAGCTTCTGCTATGAGCTTATCGGTCATGTTGTGGAGTAGGAGAGCGTCGTGGCAAACGAGAGTAATAAGGAACTGACGAGTGTTTGGACGCCCGCCAACATCGTGACGTGCGTTCGCATCGTCTTTATCCCGGTGTTCATGATCGTCTCGGCCCTGTCTCAGGCGAGCGTTGCCGGTACGGACTGGAGCACCTTCGACGGCCCGCTCGCCGCCGCTGCCTTCATTCTGTATGTGATCCTGTCGTGCACTGATAAGGTCGACGGCTATCTGGCGCGCTCGCGCAACGAGATCACTGATTTCGGCAAGTTCTTGGACCCCATCGCCGATAAGCTGCTCGTGTTTTCGGCCCTGCTGCTGTTCCTTGATTTTGGCGCGGTGACCGTGTGGTCCGTGTTCATCATCCTGTTCCGTGAGCTGCTGGTGAGCGCCCTTCGCATGGTCGCGAGTGCTGCCGGTGTAGTCGTTGCCGCCGATAAGCTCGGCAAGTACAAGACGGCGACCACGATGGTCTCCATCTGCGGCTATCTGTGCGTCTTTGCGATGGCCGGCCTTCAGCTGGGGCCGGTGTCGCTGCTGCTCGGTGTCTATTCGGTGTCGCGCTTCCTGTACGTCATCGCCGTGATTTTGACCATTGTCTCGGGCGCCCAGTACTTCTGGAACTGTCGCAAGATCGTCTTTTCGGTCTAGGTCTTGGTGGGTATGACGGAGTCTTATTTGCAGATCGCCGCAAACAACGAGGAGCTGGCGCGCGACATTGTCGAGCGCGCGAGTGCCCGTGGTGTGACGGTGTCGACGGCGGAGTCGCTGACGGCGGGCATGATCGCCTCGACGATTGCCGATATCCCGGGTGCCTCGGCGGTGCTTCGTGGAGGTGCGGTGACCTACTGCGATGAGATCAAACATCGCGTGCTCGGCGTCGAGCAGGAAACGCTCGATCGGTTTAGCGCCGTGTCGCACCAGACGGCGCGCGAGATGGCCGTGGGCTCGCTGGACCTCTATCAGAGCGATGTGGCCGTGAGCGCAACGGGCTACGCTGGGCCCGGTGGCGGCACTGAGCAAGACCCCGCCGGCACGTTCTATATTGGGTGGGCGTATCGTGCGGCCGATGGGGGAGCGCCGGTTGTCGAGTCTGCGCGCTGTCATTATGAGGGCGATCGGTCGTGCGTTCGTGTCCATGCGGTCGCGGAGGCTTTGGAGCGTATTGTCCGCGTGCTCAATTCTATGGATTAGACGTGGTTTAAGGGGCCTTAGGGCCCCTTAATTGTGGAGATAGGGACCTTTGACCGGAATTACGTTTGCGCTGGTACATGGCATAAATTTGTTCGAACACCCGTATTTGTGATTTGCGTGGTCAAGCGTTTGGTCGGTGATTGGTCGGCGTTTGGTTGGGTTTTGGAATGGCCGGGTGCATATGATGAATCTGAACGGTTGACCACGAACAGCCGTTCGTTTATTATCGTTTCAGGTTGTTAAGAGGAGGGCTATTCATGGCCAAGAATTCAGGTCCCGTACGTACCGTTCATGCACGCACGACGGGTAAAGAGCGCGATGAGATGATCGCCACCACCAAGGCCGAGATCGAGAAGAAGTTCGGCCAGGGCTCTATCATGAGGTATGGCGACGGCGGTCCGGAGCTCGAGGTCGAGGCTATTCCGACGGGCTCTCTGGCGCTCGATGCCGCCTTGGGTATCGGCGGCGTGCCGCGCGGCCGTATCGTCGAGATTTATGGCCCCGAGTCCTCCGGTAAGACGACGCTTTCGCTCGAGATCCTTGCAGAAGCACAGGCCATGGGCGGCGTCGTTGCATTTATCGATGCCGAGCACGCGCTTGATCCCACTTATGCCGCGCGCATCGGTGTTGATATCGATGAGGTCCTCATTTCCCAGCCCGACACGGGCGAACAGGCGCTCGAGATCGTCGATATGCTTGTGCGCTCCGGTGCCATCGACGCCATCGTCGTCGACTCTGTTGCCGCCTTGACTCCGCGTGCCGAGATCGAGGGCGAGATCGGTGACACGACGGTGGGTCTGCAGGCTCGCTTGATGAGCCAGGCGCTCCGCAAGCTCGCTGGCTCGCTTGCCAAGTCCAACACGACCTGCATCTTCATTAACCAGTTGCGCGAGAAGATCGGCGTCATGTTCGGCAACCCCGAGACCACCACGGGCGGACGCGCGCTCAAGTTCTTCTCTTCCGTGCGAATCGATATTCGCAAAATCGATACCATCAAGCTCAAGGACGAGGTTATCGGCAATCGCGTGCGTGCCAAGGTCGTTAAGAACAAGGTGGCCGCTCCGTTCCGCTCGGCCGAGTTTGACATCATGTATGGCACCGGTATCTCCAAAGAGGGCTCGATTCTGGATATGGCCGTCGAGTGCGGCATCTGCAAAAAGATGGGATCCTGGTTTGCCTATGGCGAGGATAAGCTCGGCAACGGTCGCGAGGCCGCCAAGACGTTCCTGCGCGAGCATCCCGATTGCGCTGACGAGATCGAGCACAAGGTTCGCCTTGCCTGCGGTCTTGAGTATGACGATGATGCCCCCTCGGAGGTTGAGTTGACCGACCAGCCCGCCCCCGAGGAGTTTGATGAGCTGTACGCCATCGATGGCTCCGCAATGCTCGACGATGACGACGAGTAGCGGATGCCGACATGTCGTATACGGTGACCGAGGCCACGGTCGTCTTTCCCGATAAGAAGGCGGCCTCCTCGTTCTCGAGCGGTTATGCGTCTAAAAAGCCCTGCGCGCATATCGATTGCGATTTTGAGGGCGGTTTCGAACGTTCCATTTGGATTCCCGTGCGCGTGGCGCGCCTGTACGTTAAGAACCGCCCCGATCTTCCCTCTGATTGGGATGACTTTCGCGAGGCGGTGCAGCTTATCGAACGCAAATGTGCACTCACCATGGTGACCGAGATGCTTTCGCGCCGCGATCATGCCACGGGCGAGGTGCGCGATAAGTTGGCTCGCTATGGCTTTCGACAGCCCGCGATCGATTTTGCGGTTGCTCAAGCGACCGAGTATCGGTTTTTGGACGAGAACCGTTTTTGCTCGTACTTTATCGAAGAGCGCAAACGTCGCGGCTGGGGACAGCGCAAGATCGAGGTTGAGCTCAAGCGTCGTCATGTCGTGCTTGACGATATCCCCGGGTATCCCGAGGCATATTTTGCCGTGGATGACGACTTGGCCCGCGCTTCGGCCTTGCTCGCTAAACGTCGCGTCCCCGAGGTCCGTGCATTCGAAAAGCTCGTCAGGTTTTTGATGGGTAAAGGTTTCTCGTATCACATCGCCGCCGATGCCGTTAAGGCACGTCTCGATGCCTTAAGCGAGGAGTGTGCCGTGTAAGCATAGCACTCGTTACGCCCCTGCCGTTCACCGCTCGATTGGCGCCGTGCCGGGTGCGTTTATTTGACAGTTGTTGCGGTTCAACGTAGGATAAATACCGTCATTTGCTTTGTGATATGTGCTCATCTGTGATGAGTTTGTTTATATGTTTATCTGTATCCGACCCGCATAAGCTGCGCCCATATTACTCAAATGTCGCGAGCCGTTCGTAAGGACGGTTCGCTTTGTTGTGTAACGAATCCATAAAAAGGAGTGAGCATGCCTATCATTGCAGCGCTCGTTGGCCTCGTTTTGGGTGCCATCGCCGCCATTGCCTACATGCGCACCGCCAAGCAGGGTAGTCTTCACGAGGCCGACGAAAAGATTCAGTCGGCACACGCGCAGGCAGAGTCCCTGATCGGTGATGCAAAGCGTCAGGCCGAGACCCTCAAAAAAGAGGCTCTGCTCGAGGCTAAGGAAGAGATCATCAAGAACAAGCAGGCCGCCGAGGCCGAGGACAAGCAGCGCAAGAGCGAGATTCGCACGCTCGAAAATCGCGTGATGCAGCGCGAGGAATCGCTCGATCGTCGCAACGATGCGCTCGATAAGCGCGAGCACCAGCTGTCCAGCCAGGCCGGTCAGGTCGAGAAGCGCTCTCGCGAGCTTGAGGAGCTCTGCGCCAAGCAGACCTCCGAGCTCGAGCGTATTGCCGACCTTACGCGCGAGGACGCTCACAAGGAGCTGCTCGACAAGGTCCGCGGCGAGGTTACCCACGAGGCGGCCACCATCATCCGCGAGTCCGAGCAGCAGGTCCGCGCCGAGTGCCATAAGACCGCCCAGGAGATTCTCTCCCTGGCGATTCAGCGTTGCGCCGCAGACCACACCGCCGAGGTCACCGTCACTTCCGTTCATATTCCCTCCGATGACCTCAAGGGTCGCATCATCGGTCGCGAGGGTCGCAACATCCGCACTTTTGAGCAGGTGTCCGGTGTCAACCTCGTGATTGACGACACCCCCGAGACCGTCGTGCTTTCGAGCTTCGATCCGGTCCGTCGTGAGACTGCCCGCGTGGCGCTCGAGAACCTCATTGCAGACGGCCGCATTCACCCCGCCCGCATCGAGGAGATGTATCACAAGGCCGCCGACTTGGTTCAGCAGCGTGTGCGCGAGGCTGGCGAGCAGGCCGCCTTCGATACCGGTATCCACGATCTGCACCCCGAGATCGTCAAGACCCTGGGTGCTCTTCGCTACCGCACCTCGTTTGGTCAGAACGTGCTGCAACACTCGCTTGAGGTTTCCGACCTGTGCGGCGTTATGGCCTCCGAGCTCGGTCTGGATGTTGTGACCGCTAAGCGTGCCGGTCTTCTGCATGACCTTGGCAAGGCCATCGACCACGACGTTGAGGGACCGCATGCTGTCATTGGCGCCGAGCTTGCCCGCCGTTATGGTGAGAAGCCCGTTATCGTCCACGCGATCGAAGCCCATCATGCCGATGTCGACCCCAACACGGTGCTCGACGTTCTGGTCCAGGCTGCCGATGCCGTCTCCGCTTCTCGTCCCGGTGCCCGCCGCGAGTCGGCCGAGAACTACATCAAGCGTCTTGAGAAGCTCGAGGAGATCGCCAACTCTCACGACGGCGTCGAGCGTACCTATGCCATGCAGGCCGGTCGCGAGGTTCATGTCATGGTTCAACCGGACAAGATCTCCGATGCCCAGTCCACGGTGCTTGCGCACGATATCGCCCATCAGATCGAGGAAGAGATGGAGTATCCCGGTCAGGTGCGCGTTGTCGTGATTCGCGAGAGCCGTGCCGTCGATATCGCTAAATAACATGAACGACGCGAACGAGCTCATCTCATTTATCGCGTCGATGTCGGGGGAGGGCAACCTTCGCGTCGAGGAAAACCTTGGCGAGGGGTATGTCCGCCTCCGCGTTTCGGAGGCCGAGCGCCGTCAAGCGAAGCATGACATTCAGCATGTAGAGGACATTGTCATCGAGATGCTGCGCAATGCTCGTGATGCCGGAGCCGATAAGGTCTATCTTGCCACGACCAAGGAGGAGGGTGTTCGCACCCTCCTCTTCCTGGATAACGGTTCGGGTGTGCCGCAGGATATGCAGGAGCGTATCTTCGATGCCCGTGTCACCTCCAAGCTCGAGAGCATGAAAATGGACCGTTGGGGTGTTCACGGTCGTGGTATGGCGTTGTTCTCTATCAAGCAGAACACGGATGAGGCACGCGTTGTTACATCGGGCGTCGATTTGGGCTCCGCGTTTAAGGTGTGCGTTGCTACCGATCGCTTGGGTGAGCGCGCCGACCAGTCGAGCTGGCCTCAGGCGGTTAAAGACGAAGACGGCCGCTATGTATGTGCTCGCGGCCCCCACAACATCATTCGCGCGGCCTGTGAGTTTGCCCTTGAGGAGCTGCGTTGCTGCGATGTGTATCTGGGCTCTCCGTCCGAGATCGCTGCGACCCTGTACGCTCAGGCTTCGAGTCGTCTCGATACGTCGCGCCTGCTCTTTATCGATGACGAGTGCGAGCTTCCGGTTGTCGATCGTTTGGGCCTTGCCTCGGATGCCGAGGACTTTATCCGGATCTGCTCCGGGTTGGGTCTCGAGATGTCCGAGCGCACTGCCCACCGTATTCTGTCGGGACAGATTAAGCCCGTTCGCGGCGTTACCGCGCGCCTGCTGCGCGAGCGTGATTCCACCTCGCAAGCGCCGGCTCCCGTCGATCTTGCCAAGGACCGTCGAGGTCTTCGCATCGCCAAGGATGATATGGCGCAGTTTTCGCGTGCGGTCGAGCGTGACTTTAATGACCTCGCTGCCCGGTATTACCTCAATCTGTGCGGCGACCCTAAGATTCGCGTTTCGCGTGATCGCATCACGGTGACGTTCGATCTTGCCAAAGAGGAATAAAATCTTTACCGAGTCCGCTCGGTACGATACAGTTATTGCAGTTAAAACGTACTTTTAAACGCAGGAGTTTCTTCATGGATTGCCTGAAGGTATCAAGCAAATCATCGCCCGCGTCCGTTGCCGGCGCCATTGCCGGCATGGTCAAAGATGGCGTCCCCGTCAACATTCAGTGCGTCGGCGCCGGTGCCGTCAACCAGGCCATCAAGGCCGTTGCCATTGCGCGCGGCTTTCTGATTCCGACCGGCTTTGATGTCTCCTGCGCGCCGGTGTTCTCCGACATCCTCATTAACGGGGAGTCGCGCACGGCAATTCGTCTCTCTATCTACGTTCACCAGATTAATCGGGCTGCTATGGATAACGTCGTCATGGACGACGTTAAGCCTGTTGCGTAAACGAGCCATCTGCACGCTTGTAGCACCTATGCGCCCCGTCGACACCATCGTTAGGATGTAAGCTCATGGACCAGCGTTCCGTACGCGATATTCTTGCCGGTAAAACCTACTTTATCCGCACATTCGGCTGCCAGATGAATCAGCACGACTCCGAGCGCGTGAGTGGCTTGCTCGATTCGTATGGCTGTCTTATGGCGCTCGATCCCGAGCATGCCGATATTGTCGTGTTCATGACGTGCTGTGTGCGCGAGGCTGCCGATACTCGCCTCTATGGTCAGTGCAATTCCTGCAAGAGCCTGCCTCCTTCGCCTTCGGGTAAGCGTGTGGTCGCCGTGGGCGGCTGCATCGCCCAGCGCGATGGCGAGGGCTTGCTCACCAACGTCGATAACGTCAACGTCATTTTCGGCACCCATTCCATTGCTCACGTGGCAGAGCTTATCGCCGAGGCGTTTTTGGATGGCAAGCGCCATATCCGTACGAATGAGCATGAGGATACCGACGCCATGAGTATGCCGTGGCATCGCGAGACGCAGTATCACGCCTGGGTGCCTATCATGACGGGCTGCAACAACTTCTGCACGTACTGCATCGTGCCGTACGTCCGTGGTCGTGAGAAGAGTCGTCCCTTCGAGGAGATTGTCGACGAGGTTACCGGGCTTGTGCGTCAGGGCGTGCGCGAGATTACGCTGCTGGGCCAAAACGTTAACTCCTACGGTCGCGATCTCTTTGGCAAGCCGCGTTTTGCCGATCTGCTGCGCGCTGTGGGCGATACGGGTGTCGAGCGTATCTTCTTTACCTCTTCGCATCCCAAAGATCTGCTGCCCGAGACCATCGATGCTATGGCCGAGACGCCTGCCGTCATGCCGCAGCTTCACTTGGCCGTTCAGTCGGGTTCCACGCGCATCCTTAAAGAGATGAATCGTCGGTACACGCGCGAGGATTATCTGGGCCTGGTCGATCGTATTCGTAACCGTATGCCCGATATTGCGCTTTCGACCGACATCATCGTGGGCTTCCCTGGTGAGACCGAGGAAGACTTTGAGCAGACGCTCTCGCTTGCCGAGACGGTGCGCTATGCCCAAGCCTACACGTTTATTTACTCCAAGCGCGCCGGTACCCCGGCCGCCGAGATTTATGATCCCACCCCGCATGAGGTTATCCTTGAGCGCTTTAACCGTCTGGTCAAGGTTATCGAGACGACGGCACACGAGTTTAACCAGGGCGAGCTTCACACTGTGGTGCCTGCGCTCATTGAGGGCACGAGCAAGAAGAACGACGCTGTCCTTCTGGGCAAGAGCCCTAAGAACCAGACGGTGCATGCGCCGATTCCTGCTGGCTATAGCATCGATCAGCTTATCGGCAAGATCGTCGATGTTGATATTGATGTCGCCAAGACGTGGTATCTGTCTGGCTCCGTCGTGGGCGAGCCTCGCTAATGATTTCCACCGGTGCAAGCCTTTCTGCCGTAGCGATTGTCGGTCCGACGGCGGTCGGCAAAAGCGATGTTGCCGACCGCCTGGCCGCTCGTCTTTCGTCCGAAGTGTTGTCTTGTGACGCGATGCAAATCTATCGTGGCATGGACATCGGTACGGCCAAGATGATGCCCGAGGAGTGCTCGGTGCCCCTGCGCCTTGTCGATATCGTGGATCCGGGCGTCGCGTATTCAGCTGCGCTCTATCAGACGGATGCCCGGGCGCATATCGAGCGTTTGCTTGGCGAGCAACGTCTTCCGGTCTTTTGCGGCGGTACGGGCCTGTATCTCAAGGCTGCACTCGATGAAATGGATTTTCCTTCGGGAGAACTCGAGGACGAACGCCGCACGGGCTATCAGGAACTTGCCGAGCGTATTGGCGAGGAGGCGCTGCATGCCCTGCTTGCCGAGCGCGATCCGGAATCTGCTGCCGTGATTCATCCCCATAACGTGCGTCGTGTGATTCGTGCGCTCGAGATGCATGATGACGGTGTGTCGTATGCCGAGCAGAAGTCGAAATTCAGCGTCCCGCGCGAGCGTTATCATGCCTTGTGGTTTGGTCTGACGCGTAGCCGTGAAGTGCTCTATGAGCGCATTAACATGCGTGTCGACCTTATGTTTGAGCAGGGGCTGGTTGATGAGGTCCGTGGCCTTATGGACCAGGGCTTGGGTGATGCGCTCACGTCGATGCAGGCAATTGGTTACAAAGAGATTATCGATGCCTTGCGTGGCGCTATTACCATGGATGAGGCCCGTGAGCTTATCAAGATGCGTTCACGTCGCTATGCCAAGCGCCAGCTTTCCTGGTTTAAGCGTGACGATCGCATCGTTTGGTTCGATATGGATGAGTTTACGATCGATGAGGTCGTTGATGATATCTGCCGTCGTATCGAGGCTGTCTAATGGCACGTTTTCCCTTGGTCTCTACGGCGCCTGAACCTGAGCGTGCCGTCTTGGTTGGTGTTGAGTGGCGCGATAATGCCTGGCCGCTCGACCGTTCGCTCGATGAGCTCGAGCGCTTGGCTCACACTGCTGGAGCCCAATGCGTGGCACGCTTGTCGCAGCGCCTGGTCAAGCCCTATCCCAAATCGTTTATCGGCTCCGGCAAGGTCGAGGAGCTGTGCGGTTTGGTTCATCGCATGGATGCGGATGTTGTTATCTTCGACGACGACCTGACTCCTTCACAGCAGTCCTATCTTGAGAAAGCCGTGGGCGAACCGGTTAAGATTATTGACCGTACGGCGTTGATTTTGGATATCTTTGGCCTGCATGCCCAGACGCGTGAGGGCCGCTTACAGGTGCAGCTGGCACAGTTGCAGTATCTGCTGCCTCGTCTGCGAGGTATGTGGAGCCATCTTGCCAAGGAGCAGACGCGTGGCGGCATTGGATCGCGTTTTGGCCAGGGCGAAAGCCAGCTCGAGGTCGACCGTCGCCTGATTCGCAATAAGATCGCAGCTCTTCGACGCGAACTGAAACAGGTTGAACAGCGTCGCGACGTGCAATCGAAAAGCCGCATTGAATCGCCGGCGTTTCGCGTGGCGTTGGCTGGCTACACCAATGCCGGTAAGTCGACGCTGCTTAATCGATTGACGGGATCCACAGTACTTTCGCAGGATAAGCTGTTTGCCACACTCGATCCCACGACGCGCTCGTACCGTTTGCCCGGTGGCCGTGGCATGACGATCACCGATACCGTTGGCTTTATTCAAAAACTGCCCCATGGCCTGGTCGACGCTTTCAAATCTACGCTTTCCGAGGTGCTCGGCGCCGATTTGATTCTTAAAGTCGTGGATGCTTCCGATGAGGATTACGAGCGTCAGCTCGAGGCGGTTGATCGTGTCCTTGACGAGATTGGTGCCGGTGAGCGCCTAACGCTTACCGTGTTCAATAAAATTGATCTGCTCGATAGCGTCGACCGCTTGAGCTTTCGCCGGCGTTATCCCGAGGCGGTTCTGTTCTCGGCTCAGACGGGTGAGGGTCTTGATGACTTAGTCGACCGCATCGCTCGTGAAGCGGCCGCTACGGACGTGTTGCTCTCGGCCGATATCCCGTATCGAGAGGGCGCGTTAATCACGCTCGTGCACGAACAGGGTACCCTTGTGCACGAGGAATACCTCGAGGACGGCGTTCGTATTGTGGTAAAGCTTCCGGCTCGTATCGCGCCGCGTCTCGAGCGTTACCGAACAGAGTAAATCAGCTCCAGCACGCCTATGATAATGGGCTGATGAAGCAGGTAGAACGGCAGCGCATGGCGTCCGAGGCTTGCGAGCGCCGGGATGGGATTCTCATGGGCCCATGCTGGCGCCTCGCGGTTTGCTTTTTGTGCCGTGCGGGCGGCAAAGAAGCCTGCGAGGTACATAAATAAGAAGGGTATGAGCGGATAGTAATCACCGGAGACAAAGTCTGGACCTGGGAAACCCAGCCAAGCTAGATGGGAGATAGGGTAGACCGCTTTAGGAATGCTCCAGGTACAGGCAAAGAGTATGAGGCAAATCGTTATACCCCATACTGTCGGCACCCTATCGAGAACCGGGCGCGCGAGTGCAACAATGGCGGTGCACGCCGCCATGCAGAAAATGATGCCGAAGTTCACCGAGTCATCGACTGAGACGAGCGTCGTTGCGACCCATACAACTAAAGCGGCAGCGGCATATTTGACGGCACGCTTGATGTTGTTGCGCGAGAGGGTGCACATCCAGCCGGCAATAAACAAAAATACCCAACTGATGCTGGCACGCCAGATGTCCTGGAAGATGGTCTGGGTAAACCAGGGCATCTTCCAACCATATAGGTAGGCAAGGTCGTAGCAGGCATGAAATCCCGCCATCGACAGCATGGTAAACCCGCGAATAGTATCAAAGACAGTGATGCGTTTTTGCATTACGAAAACCGGCGCATCAAACCGACGACCTTGCCCAGAATCGTGGGATTTGTCGCGTAGATGGGCTCCATGGTGTCGTTTTCGGGCTGCAGACGAACGCGTCCCTGCTCCTTGTAGAATGTTTTGACCGTTGCAGAGCCATCGATCATAGCCACGACAATCTCGCCGTTCATGGCGCTCTTCTGCTCACGAACGATGATGTAGTCGCCGTTATAAATGCCGACGTTAATCATCGAATTGCCGTGGACCTCGAGGATAAAGGACCCCTGGTCCGTTGCGATCTCGGTTGGGATGGTAAAGGTGTCTTCGATATTCTGCTCGGCAAGGATGGGAATCCCTGCAGCGACTCGGCCTACGAGAGGCAGCGATACCGTGCCGCGAGGCGCCGTGGGCTCATCGGACTTTGAGATGGAGACGGAAGATCCGTCCTCGTCAAAGAGCTCGAGAGCGCGAGGCTTGGTGGCATCACGCTTGAGCAGGCCGCGTGCTTCGAGCGCGGAGAGATGCGCATGTACGGTGCTGGGGGAGGAAAGGCCCACAGCAGAAGCCATCTCGCGCACACTGGGCGGATAGCCCTTCTCCTGCTGATATTCCTTGATGAAGTCGTAAATTTGCTGCTGACGCTTGGTAATTTTGCGAGCCATCAGGGATTCCTCTCTACCCATACCAAACAAATGTTCTATTTTTGCTTGACAGGAACAACTGTTCGAAGATAATAATAACCGAACACTCGTTCCCGCGCTAGACTTTTTTGTCCCCGCGGCTTGATAAAACAGTTCTCGTCAAATCAAACGAGAGGAGAACAGAATGAACGCAGCGGATATGATCCAGGGAAACCTCGCCCTTAAGCTCGAGGCGCCCATTACGCCTGCCTTTACGGTCGTTAAGGGCGGACGCTCTCATTTTCAGGCTGTGACCACTAAGCCCGTTCGCACCCAGCGTGCGTCCGTTGCTTCGGCTCCTGTTGCCCTGAAGGCCTCGACGATCGTTGCTGTTGCCGTGGCGTTTACCCTGTTCTTCGTGCTCGCCACGTCAGTCTTTTCTGCTCGTCACGCAGCATATGCCGATTCCGTAGCCAACGTTACCTACGAGACGGTTCGCGTGCAGTCCGGCGATTCCCTGTGGTCGATTGCCCAGGAGCATCCCATCGATGGACTTTCCACGCAGGAGACTTCCGATATGATTCGTAGCGTCAATCACCTCGATCGTGGCTCTCTTGATGCTGGTGCAGTTCTGAAAGTTCCGACTCGTTCGTAAGATTTCGGCTCGGTCGCATGGTACCCTTGTTATCGTTTAAGAGGAGGTACCATGCGCTGTCCTAAATGCGGCAAGGCACATACCCGCGTTGTCGATTCCCGTATGCAGGAGTCGAACAACACTATCAAGCGTCGTCGCGAATGCTGTTCGTGCAATTATCGTTTTACGACGTTCGAGCGCTGCGAAGATCCCATCGAGGTCATCAAGTCCGATGGGTCAAAGCAGCGGTTCGATCGCAACAAGCTGCTTGTCGGTCTGATGCGCGCCACGATTAAGCGCGATATCGATACGAAAAAGCTCAATGAAATCATCGATGATATCGAGGTGGAGTTGCGTTCGCGTACGCTGACGGCTGTTACGTCCCACGAACTGGGCGATATGGTGCTCAAGCGCCTGGCCAAGATCGACAAGGTGGCCTACATTCGCTTTGCCTCGGTCTATCGCGATTTCAAAGACGTCGACGAGTTTTTGCAAGAGCTCGACAAGCTAAGGTGATTTCATGTCCAACATTACCGTTAACATTAAGCGTCTCGATCCCACGGTCGAGCTTCCCAAATACGCACATCCCACGGATGCCGGCCTTGACCTCCGTGCCAACGAAGACTGCACCCTCAAGCCCTTTGAGCGCCGCTTGGTCTCCACTGGCTTGGCCATTGCGCTGCCCGATGGCTACGCCGGCTTTGTCCAGCCCCGCAGCGGCCTAGCCATTAAGCAAGGCCTGTCTATAGTCAACACACCTGGTCTTATCGACGCCCACTATCGAGGCGAGCTTAAGGTCATCCTCATCAACCTAGATCCCACCAACAATATCCAGATCAACAAAGGCGACCGCATCGCCCAACTCGTCATCCAAGAAGTCCCCACGGTCAATCTCGTAGAAGTAGAAGAACTAGACGAAACTGATCGAGGAGCCGGCGGTTTCGGTTCTAGCGGCGTATCCTAGTCGTTTACGTACTTTCCGCTGACCGGCCCGACCCGCCTATATATCGTCCCGCGCGCAGTTTCGCAGCGAAGCGAGAATGTTTGAGCATGGAATGATATATGGGCGGCTCCCGCCGAGCAGCGAACTTTCGGCTAGCGGATATGCGCAGGTTTTTCGCCCCAGTAGAAGCGGCAGAAGGCTCGTTTGCGCTTTTGGGGCTTGCCTGCAAGTTCCATGGTTGCGATGGCGATATCCTCGGCTGCGCGTGGACGGCGCAGCACTTCGCCGTTAATGAGTAGTGCCTTGAGCGATTCGGGATGATCGTGGAGATGGCGCAGTGTCACGATGAGCTCGCGTGCGGTCGTGACATGCATGCTGGCGCCCATGCCGGTGAGCATGGTGGTGTTGGCTTTTTCCTGGCCATAGGACTTGCCCAGCAGAATCATTGGTAGGTGTGCGCACAGGCATTCGGTAACAGTGAGTCCGCCCGATTTGAGAATTGCCAGGTCACAGCCGTGCATAAGCGCTGCCATGTCATCGACGTAGTCAAGAACCGTGACGTTCTCGAGTTTCATGGCATCGAAAAGCGTTTTGAGACGGGTGGCATATTCGGCATCCTTGCCCGGCAAAAAGACAAAGTGCATGTCCTCGAAGCTGCGCAGGAAGGGGAGGGTGCGGTCCATCTCCGCGCGAAAGCGAACGTACGGTTGAGGCAAACTGGCGCCGGCCATCACCAGCACAACGAGCTTGTCTGTGGGGAGATTGAACTTCTCGAGTTCTTCCTCGCGGTTGTAGTCCGTATCAAACCCGGCGCGAATGGGGATGCCCGTAATGCGGATCTTTGCCTCGGGAACCTTACGGGGTCGGAGTGTTTCGGCCATAAACTCGTTTGCTACGCAGAATAGATCGGTGTCCTTATGGGGCCACCAACCCTCGACCTCGTAATCGGTCGGTACGCAAATGACGGGATAGTCGATGCCCGTAATGACGCGCGCGCCGACGGCGACGTTGGCTGCCGTGATATGTGTGGCTACCACGGCAATGGGCCTGCGAGTTCGAACGTATTCGTTAAATGCGGGGAACATGATGCGCGACCATGCCGTGCCACCGCCCCAAAGCAGGTGTCCGGTAAGGGTATAACGCCAGGTCAAGTCATAGATTGGGCGCGTGGCGCCGGTAAACGAGGCGGCCGTTTTGTTGCCGTCGAATTTTATGCGTCCAAAATCAAGGATATCGAGCACTTCAATCTCAACATCCTCTGGGATGCCATTGGTGCCGCGGATGAGGTCGAATGCCTGCGCAATTGCATTTGCGGCGGCCTTGTGGCCCGAGCCGACCGAGGCGTGCACGATAGTCACGAGAGGTTTTTGCTGAGTCAAGAGCGTGGTTTGTTCCGATTGGGGAGTGCTGTGCGTGAGCAGGGGAGCATCGTCGCTCGTCTGCGTCTGATCCATCGATATCTCCCCTTCATCTTTGTTTCACAGAGAATCATTGTAGTGCATGAGTGTCACGTTCGCATAAATTTGGGTATGAGCGCAAAGAACGCCAATCTTTCGACAGGAGGTCTCTTCATGACTACTCATCAGCCGATCGATGTTGCGATTATCGGCGGCGGGCCTGCGGGCTATGCTGCAGCCATTTACGCGGCGCGCGCCAACCTAACGACGACCGTGATTGAGCAAGGCATGTCGGGAGGACAGATCGCCACAACCAATGAGGTCGAGAACTATCCGGGCATTCCGCTCTTGAGTGGCGCCGAACTCGGCGAGCGGTTTCAGCAACATGCAGAGGGCCTGGGGGCACAGGTTGCATGGAGCATGGTTACGGGTATCGATTACGATGCGGATGCGGCGCTGTTTACGGTGTATCACGATATGGGCGATACGCTGGCCTCGAGCGTTATCGCTTGTATGGGTGCCACGCCGCGATCTGCTGGTTTTGTTGGCGAGGATACGTATCGCGGTCGTGGCGTTTCGTATTGCGCGACGTGCGACGGCATGTTCTTTCGCGGCAAGCAGGTCTTTGTCATCGGCGGCGGCAATGCTGCCTGCGAGGAAGCCCTGTTCTTGTCAGAAATCGCCAGCAGCGTGACCATCGTCTTGCGCCGCGATCAGTTCCGTGCCCCCGATGGCGTGGTTCAAAAGGTGCTCGCAAAAGATAATATTTCAGTTAGGTACCAAACTAGTATTGTGGAACTTTCGGGCGAGGCCATGCCCACGACTATCACCTTTAAGGACAACGCTACGGGTGGCACTTATTCTGAGTCCTTTGATCCTGGTTCGTTTGGCATTTTTGTCTTTGCTGGCACGCAGCCCCATACTGAGCTTGTAGAGTATCTGGTAGATCTGGCGCCCGACGGCGGTATTGTGACCGACGAATCGATGGCCACCCGCACGCCTGGCTTATTTGCTGCCGGCGATATCCGCTCCAAGCGTTTACGTCAAGTTGTGACCGCCGTTTCGGACGGAGCCATAGCGGCTACCAGCGCATACGCTTTCTTACGCGGATAAGTACGATAATATATCTTATGTAAGGTTGCTATCTTTAAACAAAGTGGTTGGACGGTGCGTCAATGTGCTGTCCAACCACTTTTACTTAGCGGCAATGTGGTATGCAAAACTAGATTATCTAGAATACAATATAGTAAACGAACGGAGGCCTCTGATGAACCACGTCAAACATGTTATCCCGATGTCCGATACATCGGTCGGCATTAAGCCGGAGGATATTCAGCCGACGGTGCTGCCGGATGCATTTATTCAGTCCGATACGGTGCGTAAACTCAACGCGTTGAGCCTGCCGCGCTATGACCAGCTGCCTAATGTATCGCTCTATCGTGATCAGGTTATCGAATATGTTGCGCAGTGGATGGAGCCGCTTTCGATTTGTGTGGAGCAGCCCGTCATTACGCCATCGATGATCAATAACTACGTAAAGGTCGGCCTCGTTCCCGCTCCGGTTAAAAAGCAATATGGTCGCGAGCAGATTGCGCGTCTCATCTCCATTTGTATCTTTAAGCAGGTGCTGCCCATCGCAGCGGTTCAGGCACTCTTTAACATTCAGCGCCTGAGCTATGATGCACCGACCGCCTTTGATTATGTGATTGATCAGCTCGAGGCATCGATTCGCGCGGCTTTTTCCATTGAGCAGGTTCCTGTACCCGATACGGCTCATCAGGTCACACGCGAGTCGCTGCTCGTACGCAGCGCGGTATCGTCTTTTGTATCGAAGGCGTATCTAATGAGCTACCTAAAGTTCAACGGGTTTAATAGCTAGCCGACGTACAAGACGGGCGGGACAAAGAGTCATCAGACACTTTGTCCCGCCCGTGTTTTTGTTTAGTTGGATTTTATCGGCCCGAAGCAACGACCATGCCGTAGCCGATAATGAGCCCGTGCATCTCGGCATAGTATGAATCCAGTCCGTTGCAGGGCATGATGATGGTCTTGGAACCGGGCCAATGCTCCACAATGCGGCTGGCAAGTGCCTGGGCGCCCGCCTCATTTTCGACATGGTCGATTACGACCTCGCCGCCAGTAAAGCCTTCGGCCTCCATGGTGTCGACAATCTTGGTGAGCATCTTCTTTTCGCCGCGGGTGTGACCAACGAGTTCAATTTTGCCCGCTTCGCTCGCCGTGCCCAAAATGCGGATATTGAGCTTGTTAGCAATAACGCCGGCCGCCTTAGGGATACGTCCGGCCTTCGCAAGGTTTTCGTAATTGCACAAACTAAAGAGGATCTTGCTGTTCTGCTCCAAGCTATCGAAATAGGCGCAGGCGTCCTCAAAGGAGGCATCTGGGTTGCTTGCAAGATAGCGGTCGAACAGCAGGAAGATCAAATCCATTTTGCCACCTGCGGCTCGCGAGTTAACCAAATGAATCTGACGGTCCGGCTCTTCGGCAAGCACCATGTCACGTGCGGTGGCCGCGGCATTGTAGCTTCCCGAGACTCCCTCGGAGATGGGCATGCAAATCGTCTTGTCGGCAAGCCTAAAGAGTTCGGTCCACTCGCCTACGCTCGGACAGGCGCTCGAAGAAGCGCTCGACTCCGCCTGCACGGCGCAATTGAGTTCGTGAACATCGAGCGTGAGGTCATCGACGAACTCGCGCTCCCCCACTCGAATTTTGAGGGGTGCAAATGCAAAGGTGGTATGGGGCGCGGTCGGTTGCCAATCGCGGAGGTTGCAGCTCGAATCGGAGATAAGTGCCCAGCTCATAGAGGGTCCTTTCTAGATGTTTCTCATTTATTATAGCCATCTTGCTTACCTTTGAAACGTGCATCTAGTATTGAAAACTAGCTCATTGGGGTCATGTATGGAGCACGGTCACAAATAAATGAACCTCGCAGCCCAAAGGCCACGAGGTTCACATTCGTTTGCTATACAGAGTGACTTAGTAGCGCACGAAAATGTAGTTGTTGTTCATGCCGGCTGCGACGGAGCTGATGATGACGCCCGTCTTGTAGTCGGAAGCATGGATCATCTGACCATTACCGATATAGATGCCAGTATGGTAGGAGTTAACCACGACATCGCCCGGTTGCGGGTCGGACACGCGGGTCCAACCCATGAAGGTGCCGGTGGTGCCCAGACGGCAGTAGCGGCCCGTGAGACAGTAGCTTACAAAACCGGAGCAGTCAAAGCTGTCCGGTCCAATGCCGCCCCAGGAATAAGCGCAACCCAGCTTGCTGTAGGCACGCGAAACAACGGAGCCGCCGTCAACAGACTGGTTCGGTGCGGAAGGCGTCGGAGCCGGAGCCGGAGCCGGGGCGGGCTGCGGCGTAGGGGCCGGAGCGGGCGTAGGAGTGGGCGCGGGCGTATTGCCGCCATCGTTGGTGTTCTCAGTCGTACCGGCGGTGTCGTTGCTCACCGTAGCCTTCTCGGCGGTGCTGGCGTTAATGCCGGCCTGAAGTGCTGCGTTGGCTTCAGCCTCGGCGCCAAGCTCGGCCTGCAGCTGGGAGTCCAGGGAGCTCACGACACTCTGGGCCTCAGCCTGCTGGGCATTGAGCTCGTCGACCTTCTTCTGCGTCGCGGCGACGTTCTTCTCCTGCTCGGTCTGCTTATCGGTGAGCTGCTGCTTAAGGTCCTTGACCTCCTGAATGGTCTGGGCCTGCTTGTCGGAAACCTTACCGTAGTAGAACAAACGGTTGAGCATGTCGCCCAGATCGTCGACGCCCGTCAGAACCTGAAGGAGACTCAGGCCGCCGGTCTTGTACTCACCGGCAACGTAGCTCGAAAGCTTTGCTTGACCCTCGGCAATCTCTTGCTGCTTTTGCGTGATCTCGCCTGCAGTCTGATCAAGCTCCTGCGTCTGCGCGGAGAGTTCTTCATGAATTTGCTGGGTTTGCGTGCCGATCTGCTCGAGTTTTGTACGAGCAGCGGCAAGGTCGGATGCGGTATCGGCATAGGCCGGAGCCGCGAGGCCAAGGCCCAAAACACAAGCGAGGGTTGCCGTAGCAGCGCAGCGTGCCATGTTTTTGTGCGTGTTTGCTGTGCGCATGGAGCTTCCTTTCCGGTATCTAAGGGTAGCGGCTAGTGCACCGTTACCAAGCTAAAGAGCTCGACGTCCTCGTTGAAAGGCGTGAGCTTCTCGCGCGGGTTGAGAAACGCAAGCTCGAGGATACAACCGTAACCCACAAGCTTTGCGCCCATTTCTCGCACCAGTTTACCTGTTGCCTCGACGGTTCCGCCCGTCGCGACCAAGTCATCCAGAATCAACACGGTATCTTTAGAGGTAATGGCATCGGCGTGAATCTCGATAGAGTCGGTACCATATTCGAGCTCGTAGCTCTGGCTCACCGTCTTGCGCGGTAGCTTGCCCGGTTTACGAGCGGGCACAAAGCCGGCACCCAGGGCGACAGCCACGGGCACGCCGACCATAAAGCCGCGAGCCTCGGGACCCACGACCTTGGTGATACCCATGCCGGCAAAATGCTCAGCCAGGGCATCTACCATGGCCTTTAGTGCCTCGGGATTACCAAAGAGCGGCGTGATGTCCTTAAAGATGACTCCGGGCTCGGGATAGTCGGGGATGTCGACGATGTGAGATTCGAAGTCGTACATGACGTGACCTTTCATGGATTGCCGGGTGGACGGCGGTTATTTACCCGTGTTAGCAGACAGGCTATGCGAGGGGACGACGACCTTGGACGGATGCCCGAGCGACTCGTCCTTCGCGGCAATCGCGGGAACGCTTGCCTCTTCGCTTTTGGCCTTGGTGGATTCAGAGCGTGCGATCTCCTCGTCGAGGGCATCGATATCGGCGTCCTCGACCACGGCGTTGAGTGACTCAAATACACGGTTCTTGAGCAGTGCGGTATGGACACCTTCGGTGAGGTCATGCAGCTTCTTAAACGCACGCTCGAGCTTGGCGTCGCGTTCGTCATCGGAAGTGTCCATGCCGAGCATGCTCACGAGCACCTGCTCAAACATCGAGGACTCGCGGTTTGCCGACGATACGTATTGGCGCAGGTTGCGCGGCTCGATATGAAAGCGCGAAAGCTCGGAGCAGTAACGGATGATCGGGAAATCGCGGCCATCGACAAGCTCGCGATTCTGCGGGCTCTTGATGATGCGAATGAGGTCGTTTTCGGCCAGGGAGCGTATAAACGAGATCTCAACACCGAGCATATCGGGGATGGTCTCGATGGGATGCAGCTTTTGCTTGGTCTCCTTGGGCTCCGTCTTGAGCGGAACATCGGACAACAGGCCCACCTCGTAGGCGAGCGTAGACAGGTCCGTGGCGTTTTCCAGGCGCTGCTTGATCACGTTGAGCGGCATGTAGCGAGTCTTCTGGAGGTGCAGAATGACCTCCAGGCGGTCAACGTCCTCCTTGGAGTACTGACGATAGCCCTTAGGCGTGCGATGAGGGGTGATGAGCCCCTCATCTTCGAGAAATCTAATTTTTGAGTTCGAAAGATCGGGGTATGCGCCTCGAAGTAGATTGACGACCTGGCCGATACTCAGATAATTGCGTTCGGCCATGCCCTACTCACCGGTTTCGATGCGCTCCGGCGTGCTCTCGTGGTAGATGAGCGTAAACGTACCGATCTGGACGGAAGAGCCATCGTGCAGCGGTGCGCCGTTGACGATAGCGCCGTCAACCCACGTACCGTTGAGCGAGCCCAGGTCCTCGATGCGGGCACCCAGACCCTCGCGAATAATGCGCGCATGGCTACGCGACACGGTCATGTCGTTGAGGAAGATGCCGTTAGCGGGATCGCGGCCGATGGTGGTCACATTATCCTCGAGCTCAAAGGCTGCACCGGTTTGAGGGCCTTTGACGATAGATAAGACGGGCGCGGTGATGCGCACGTTGGCCATGAGGTCGGGAACGGTGACATCGCTCGAAGGAACGCGGAAAACGCAGGTGGCGTCTGAGGCCTTATCGTTCTGAGGCATATTGTTAACCATGTTGTCCATGACAACCCCTAACTTAACGCGGACATGCCGCAAAGAATGAACTGTACGTAATCATACCCCAATGGCTTAGTCTTCGATTTCGGGGTTAAGAAAGTCGATGTCTTCGTCCTCGGGATGCGCCACGGCTTGTTTAATGGCCGCTCCACCCTTAATGGAATAGATGACGGCGGTGAGCATGGAGAAGATGACGCCGCCGTACACAAAGAAGATGCCAAGCGGTACCGGGCTGCCGTTGAGACCCGGGAAGGCCGTGAACGTAGCAGGCAACAGATGCCAGCCATCCACGGTGGGAAAGCCCAACAGCATGAGCGAGAAGCCGGTCATGAGCAGCGCCGTGGCAATCTTGCCGGGAAACACCACGTCGATGGGACGGCGGTGATAGTGGCGCACGATAAGCGTGCCGATTCCCAGATAGATATCGCGGCCGATGATGAGCACGCAGACCCAGATGGGAAGCTCGCCGCGGACCACCAGGCCCAGTACGCCGGTAAATAGCAGCGCACGGTCGCAGATGGGATCCATAACCTTGCCGAGCCACGAGACCGTTTTGGTCATGCGGGCAATCTGGCCGTCCATCCAGTCGGTGGAGGCCGCGATGGCATAGATGACGATGGCGACGACACGGTTGTTGTCCGTCACAAACAGGTACAGGAAGACCAGCGTGAGGATCAGGCGCGTGAAGGTAATGAAATTGGAGATCGTGAAGATCTTATTCGACGGGTAATCGGAAGTGCCGATAAGCTCCTTTTTGATCTTCTTTTTGATGCCCACAGGACTCCCCCGCTGGTAAACGACAAAACTTTCGATACTATACCCGTTCTGGCGATGTCTATCCAGCGCGAGCATAGAGAGTCCAGACATATATAAGACCCCAACGGCCGTTACGGCTTCGTTAGAAACGCGTCCCACCATGGATGGTGAACCCGAAAGGTAAGGCACGCGGGTACGGTGACTCGGCCCGCGCGCCCGGTAGAGAAAGGATAAACCCATGGGTTACATGCTCGAGACGCGCGGGCTCACCAAGCGCTTCGGTCGCGGCGACCAGGCGCAGGACGCCGTGGCCGACGTGAGCCTTCATATCCGCGAGGGCGAGGTGTACGGGCTGCTCGGCCCCAACGGCGCCGGCAAGTCGACAACGCTCAAGATGATCTGCGGGATGCTGCGGCCGACGGCCGGGGAGATCCTCTTTGCCGGGCACGCCTGGCGCCGCGAGGACCTCTACGCAATCGGCAGCCTCATCGAGGAGGCGCCGCTCTACCCAAACCTCACCGCGCGCGAGAACCTGCGCGTGCGCACCACGCTGCTGAGCCTTCCCGAGAGCCGCATAGATGAGGTGCTCGCCGCCGTGGACCTCGCGGACACCGGGAAGAAGCGCGCCGGGCGCTTCTCGATGGGCATGCGACAACGCCTGGGGCTCGCGCTGGCGCTGATCGCCCGGCCGCGCCTGCTCGTGCTCGACGAGCCCACCAACGGCCTCGACCCCATCGGCATCGAGGAGCTGCGCGACCAGATTCGCGGCTTCGCGGCTGCGGGCACGACGGTGATCGTCTCGAGCCACATCCTCTCCGAGGTGCAGCAGATGGCGGACACCATCGGCATCATCTGCGGGGGGCGCCTCGCCTACGAGGATGCGCTTCGGCCCGGGCAGGACCTCGAGGAACTCTTCATGAGCTTTTGCCGGGAAGGGCGACGAGCACGCGGGGAGGTGGCGGCATGACGGGCGAGAAAGGCGGCCTGCTCGCGGGCCTGCGCGCCGAGGCCCTGAAGTCGCGCCACGCGGCACCGGTTCGCCTGGCCGTGCTCATGGCGCTGCCGATGCCGCTGCTCGGCGCGATGCCCTACCGGGGCGTGCAGATCTTCAGCGCGTGGAACTACTGGTACGCGCTCTTCCTGCCCGTGTCTCTCTCGCTCGTGGTGGCGTGCGTCGCGCGGGCGGACGCTCGCACGCGGATGCGGGGGCTTCTGGGCCTGGGCTGCCCGCTCGGGCGCGCCTGGTGGGCCAAGGCGCTCTGGTGCCTCGCGCTCTGCGCGCTCTCGAACCTCGTGGTCTTCGGCATCTACCTCGCGGGATCGGCGTTCTCCTCGCAGGGCCTCACGGCCGCGGGCACGCTCACGATGCTCCTCTGCGCGCTCGTCAACACGGTGACCGCGGCGTGGATGATCCCCGCAGGGCTCTTCCTCACGGCGCGACTCGGCATGCTCGCGGGCATCTTCTGCCCGCTCGCCGTGCAGCTCGTGGGTGGGTTCGCCTGGTCGTTGGTGCCGCTGCCGCAGCTCTTTCCGCCGTCGGCGAGCATGGTCATCCCCACGAGCTTCATCCCCGTGCTGCCGAGCGGCGAGCCACTCGCGGCGGACATGGCGCTCGGCGGGGCGCTCGCGGCGGACGGCATGCTCACGCTGGCGGGCCTTGCGGTCTGCGCGCTCGCGTTCGCCGCGCTCACGGCGGCGGGCGCGGCCTGGTTCGCGCGCTCCGAGGAGAGGTGATGGCCATGACACGACTCTCCGACCCGACGCCGCGCATGACTCTCCCGCGGGCCCTGCTCTCCGAGGCCCTGCGCCTGGCTCGCTCCCCGCTCACGGCGGTGCACCTCGTCTGCGGCCTGGCAGCCGGTCTTGCCTGCGGCGAGTACTTCTCCGTAACCCGATGGGACCCGGCGCTGGGCGCGGACGCCTACGCCCAGTTCCTCGGCGCCCTCATGCCGCTCATGTCCGCCATCGTCTGCGGGCTCGCCGTGGACGAGGAGCGCGCTGCCGGGCGCCTCGCCAACCTCACGGCGGTCCCCTCGCGCGGGCGCGCCGTCGCGGCGAAGCTGCTCGCCCTTGCGGCGCTCGGCGCGGGCGCGCTGGCCGTGGCGCTCG